>NZ_JAVKPO010000003.1:0-265859 GCF_040980945.1 Kocuria sp. CPCC 204721
CTACATCGCCAGATCGCTCCTGGAGACCGGCGGGTTCAGGCCGCGACTACACCCTGGATCCTGAAGAGCCGCAAAACGTCTTTGCTGCGGTATGGCCAACGAGCTGCACGCGAACGAGGACTGACCCCGGTCTGGATCACCGCTGGCGATGCCGACCTTCTGCCCGTCCTGTCCGCAGAACTCGAGAAGCTGACCCGCGCGTGGCACTCCGCGGCCGCGCAGGAGATCGCATCCCTGATCCGGAACCTGGAACTCTCCGTGAGTGTCGCAGGTCTGGGGGCCACAACCTCTCCCGGTCAGGGACGCTCCACGGCCGAGGCCCCGGGACAGGCCCTTGAAGCCCTGATCGCCGCCACTGCAGTTGAGCCCCCGATAGTGGTGTAGCGCGGTGGTCTTGCTCGTCGTTGCCGACGAGAGCGCGGCCACCGTGAGATCTTTCGAGTTCACCTCTCACAGCACCCTCGAAAGGACATCATCACGATGACCGCTCCTCACATTGTCGACCCTGCCGGCCTGCTCGGCGAAGCCCTGTCCGACGCGTCCCCGGATCTGATGCGCAGCTTGTTGCAGACGGTGATCAACGCTCTCTTGTCTGCTGATGCCGAGGCGGTGGTCGGCGCCGAATGGGGCAAGCCCACCCCGACCCGGTCTGCGCAGCGCAACGGCTACCGGCACCGTGAGCTCGACACCCGCATCGGCACGATCGACGTCGCCGTGCCGAAACTGCGCACCGGCACCTACTTCCCCGAGTGGTTGCTGGAGCGGCGCAAACGGGCTGAGTCCGCGCTGATCACCGTGGTCGCCGACTGTTACCTCGCCGGGGTCTCGACCCGTCGGATGGACAAGCTGGTGAAGACCCTGGGCATCAACTCCCTGTCGAAGTCCCAGGTCTCGCGCATGGCCGGTGACCTCGACGAGCACGTGGAGTCCTTCCGCCACCGGCCACTGGACGAGGCCGGCCCTTTTACGTTCGTCGCCGCCGACGCGCTGACCATGAAGGTCCGAGAGGGCGGGCGGGTGGTCAACGCGGTCGTGCTGCTGGCCACCGGGGTCAACGGCGACGGCCACCGGGAGGTCCTCGGGATGCGGGTGGCCACGGCCGAGACCGGGGCGGCGTGGAACGAGTTCTTCGCCGACCTGGTGGCCCGGGGCCTGGGCGGAGTCCGCCTGGTCACCAGTGACGCCCACGCCGGTCTCAAGGACGCGATCGCCGCGCACCTGCCCGGGGCGTCCTGGCAGCGGTGCCGCACCCACTACGCGGCCAATCTCATGTCGATCTGCCCGAAGAGCATGTGGCCGGCCGTGAAGGCGATGCTGCACTCGGTCTATGACCAGCCCGATGCCGCCGCGGTGAACGCCCAGTTCGACCGGCTGATCGACTACGTCGCCGAGAAGCTGCCCGAGGTGGCTGAGCACCTGGCCGACGCCCGGGAGGACCTGCTGGCCTTCACCGGCTTCCCGAAAGACGTGTGGATGCAGATCTGGTCCAACAACCCCGCCGAGAGGCTGAACAAGGAGATCCGCCGGCGCACCGACGCGGTCGGGATCTTCCCCAACCGAGCCGCCATCGTTCGCCTCGTGGGCGCGGTGCTGGCCGAGCAGACCGATGAGTGGGCCGAGGGCCGCCGCTACCTCGGACTCGAGGTCCTCACCCGTTGCCGGCTCACCCCCGTGGCCCGCACCGGAAGCGAGGTGATCCCCGACCCCCTGACCGCCCTCACTGCCTGACCCCTACGAAAGATCGCTACACCACTTCTCGGGGCTTGACCGCCACTGCGCACTCACTGCACCGGCACGGCGGGGGCCTGGCGATCTTCATCGATGAGCTCCAGGCAGCGGATCACACGGCACTGAAAGCGCTGGCCTATGCATGGCAGCATCTTCGTTCCCGGGATGAAAGCCCCCTGCCAGCCACCCTCGTAGCGGCCGGATTGGGTCACACGTCGGATGTGGTCACGGATGCCGCCACGTTCGGAGAACGCTTCGAGTTCGTCCGCTTGAAGGACCTGAGCCGGGAAGCCGCGTACAACGCGCTGTCCGAACCCGCCATCAAGTTCGGTGTCTCCTGGCAGTACCAAGCAGTGGAGGCCGTCCTGGAGAAAGCTCACGGCTACCCCCACTTCCTCCAGCTGTGGGCACACGCCGCATGGGAATCGGCGGGTTTTCCCGACCCTGGCGGGACGATCACGCTGGGTGCAGTGGAGGCGTCCGAGGATGAGGTGCTCGAACAGCTGGATGTGTTCTACCGCACCAGATGGGGTAAAGCTACGCCTGCGGAACGCGAACTGCTGCGCGCCATCGCACTGCAGTCCAGCCCCGCACCGCGCAGGGCCGACGTGGCAGCCGCCATGGGAAAGCCGACCACGGCCATCAGCATGGCCCGGCGTTCTCTCATGGACAAAGGGATTCTCGATTCGCCCGCCAGGGGTTTGCTGGCTTTCACAGCGCCCGGATTCAGCAGCTACATCTTGGAGCAGGACGGCACCGAGGACTGAAAACTCAACCTCGACGACGGGCTGCTCAAGCGCATCGGCTCACCGCATGATGGCGAGCGTGGTGCAGCCCAGGTCCGAGGTGGGGCGGAATCCCAGGGAGCGGTAGAGCTTCACCACATGGCGGTTCCAGAGGGGATCGTCGGTGGTGATGTAGACCTGGCGGATGTGGGACGTCTCGTCCAGCACCTCGGTGAGCAGCGCACGACCGATGCCCCGCCGCTGGTGGTCCGGGTCCACCAGCAGGTCCTGGATGTACGCCACCGTCACACCGTCGCCGACGACCCGGGCCATTCCCACGAGCTCCCCCGCATCCCACGCGGAGATGACCAGCCACGCGTTCTGGACCATGGGCCCGAAGTCCTCGGGGCGCCGCGTGTAGGAGCGCCACCCGACGGCGTCGTACAGGCGGATCAGCGCAGCGTGGTCGAGATCTCGGGAACGGGAGATGTCCATGGGCTCACCCTAGGCGGGCCTGGACACCTCCCTGCGGAGGGAGCGCCGGCTACGCCCGCAGGCCCGAGAAGACCATCGTCACCACGGTCGCCGTGAGCTGGTCCACTGTGCCCGAGCGGCCGGGCTGGTACCAGTCCACGATCGAGTTGACCATGCCCAGCATCAGACGCGGTGCGGACTTGCCGGAGACGTCCGTGCGCAGCTCCCCCAGCTCCTGCGCCTCGCGCACCAGGTCCTCGACCGTGCGGGTCAGGGTGCGACGACGCTGCAGCGCGGCCTCCTCGATCTCCGAGTTCCCACGCAGGCGCAGCAGCAGGGTCACGTAGGGCATCTGGTCCACGAGCACCCGCACCGAGCCGTCGAGGATCGCCTCGAGCTTGTTGACCGGCCCGTGGTCCGAGGCCAGGACGGACTCGAAGACCGCCTCCAGCGAGTCCAGCGCACGGTCCAGGGCCTGGCCGAGAATCGCCTCCTTGGACTCCACGTGGTGGTAGATCGCGGACTTGGAGATCCCCAGGTGCTTGGAGAGGGTCCCCATGGAGGTGGCGTCGTAGCCGTAGCGGTTGAAGACGTCCACGCACACGGACAGCAGGGTCTCTCGGTCGTACCCGGGACGGCCTCGCTTGGGGGCCGCCGCGGCGTCGTCGGAGGCGGGGGGAGTGCTCGCGGGGGGCATGGACGGGGACCTCGACCTTCTGTCGGGCTGTCGGGAACGGAGAACCTCAGGCTACCGGCTCGTCACCTGGGCTCCACCGCCGCAGCGGGCCCCGGCAACGCCGGAACTCACTTGTCACGGTGGTCGTAGACGCGGCGCAGCTTGCCCGAGGAACGTGCGAGGGTCCCGGGCTCGGCGATGTCGATCGTGGCGCTCGAACCGATCTTCGTCTTGATGTCGTGCAGCAGCTTCTTGCCACCCTCCTGGGCCTGCTCCAGGGTGGCTTCCTCGCGGCGCTCGATGTGGATGGTCATCTGGTCCATGCGGTGGGGCCGGGTGATCTCGAGCGTGAAGTGCGGGGAAAGCGCGGGGATCTTCAGCGCGAGTTCCTCGATCTGGGACGAAAAGAGGTTCACACCGCGCAGGATGATCATGTCGTCCGAGCGCCCCGTGATCCGGCCCATGCGCCGGTGACCCGGACGCGCGGTGCCCGGCAGCAGACGGGTGAGGTCGTGGGTGCGGTAGCGGATGATTGGCAGCGCCTGCTTGGTCAGGGCGGTAAACACGAGTTCGCCGGGGCGGCCGGTGGGCAGCACGGTGTCGTCGAACGGGTCGATGACCTCCGGGCGGAAGTGGTCCTCCCAGATGTGCGAACCGTCCTTCGTCTCGCAGGACTCGCCGGCCACGCCGGGACCCATGACCTCGGAGAGGCCGTAGATGTCGCACGCGGAGATGTTGAACGTCTTCTCGATCTCGTGGCGCATCTCCTCGGTCCACGGCTCCGCCCCGAGTACGGCGTGTCGCAGGGAGGTCTCGCGCGGGTCGAGACCGAGCTTGCGGAAGCCGTCCGCGATGGTGAGCAGGTACGTGGGGGTGGAGAGGATGGCCTGCGGCTCGAAGTCCCGGATGAGCTGCACCTGCTTTTCCGTCTGCCCTCCGGACATCGGGATCACGGCGCATCCCAGGCGCTCCGCACCGTAGTGGGCGCCCAGCCCGCCGGTGAACAGCCCGTAACCGTACGCGTTGTGCACCTTGTCCCCGGGCTTCATTCCCGAGAGCCGGAAGCAGCGTGCCACGAGGGCCCCCCACGTCTGCAGGTCCTCCTCCGTGTAGGCCACCACGGTGGGCTGCCCGGTGGTGCCCGACGACGCGTGGATGCGTCGGATCTCGGACATGGGCGTGGCGAAGGACGTGAACGGGTAGGCCTTGCGCAGGAATTCCTTGTCCGTGTAAGGGAACTTCGCGAGGTCCTCGAGCTCCCGGAAGTCATCCGGGTGCACCCCGTGCTCGTCGAAGAGCTCCTGGTAGGCGGGCACGTTCTCGTACGCGTAGTGCAGGGTCCAGTTCAGGCGCTCCGTCTGCAGCGCCTCGATCTGGTCCCGGCTCATCAGCTCCTCGGGATCCGGCTGGGAGGAGTCCCCGGAGGCCACGGGGTGGTACGGGCTGGGCACGGAGCACGACGTCATGGGTTCACGCTTTCTGGCGAAGGGGCACGGTGCGGCTGCGGCCGCGGAACTGGGCGACGACGTCCCCGTCCTGGGTGGAGACGGTGATGTCGCACAGGCCGCTGCGCCCGGTGGTGGCGATCTGGCGACCCTCCGCGACGAGGGTCTGGCCCGGGTGGGCCGAGCTGAGGAAGTTGATGTCCACGCCCTGGGCCACGATCATGGAGGTGCCGTCCGGTTCCGGGTCGTTGCACGTCATGGCGAAGCACGAGTCCGCGAGCGCGAAGATCATCCCGCCGTGCACGACGCCGAAGCCGTTGAGCATCTCCTCGCGCACGGGCATGGTGATGACGCTGTGCCCGGGGTCGGCTCGTTCCACCGTGATCCCGAGCCATTCGGATGCACGGTCCCCCGTCAGAACAGGATGATGTGGCACGGGCGCTCCTCAGATTATTCGAACGATCGGTCAGTATGTAATCGCAGAAATGTGACCCGTGTCAACAAAAATCCGTGCATGACGCGAGCCCCGTGAGGCCTCCCGCGAGCGCGGAACAGCCCCCCGAAATGTGTTGACGACCACACCGGGGGCCTATATTCTGAACGAGCGGTCAGTTATTATTGTCGGCAGCGTACAGAGTTCATCCTCCGCTCCCATCTCACCCGCGAATCGAGGACACACACCATGACTGAGCAGACCACCTCTGCGGACCAGGCGGAGCCCACCGCCGAGCAGCAGCACTTCGAGCACCTCCTCAGCGAGGACTCCCGCGTGGAACCCCGGGACTGGATGCCGGAGGCCTACCGGAAGAGCCTGACCCGCCAGGTCTCCCAGCACGCGCACTCCGAGATCATTGGCATGCAGCCGGAGGCCAACTGGATCACCCGCGCCCCGAGCCTCAAGCGCAAGGCCGTGCTGATGGCCAAGGTCCAGGACGAGGCCGGCCACGGGCTGTACCTCTACTCCGCGGCGGAGACCCTGGGCACCCCGCGCTCCGTGCTCAACGAGCAGCTGCTGAGCGGCAAGGCCAAGTACTCCTCGATCTTCAACTACCCGGCCCGCACCTGGGCGGACATGGGCGCGATCGGCTGGCTCGTGGACGGCGCCGCGATCTGCAATCAGGTGCCGCTGTGCCGCGCCTCCTACGGCCCGTACGGCCGCGCGATGGTGCGCATCTGCAAGGAGGAGTCCTTCCACCAGCGCCAGGGCTGGGAGATCCTCTACGAGCTCTCCCACGGCACCGAGGCGCAGAAGCGGATGGCCCAGGAGGCCGTGAACCGCTTCTATGGCCCCGCCCTGCAGATGTTCGGCCCCCCGGACGCCGACTCCCCCAACTCGCAGCAGTCCATGCAGTGGAACATCAAGCGCTTCTCCAACGACGAGCTGCGCCAGCGCTTCGTGGACATGATCGTTCCGCAGGCCGAGGCTCTCGGCCTGACCCTGCCGGACCCGGACCTGAAGTGGAACGAGGCCCGCGGCCACTACGACTACGGCCAGCTGGACTGGAACGAGTTCATGTCCGTGATCAAGGGCTCCGGCCCGTGCAACGTGCAGCGCATGAAGCGCCGCCGCGAGGCCCACACCAACGGTGCCTGGGTCCGCGAGGCGGCCGAGGCCTATGCCCAGCGGCAGGCGCGCGAGGCCACCGAGGTGGAGGCAGCGGCGTCGTCCCCCGAGGCCGCCGTGGCGATCGACGAGACCACTGTGATGGCGGGCCGCGGCTCCGCCGAGCTGATCGGAGCCTGAGCATGAGTGAGAACCAAACCGGCAACTGGCCCCTGTGGGAGGTCTTCGTGCGTTCTTCGCGCGGGCTGTCTCACGTGCACGCGGGCTCCCTGCACGCCCCGGACGCCACCATGGCCGTGCGCAACGCGCGTGACCTCTACACCCGGCGCAACGAGGGCACGAGCGTGTGGGTGGTCCCCGCGGACGCCATCACGGCCTCGGATCCGGACTCCAAGGGCGGCTACTTCGAGTCCGCGCAGGGCAAGAGCTACCGCCACGCCACGTACTACACCAAGAGCGAAGGGGTGAAGCACCTGTGAGCGCGTTCGCCTCCCACGACTCCGCCACCAAGCAGTCCGCGGGTGACGCGATCACCGCCGAGGAGATCGCGGAGACCGGCGGCAAGGCCTCGGAAGCCGTGGCCCAGTACGCTCTGCGTCTCGGCGACGACGCCCTGATGCTGTCCCAGCGCCTGGGCTGGTGGATCTCCCGGGCCCCCGAACTCGAGGAGGACATCGCCCTCGCCAACATCGCGCTGGACCTCATCGGCCACGCGCGCTTCCTGCTGACCTACGCGGGCTCCGCGTGGGGGAAGACCGAGGACGAGCTCGCGTACTTCCGCAACGAGGAGGAGTTCCGCTCCGTGCGCCTCGTGGAGCAGGAGAACGGGGACTTCGGTCAGACCATCGCGCGTCAGCTGCTGTTCTCCTTCTACCAGTACGAGCTCTACTCGGCGCTGCAGTCCTCCACGGACCAGACCCTGGCCGCGATCGCGGACAAGGCGCTGAAGGAGGTCGAGTACCACCAGGACCACGCCGCCCAGTGGATGCTGCGCCTGGGCCTCGGAACCGAGGAGTCCAAGCGGCGCATCCAGGAGGGCCTCTACTACATGTGGCCCTACCTGGACGAGCTGTTCGCGGACGAGCCCCTGCACGACGAGCTCGAGGGCATCGCCGTGCGGCCCTCCAGCCTGCGCGAGCGGACCATGGACCGCGTCACCGCCCTGCTGGCGGAGGCCGAGCTCGATGTCCCGAACGTGGCCCAGGCCCGACTCTCCGCCGCACCGCGTGACGGCTCCTACTCCGAGTACCGCGGGTACATCCTCGCTGAGATGCAGTGGCTCGCCCGCCAGCATCCCGGCGCCACGTGGTGAGCACCGTGTTCTCCCGCGTTCCGCCCCGCTCGCTGCCACCCACGGGCGGCGTGGCGCCCCGGGAGGTCCCCCTGGGGCCGTCCCGGCGCCCGGGCGATGCGCGCGACGCCGCCCTGTGGGACGTCGCCGCCACGGTGTGCGACCCCGAGATCCCCGTGCTCACGCTCGAGGACCTCGGGGTGCTGCGGGACGCCGTGGCGCGGGAGAACGAGAACGTCGTCGTCATCACCCCCACCTACTCGGGCTGCCCCGCCATGGACACCATGGCCGCGGATCTCGAAGCCGCGGTCACCGCCGCCGGCTACGAGGACGTGCGCGTGGTGCAGGTGCTGCGCCCGGCGTGGACCACCGACTGGATGTCCACCGCGGGCCAGGCCAAGCTGCGCGAGTACGGCATCGCCCCGCCCACCGGGCGCACCGCCGCCGGGCACAACTCCGGACCGGTGCGACTGAGCCTGGCCGTGAAGTGCCCGCACTGCAGTTCCCTGGACACCCGCGAAATGACCCGTTTCGGGTCCACGTCCTGCAAGGCCCTGTGGGTGTGCAACGACTGCAAAGAACCCTTCGACTACTTCAAGGTGCACTGATCATGAGCGAAACGCCGGACACCTCCGCCGTGGAGGAAGCCACCGAGGCCAGCGCGGGTGACGGCAAGCGCCGCGCCACGTTCAACACCCTCGCGGTCTCCGAGGTGCGCAAGCTGACCTCCGACGCCGTGGAGGTCACGTTCGAGGTCCCCGAGGACCTCGTGGCGGACTACGACTACCTCCCGGGCCAGTACGTGGCCATCCGGGCCCAGATCAACGGCCACGAGGTGCGCCGCTCCTACTCGATCTGCGCGGACCCCACCCCGGGTGAGATCCGTGTGGCCATCAAGAAGGACATGGGCGGCGTGTTCTCCACGTGGGCGAACGAGCAGCTCGCCGCCGGGGACACCCTCGACGTGATGAACCCGCAGGGCGCGTTCACCTCCAAGGTCAACATCACCTCCATGAACGACCCCGAGAAGCTCGCCGAGCGGGAGGTGGCCAAGAAGCGCAACGTGCACCTGGTGGCGTTCGCCGCCGGGTCCGGGATCACGCCCATCATGGCGATCGCCCGCGCGCTGCTGCGCGCCTCCGACACCGCCGCGATGGACGTCATCTACGCCAACCGCTCGTCCATGGACGTGATGTTCGCGGCGGAGCTGGGCGACCTCAAGGACAAGTACCCCGCCCGCCTGGCCGTGCACCACGTGCTCTCCCGCGAGCAGCGGATCTCCCCGCTGATGTCCGGGCGGATCGACCACGACAAGCTCAAGGAGCTGCTGGACCACGTGGTCCAGGTGGACTCCACGGACGAGTGGTTCCTGTGCGGGCCCTTCGAGCTCGTGCAGCTGTGCCGGGACGTCCTCAAGGAGCGCGGCGTGGACGAGTCCCGCGTGCGCTACGAGCTGTTCACCACCGGCAAGCCCACCACCCCGCAAGGCCAGCAGGGCCGCGTGGTCAAGGCGGACCCCAAGGGCGAGAACTACAAGATCGTCTTCACCCTGGACGGCACCTCCGCCCAGGTAAAGTCTCCCACGTCCGCCGCGGAGACCGTTCTCAACGCCGCCCTGCGCGTGCGCCCGGACGTCCCCTTCGCGTGCGCCGGCGGGGTGTGCGGCACGTGCCGCGCCAAGGTCACCTCCGGCGAGTTCGAGATGGAGGAGAACTTCGCGCTCGAGAAGGACGAGCTGGACGCCGGATACGTCCTCACCTGCCAGACGCGCCCCACGTCCGACCGGTTGAGTGTGGACTTCGACGCCTGAGTCCCATGCACTCCGTCGACGACGCCGCGCCGGGACCGCGCGGCGTCGTCGTCGTACCTGCCCGCTCGCCCCACGGGGCGCACAGGAACCCCGAACCGCAAGGAGAACCCCATGATCGACCTGACGATCGAGGACGCGATCGCCCGCGTGGTGCTCGACGCGCCCAAGAAGCTCAACTCGCTGGACGAGGCCGCGCTGGACGATCTCGCCGCCGCATACACCGAGGCCGAGCGGGCCGGCGTGCGAGCGCTCGCGCTGAGTGGCGAGGGGCGTGCGTTTTGCGCGGGCCGGGACATCTCCGCCGTAGACCCGGCGAGTGACGACACCGACGGCTACCTCACCGGCAAGGTGCAACCGCTGCTGCAGCAGATGTCCCGGTTCCCCGCGCCCACGTTCGCCGCGGTGCAGGGCGCGTGCTTGGGCGTGGGGTTGGGGCTCGCGATTGCCACGGACGTGGTGTACGTGGCGCAGGACGCGACCATCGGATCCCCGTTCGCCAACCTGGGGGCCACGCTGGACTCGGGCGGGCACGCCCTGTTCACCGAACGACTGGGCCCCCACCGCACCCTGGACCTGATCTACACCGCCGAGATGATGACCGGCGCTGAGGCCGTGGCGGCGGGACTGTTCTCCCGAGCCGTGCCGGCGGAGGAGCTCATGGAGTTCACCATGCAGCGGGTGTCGAAGGTGGCCCGCGGTGCCACGCAGTCCTACCTGGCGTCCAAGGAACTCGTGGCCCAGGTGCGGGACAACCGCGTGGGGTTGTGGGAGTCCATGGCCGCGGAGAACAAGGCCCAGGCGGCCCTGTGCGCCACGAACGACTACAAGGAGGGCTTCGCGGCCTTCCAGCAGAAGCGCAAGCCGGAGTTCACGGGACGGGGCTGAGCGCTTGGGCCGCAGCCGGGCCGCGGTGAGTAGGGACGCCGTCGGCCTTCGCTGCGCATACCTGGGCGGCTGCTCCGACGCAGTGAGTAGATCTGTGCCCCGGAAAGACCACGGGAAGCGCCTGTCCGTGTTTTTTCGGGACACAGATGTATCGCGTGATGGCTTCTCGCGTGGCCTACGCTGAGGCCCATGCCCACAGCGCGTGACAGCGAGTCCAAGCGGCGTTCCTCGGGACGCACCGATCAACCCCTCGAGGACGAACTGGTCGAGGAGTTCCAGAACACCGTCCAGGAAGGCACGGATCGGCTGCACCGCACGTGGCGGGCGTTGATCATCACCGGCCTCTTCGGCGGGATCGACGTGGGCCTGGGCATCATGGCCATGCTCGCGGTCATGGATGTCACCGACTCCAAACTGCTGGCGGGCATCGCGTTCGGCGTGGGGCTGCTCGCGTTGCGCCTGGCCCACTCCGAGCTGTTCACCGAGGACTTCCTGCTCCCCATCAACGCGGTGGTGGCCGGGCACGGTTCCTGGTGGTCCCTGGTGCGGCTGTGGGTCGTGACCCTGCTGGCCAACCTCGTGGGTGGTTGGGTGTTCATGTGGGTGGTCGTGGCGGCATTCCCCGACTTCACGGACTCCCTGGTGGAGGTGGCCTCGGGGTACGTGGCGGACGGGATCGGGCTGGAGACCGTGTGTCTTGCCCTGCTGGCCGGTTCCACCATCACCCTCATGACCCGCATGCAGCAGGGTACGAACAACGACATGATGACCGCGGTGATCTCCCTGATCGGCGGACTGCTGGTCGTGGGCCTGGGCATGCTCCACGGGGCGCTGAACTCCATCGTGATCTTCGGGGCCATGCACGCCGGTTGGGACTACTCCTACCTGGACTGGTTCGTGTGGTTCGCGTGGGTCATCCCGCTGAACATGATCGGCGGCCTGGTGATCATCTCCATCCCCCGCCTCATCCGCACGTGGGAACTGTTGATGGCCGAGCGCCGGGGGGAGAAGATCTCGGACGCGTCCTCCGAGGACGAAGAAGAGGACTGACCGTGATAAATGCCCCTCGCCGACACATGTTCGGTTTCCCGTGAAGGGTTTACCCGTTTGATCAACAATCTTCCGATCGCCCTCTCGATCGCGGCTGGAAGAGTTACCCCGTCACCGAGAACTGGGTAGCCCCCGCAGGAATGGACGCTCTCGCCTGTCTGATGGGAACCCTGCCTGTACGCCCAGCAAAATCGACCATTAATTCCTCTAATGCAGCCCTTCCGCTTCGGTGTTCCAACCATTGAGTATCCGGATCCCACCCCCCGACAGGAATAAACATTTCCCGTACCCCCATGGAGAATGGTTGCCGAGAAGGGTACAGGCTGGCCATATTCACCTGATTCACCCGACACGGGAGGTAGCTCGGATTGTTGATCCGCAGAACAGCTTTGCAGGCGGTGGGGCAGGTCAAACTGTCACCGGTCCGCTATCTCCCTTTAATTACCGGACTGGGGTCAGGTTTCCAACGGCTTCCCTGTACAAGCTCGTTGTCATGGCCGCCTTCTGTCAGGCTGCGGACGATGGCCTCATCGACCCGGCTGCACCGGTCGATCTGGTGCCTGAGACCCGCGTTCCCGGGCCCACGGGGTTGTCGATATGCCTGGACCCCGTATGCATGTCGTGGCGAGACCTGGTCGAATTGATGACGACCATCTCGGACAACACGGCTGGAAACGCGGTGCTATGCGCTGTGGGTTTCGACCGTGTGGCACACACTCTGAGACGTCTCGGGTTGCTGCAAACCGATATCCGGGCCTACCTACCCGCAACCGATCTGCACACGGCCGAGGTTGGCCGTGACGCCGATAATCTGGATCCTTACCTTCTGCCCGATCCCCGGGAATACGACCCCCTGTGGTATCGAGTACCACGACCTCCGATCTCGTAGATGTCCTTTCGTTCATCTGGGAGGACCACGCAGCCACTCCCTCCCAGTGCTCGTTCATGCGGCATGTACTGGGACAACAAGCATGGGGACACCGTTTCGCTGAAGTCTTCACGTACCCGAGTGTCCAGATCGCAGCCAAGACTGGGTCTTTGACGGCGTTCAGCCATGAGGCTGGGGTCATTTCCCACCCCGACGAACCGCCTATCGCCGTCGCGGTCCTGACACAATCGGCCCGCAGGGAGCGGACCATTCCTCTGTCCAACACGGTGGTGGGGCAAATCGCTCGCCACTGCGTTCGTAGCTACCGCCAGGTCCTGTAGATACTCACGGATGGCGCCCATTTAGGTCATCATGGCGATACGGCGTACCATGGGCTGCCAATTCGGCCGGTACATCTGAGTCCCCAAAAGGCCGGTGGTGGCGGGTTCGGATGGCATTTCCGGGCCTCAGATGTTCTGCGCATGACTGACCGTCCCGCCCCCGGGGTCACGACGCCGTACGGTTCCGCCCTGCGGGAACAGGCCGAGCCCCGGTGCGACCCGCCCCACCGCCGCTCAGTACCGTGGGGCTCATGACCACTTCCGTGTTTGACCTCGATGCCTTCGACCGCTCGGTCCGCCCGCAGGACGACCTCTTCCGCCACGTCAACGGTTCATGGCTGAAGGAGGCCCGGATCCCGGACGACAAGGCCAGCACCGGGGCGTTCATCGAACTGCGGGATCAGGCCGAGCAGGCGGTGCGCGAGATCATCACGGGCGCAAGCGCGGAGGGCGGCGCAGCGGCGTCGAACCCGGCGGAGCAGGGCGCCGAGACCAAGATCGCGCTGCTGTACGCGTCCTTCATGGACACGGACCGGATCGAGGAGCTGGCCACCGAGCCGCTGCGCGAGGACCTGGACGCCGTGGCCGTGATCGACTCCCCGCGTGCGCTGTCCAAGTGGTTCGGTACGGCCATGCGCCGGGGGATCGGGGCGGCGCTGGACATCGACCTGGACTCGGACCCCGGGGACCCGCAGCGCAACCTCGTGTTCGTGGGCCAGTCCGGGTTGGGGCTGCCGGACGAGGAGTACTACCGCGAGGAGCAGTACGCCGAGATCCGCGAGAAGTACGTGGCGCACGTGGCGAAGATGCTCGAACTGGCCGGATTCGAGGACGCCGCCGAACAGGCGCAGGCGGTCATGGAGCTGGAGACGCGCATCGCCGCGCAGCACTGGGACAAGGTCACGGTGCGGGACCTCACCAAGATGTACAACCCCATGGGGTTCGCGGAACTCACGGACCAGGTCTCCCGCCTGGACTGGGACGCCGTGCTCGAGGGCATGGGGCTCACCCCGGAGCACCTGAGCACCGTGATCAACGCCCAGCCCAGCTTCTTCACGGGCCTGGACGAACTACTCACCGACGACCTGCTGGACGCGTGGAAGTCCTGGGCCCGCTGGCACGTGGTCTCCGCCCGCGCCGCGTACCTGCCGCAGGCCTTCGTGGACCAGAACTTCTCGTTCTACGGGACCGTGCTCTCCGGGACGCCGCAGTTGCGCGAACGCTGGAAGCGCGGCGTCGGGCTGGTCAACGGCGCCCTGGGTGAGGCCGTGGGCGAACTGTACGTCGCCGAGAACTTCTCGCCATCCGCCAAGGCACGCATGGACGAGCTCGTGGCGAACCTCCTGGAGGCGTACCGCGACTCGATCGAGCGCCTGGACTGGATGACGGAAGACACCCGGGCCGAGGCGCTCAAGAAGCTCTCCGGATTCACCCCCAAGATCGGTTACCCGGAGAAGTGGAAGGACTACTCGGGCCTGCTGGTGCGCGGGGACGACCTGGTGGGCAACGTAGTGCGCACCGCCCAGTTCGCGGTGGACGAGCTCGCGCGCAAGGCCGGCAAGCCGGTGGAGAAGCACGAGTGGCTCATGACCCCGCAGACGGTCAACGCGTACTACCACCCGCTGCGCAACGAGATCGTGTTCCCCGCGGCCATCCTGCAGCCCCCCTTCTTCAACGAGGACGCGGACGACGCCGTGAATTACGGGGCCATCGGCTCGGTGATCGGTCACGAGATCGGTCACGGCTTCGACGACAAGGGTTCCACGTGCGACGGCGAGGGCAAGCTGCGCAACTGGTGGACGGACGAGGACCGCGCGGCGTTCGAGCAGCGCACGGCCCGTCTCGTGGGCCAGTACGCGGCGCTGTCCCCCGCGCAGTTCGCGGACGACGACGCCGCTCCGCACGTCAACGGCGAACTCACCCTGGGTGAGAACATCGGAGACCTGGGCGGCTTGTCCATTGCCTACAAGGCATGGAAGACCGCGCAGGAGAAGAAGGACCGTCCGGACAGCGAGAGCGTCGACGGGTACACCCCCGCGCAGCGGCTGTTCATCTCCTGGGCCTACGTGTGGCAGGAGAAGTCCCGGGACGAGGCGCTAAAAACACGCATCGCCACGGATCCGCATTCTCCCGCCGAGTTCCGTGCCGGCCAGACCCCGCGCAACGTGGACGCGTTCTACGAGGCGTTCGACGTCCAGGACTCGGACGGCATGTGGCTGCCGGAGGAGGAACGCGTGGCCATCTGGTAGCGCCCTCGAGCTACGTGGACAGGAGCCCCGCCGGTCGGACCGGCGGGGCTCCTGCGCGTCTCAGACGCTCGAGCGGGATTGCTGCATGAACTCGTTCATCGCGAATCCCCAGATCGCGAAGAAGAACACGAACCACAGCACCATCAGGATCAGCAGCACCACACCGACCCAGCCCAGGACTTTGCCCGCGGTCGCCCTGCCGCCGAGTTTCTCAGCCTTCGTGGCCTGCCACAGGGCGAACGGTGCGAGGATCGGCAGGACGGTGACTCCCAGGATGCCCAGCACGAGTGACGTCTCCGAGCTGGAGCTCGCCTGCTGTTGCCGCTGGGCGTCCTCCGGTCCGGCGGGGACGTAGTGCCACTGTCCTGCGGGCTGCGCGTAGGGGCGGTGGGTATCGGCCGACACGGACAGGGGCCGCGTGTCGCGGTGGTACTCGGTCCCCGAGTACCGGGTTCCTTCCTCGTGGGGCGAGGTGCCACTGCCCGGGTGGTTGCTCGTGCTCATGACCTGTTCTCCCTACGCCAGTGGTCTGCGAGTGCGACCATCTTCTCGTGCGCGGCACGAGCGGACAAGGGTGCGCCCCCCCCGCCCACGACGCCGCTTCCGGCCCCCGAGCGCATACCATCACCTCAGGATCCTGCTTCTGCACCGAGAGGCGCGTACGGAGAGCCCAGACGAAGGAGAACCGTGAGCCACCCCGAAGACCCGGCCGAGCGGCGTCGTGGATCGATCAGCCACCGTGTCCTGCGCGGCGGGACGGAACCGGACCCCCGCTTCACGCTGGCAAACGAACGCACGTTCCTCGCCTGGATCCGCACGTCCCTGGCCTTCTTGGCCGGGGGCATCGCCATCGAGGCGTTCACCGGGGACATCTTCGACATCGCGGTGCGCAAGTTCCTGGCCCTGGTCCTGCTGGTGCTGGGTATGTTCCTCAGTGCCGGAGCCGCACTGCGGTGGCTGCGCGTGGAACGTTCCATGCGGCACAAGGCTCCCCTGCCCCTGCCGCTGATCGTCCCGCTCGTGGCGGTAGGGGGCGCGATCGCCTCCGGGGTGCTCGTGGTCGTGGTGCTGACCCGATGAGTTCCATCACCCCGCCGGGCGTGCGCACGCACGAAGATCCGGGACTGCAACCCGAGCGCACCGTGCTGTCCTGGGGCCGGACCATGCTGGCACTGTGCACCGCCGCAGCGATCTACCTGAAGTGGCTCCCGGCCCACGGCGCGTTCGTGCTCTCGTTGTTCACCGTGGCGTTGTGCCTCTCCGGAGGGATCTATGCCACACAACGCATGCGTTATCGGCGAGAATCCGTGGGAATCGCCGGGGAGCGGATCACGCCGGACCTGGTGGCCGTGGTCGTGACCTCCGGGACGTGTCTGGTGCTGGGCGTCCTGGGAATCATCACGGTGATCATCTTCTGAGAATTTGTGGCCACTTCGGTGGACCCTTGCGTGGGGATCCCCACGTGTGCTGCGATGCCGCGCATAATGTCCCTCAGCCGCCGCGATCCGCTGCGGCGCCGGACCATCACAACTACGGGAGAACCCTGTGTCTTCATCTTCGTCCGGTGGGGGAAACATCTCGACGGCGGCCACGCCGCCCGATCCACACGCATCCCACCGCCCCGATCCACGGCCCACCGGCCAGGACGTCGCGCCCGACGGCTCGCTGCGCCGCACCCTCAAGTCGCGTCACCTGACCATGATCGCGATGGGCGGTGCGATCGGCACCGGTCTGTTCGTGGCCTCCGGCAACTCCATCAACACCGCGGGTCCCGGCGGGGCGCTCGTCGCCTACGCTGCGATCGGGTTCATGGTGTTCCTGCTCATGCAGTCCCTGGGCGAGATGGCCACGCACCTGCCCGTGGCGGGCTCGTTCGAGGAGTACTCCACCCGCTACATCAGCCGCTCCTTCGGCTTCGCGATCGGGTGGAACTACTGGTACAACTGGGCGATCACCGTGGCCGCGGAACTCGTGGCGGCCGCGCTGGTGATGCGCTACTGGTTCCCGGACGTCCCCGCGTGGATCTGGTCCGCACTGTTCCTGGTGATCCTCTTCTCCCTCAACGCCCTCAGTGCTCGCGCGTACGGCGAGAGTGAGTTCTGGTTCTCCCTGGTCAAGGTGATCACCGTGGTGATCTTCCTGGTCCTGGGTGTCCTGATGATCCTGGGCATCCTGGGCGGCCCGTCCCCCGGGTTCCACAACTGGACCGCCGGCGAGGCGCCCTTCGTCAACGGCTTCACCGGCATCATGGCCATCTTCATGGTCGCGGGGTTCTCCTTCCAGGGCACCGAGCTCGTGGGGGTCGCGGCCGGCGAGGCCGACAACCCCCGCGAGACCGTTCCCAAGGCCATCCGCACGGTCTTCCTGCGCATCCTGCTCTTCTACATCGGCGCGATCGCCGTGATCGGTTTCCTGATCCCCTACACCGATCCCCACCTGCTCGCGAGCGATGTGGAGGACGTCTCCATCTCCCCGTTCACCCTGGTGTTCGAGCACGCCGGTGTCTTGGCCGCGGCGAGCGTGATGAACGCCGTGATCCTCACCGCCATCCTCTCCGCGGGCAACTCGGGCCTGTATGCCTCCACCCGTATGCTCTACGCGCTCGCGAAGAGCGGGAAGGCTCCCCGGTTCCTGGCCCGGGTCAACCGCCGCGGTGTCCCGATGCTCGCACTGCTGGCCACCACGCTGATCGGCATGTTCTGCTTCCTGACCACCCTGATCGGTGAGGGTCAGGCGTACGTGTGGCTCATCAACGCCTCCGGCCTGGCCGGTTTCATCGTGTGGATGGGGATCGCGTGGAGCCACTACCGGTTCCGCAGGGCCTACGTCCTGCAGGGCGGGGATCCCAAGAACCTCACCTACCGTGCCCGGTTCTTCCCCATCGGCCCCGTGGTCGCGCTCATCATGTGTGCCGTGGTGATCCTGGGTCAGGGCTACAGCCTGATCACGTCCGGGGAGGTCAACGCCCTGGGCCTGCTGTCCTCGTACCTGGGCCTGCCCGTGTTCCTGGCCCTGTGGCTCGGGCACAAGGTCGTGACCAAGGACAAGCCCGTGGACCTGCTCACCGCAGACGTCTCGCAGCACTGATCCGACCGTGCCCCACGGATGACATGACGACGCCGCTCCAAGGCTTGGAGCGGCGTCGTCGTGTCCGCGGGTGGGAATCGGGGCGTCAGTCCGCGATCAGGTCCCGCATCACGATGGTGTCGTCCCGGTCCGGGCCCACACCGATCGCGGAGATCCGGCACCCGGACATCTTCTCCAATGCCTCGACGTATGCGCGGGCGTTGGCGGGGAGGTCCCCCAGGGTGCGGGCCCCGGTGATGTCCTCGGTCCAGCCCGGGAAGTTCTCGTACACGGGCTGGGCGTGGTGGAAGTCGGACTGGGTCATGGGCATCTCGTCGAAGCGTTGACCGTCCACCTCGTAGGCCACGCACACCGGGATCTCACGCAGCCCGGTGAGCACGTCCAGCTTGGTGATGAACAAGTCCGTGAAGCCGTTGATCCGCGCGGCCTGGCGGGCCATGACGGCGTCGTACCAGCCGGTGCGGCGCGGCCGGCCCGTGTTGACGCCGAACTCGCCGCCGGTCTTGCGCAGCTGCTCGCCCATCTCGTCGAAGAGCTCGGTGGGGAACGGACCGGCGCCCACGCGCGTGGTGTACGCCTTCTGGATGCCGATCACCCGGGTGATGCGCGTGGGGCCCACACCCGAGCCCACGGACGCGCCGCCCGCGGTGGGGTTCGACGACGTCACGAACGGGTAGGTGCCGTGGTCCACGTCCAGGAACGTGGCCTGGCCGCCCTCCATGAGCACCACTTCGTCGCGGTCCAGGGCCTCGTTGAGCACTCGCGTGGAGTCCACGATCATGGGCGCGAGGCGCTCGGCGAAGCCCAGGAAGTACTCCGCGATCTCATCCACCTCGAACGCGCGGCGGTTGTAGAGCTTGACGAGCAGCTCGTTCTTCTGGCGTAGCGCGCCCTCGATCTTCTGCCGCAGGATGGACTCGTCCAGCACGTCCTGCACGCGGATGCCCAGGCGGCCCACCTTGTCCATGTACGTGGGACCAATCCCGCGGCCCGTGGTACCGATCGCGCGCTTGCCCAGGAACCGCTCGGTGACCTGGTCCAGCGTCTGGTGGTACGGGGCCACGAGGTGCGCGTTGGCGGAGATCCGCAGGTGGGACGTGTCCGCGCCGCGGGCCTCGAGGCCGTCGATCTCCTCGAACAGGGCCTGAGGGTTGATCACCACGCCGTTGCCGATCACAGAGGTGGCGTTGGGGCTGAGGATGCCCGCGGGAAGGAGCTTGAGCTCGAACTTCTCACCGCCCACCACCACGGTGTGCCCGGCGTTATTGCCGCCGTTGGGCTTGACCACGTAGTCCACCCGGCCACCCAGGAGATCCGTGGCCTTGCCCTTGCCCTCATCGCCCCACTGGGCTCCGACGATCACGATTGCTGGCATAGCTGGCTACTCCTGCCCGGGCTTGCACCCATTCGGCACGACAACGGTTGAGGAGTACGCGCGGGGCACGTACCAACCAATTCTAACGGTGACGCCCACCACCGCCGCTCTCGTCCGCCCACCCCGGTCACGGCGCGAATCCGGCGTCCGACACGCCACGGACATCGCGACTGGTGAGAGCACAGAATATTTTGATGAAACCTTTACTTTTCGGTAGGGCGCACGCAGGCTTGGGTCATTGCGATGCACCTCACGACATCCCCCGAATGTCAAAGGACGAGACATGAACTACGAGACAAGGGCTGGTCGTGGCAGAGCCGCCAAGGCCTGCCTCACGACCGCCCTGGGCCTGGCACTGGCCCTGGGCACGGCGCTGCCGGCGAGCGCCGTCGACATCACCCCGGCGCCCAAGACGGACGACCACAACACCCAGAACCCCGACCGGCTGATCGGCTCGGACCTCAAGGATGCCGAGGGCCAGGTGGCGGTCTTCGTGCAGCTGCAGGGACCGAGTGCTTTCGAGGCCACGCAACCCGAGGGCGTGCGCTCCGGGAGCCAGGACCCGGTCCAGGCCGCCGCGCGGGTGCGGGCCATCCGTCAGTCGGTGGAGAGCATGGGTTCCACCCTGGCCTCCGCCTCCGGGTCCGACCTGCTGTACACCACATCCAACGCCCTGCGCGGAGTCGCCCTCAAGGGAGATGCCGCGCAGTTGCGTGAGCTGAGCAAACGCTCCGACGTGGTCAAGATCTCCAAGATCGTCCCCGCCTACCGCAACAACGCGGGTTCCGTGCTGGACACCAAAACCCTCAACGCCTGGACCCAGACCGGCCAGACCGGTAAGGGCGTCAGGGTCGCCATCATCGACTCGGGCATCGACTACACCCACGCGGACTTCGGTGGTCCGGGCACCGTCGACGCCTACAAGAAGGCCAAGGCCTCGAACGACCTGCCGGGCAAGGACTCGGGTCTGTACGACTCCAAGAAGTTCCTCGGCGGGTACGACCTCGCGGGCGACGCCTACGACGCCCAGATTCCCACCAGCGTCCCGAAGCCGGACAACAACCCGCTGGACTGCGAGGCTGGCGGCCACGGAACGCACGTGGCGGGCACCACCGCGGGCTACGGTGTGGGCGCGGACGGCAAGACCTACAAGGGCGATTTCACCAAGCTGACGCAGGAGCAGGTCGGCAAGATGCGGATCGGCCCGGGCACCGCACCCGAGGCGCAACTGATCGGGCTGCGCGTCTTCGGCTGTGAGGGTTCCACCAACCTGGTCCTCGACGCCCTGGACCGTTCCCTGGACCCCAACATGGACGGGGACTTCTCGGACAAGGTGGACATCATCAACATGTCCCTCGGGTCCGACTTCGGCCCGGCCGACGACCCCCAAAACGACTTGATCGACGCGCTGTCCCGCCAGGGCATCCTCTCGGTCATCGCCGCGGGCAACGCCGGGGACGCCCACGAGATCTCCGGCTCCCCGGGCAGCGCGCGTTCCGCATTGACTGTGGCCAACTCCCAGGGCAGCACCGCCGCGCAGGACAAGGCCGAGGGCCTCTCGCCTGACAGCGCCAAGGGTGAACTGACCGGCTCCTACAGCGGGAGCTTCAACTACAGCGATGCCAAGCCCGAACAGCTCCAGGGCGACGTCGTGGTCGGCCCGCAGGACAACCGTTTCGGCTGCGCTCCCTTCTCGCAGAACTTCGGCGGCAAGTGGGTCATGCTCGACTGGGAAGACAAGGCCGGCTTCCCGTGCGGCTCCAAGGTCCGCTTCGACAACGTCCAGGCCGCCGGCGGCAAGGGCGTGGTCCTGGAGTCCGACTACTCGGTGGATCCCACGAGCATCGCGGGCAACGCCGGCGTCCCGGGTCTGCTGATGAGCAAGGAATCCGTCGCCAAGATCAAGCCGGCCGCCCAGGCCGGCGGGGCCCGGGTCAAGCTAGCCCCGGAGTGGATCGGTGCCGCCAGGGCGCAGACCGGCCAGAAGGACCAGGTCAACGATTCGACCTCCCGCGGTCAGCACGGCAGCAACGGGGTCATCAAGCCCGACGTCGCCGCACCCGGCACCAACATCGGTTCCGCCGGTGTGGCCGCGGGCAACGGCGTGTCGGTCAAGACCGGCACCTCCATGGCCACCCCGCACGTGGCCGGGATCGCCGCCCTGGTGCAGCAGAAGCACCAGAACTACGACCCCCAGATGATCAAGGCCGCCATCATGAACTCGGCCGTGCACGACGTGCACGCCGCGAACGGGGCCACCTCCGCGGTGGACCGCGTGGGTTCGGGTCGTGTGGACGCACTGCGCGCCGTGAACCAGGATGTGCTGGTCTACGACAAGGCCAATCCGGCCCTGATCTCCTCGACCTTCGGGGTCACCGAGATCAAGAACGGCAAGGAGACCTTCTCCCGTGAGCTGGTCGTGGACAACACCAGCGGCGCGGCGCACACGTACCAGGTGCGCTTCGACGCTTCCACCGACGTCCCGGGCGTGAGCTTCTCCACGCCGGGCTCGGTCAGTGTGGCCAAGGGCGGCAAGGCCACCGTCAAGGTGACCGCCACCGTGGATCGCGCGCAGCTGGCCAAGACCCACGACCCCTCCGAGGCCGTGACCCAGCTGGGCTTCGCCCGTCAGTTCCTGGCCTCCGAATCCGGCCGCCTGGTCCTGACGGAGAACGGCCAGGACCTGCGCGTCCCCATGTCGATCGCCCCGAAGCCGGCGGCCGACATGCGGGTGGACAACGCCACGCTGGACCGGTGGGACAAGAACGGCACGAGCGCCGTCGCCCTCGCCGGCACCGGCCTGGACCAGGGCGGCTGGCAGTCGGCCCTGGGGGCTTTCGAGTTGGGCGCCAAGTCGGGCCGCCTGGATTCCACCAAGCTGGCCGGCGGCAACTCCCAGTTCGCCGATCTGCAGTACGTGGGCGCTTCCTCGAACCTCCCGCAACTGAAGGCCGAGAAGAAGGACGTGAGCAAGGACGGCATGATCAACTTCGGTGTCTCCAGCTGGGGCAACGCGAGCACGATCAAGCCGGACGTCTCCACGGAGATCGCGATAGACACCACCGGCAACGGTCGCCCCAACTACATCGCGGCCCTGGGCCGGACGGATGGTCTGGACTACCCGGTGGTGAACCTGTACGGCTACGTCAACGGTGAACTCACGGTGATCGACAGCCAGCCGCTGAACGGTTCCTGGGGTGACGTGGACACCAACACGTTCGACACCAACGCCATGGTGATGCCGGTCAGCGCCGCGAAACTGGGTATCGATCCCACCAAGACCGACACCAAGCTGACCTACCAGGTGACCACCTTTTCCGGGAGCATCGACGGCCCCGTGGACCGCACGGGCGTGATCGAGTACAGCCCGGTCACCCCGAAGATCTCCTTCCGCGGGGAACAGGTCAACACGTCACTGTTCACCGACCTGCCCGGTAAGAAGCTGACCGCGCACCGCGGTTCGGAGAGCGCCAAGGGCGAGGCCCTGTTCCTGCACCTGCACAACGCCGCCGGGGACCTCTCCGGTATCCGCGCGGGTCAGGACGGCGCCAAGGCCGAGGTCAAGACCTTCCAGTCCGCGGCGAAGGCCCCCGAGACCCAGAACCCGATGTTCAAGGACGTTCCCAAGAATCACGTGTTCTACTCGGAGATCTCCTGGCTGGCCAACAAGGGCATCACCCGCGGTTGGCCGGACGGGACCTTCCACCCCGCCCAGGCCGTGAACCGTGACCAGATGGCCGCGTTCCTCTACCGGATGGCCGGTTCGCCGCAGTACACGCCTCCCACCAAGTCCCCCTTCAAGGACGTGCCCACCAGCCACGTCTTCTACAAGGAGATCGCCTGGATGAGCGAGCAGGGCATCACCAAGGGGTGGCCGGACGGGACCTTCCGCCCGTACCAGCAGATCAACCGCGACCAGATGGCCGCGTTCTTTTACCGGATGGCGGGATCCCCGGCGTACACCGCTCCGAAGGCCTCCCCCTTCAAGGACGTGCCCACCAGCCACGTCTTCTACAAGGAGATCGCCTGGATGAACGGGCAGAACATCGCCCGTGGTTGGTCGGACGGGACCTTCCGCCCCTACGAGCCCGTGAGGCGCGATCAGATGGCGGCGTTCCTCTTCCGCTACGACCAGCAGAAGTAGTCGCTCCCAGCGGGGTTCACCCCATCGGTTGATCCTCCGCAACGGCGAGGGCCCCGTGGCAGCCACAGTGTGGGTGTCACGGGGCCCTCGCCGTGTCCGGGTCAGGCCTTTTGCCCTACCGGCCGTAGAGCTGCTTCGCCTCGTCCCGCTTGGCACGTACCGCCTCGGCGAAGCCCGCGGGCGCCGTCAGTTCTTCCAGGGCCACAGGCTCCGGGGTCTGCCCGGCATGGACCAGCGACCAGTTGGAGCCGACCTCGATCACGGACTGGTGCTTGACGTCGTAGTACCCGGGTTTGCCGCTGAGCGCGACACCCCTGGCCCCGTGCAGCGCCGCGACCAGGTGGTGGTGGAAACGGGTGGTCAACCACACCTGGTGCGGCCCGAACGTGAAATCCCCGTCCCATGCGGCCTGGAACGGGATGAACCCGTCCGGGGCCACGAGATCCCGCAGCCGGTCGAAGCCCTCATGATCGTCCCCGGGGATGGCCTCGAGGTAGCGCACGGATTCCCGGGGTAGATCCCACCGCCGCACTTGCGCCCCGGCGAAGTCCAGCATCCGTTCGAAGGACCCCTCCGCCAGGGTGTCCGACTGCACGCACACCACCACCTCGCTCGGGGCGTCCGTACCTTCGGTGCGAGCGGACGACCCATCCCCCTTGTGCCCGGCCAGGAGCCCGAGGGCCCGTGCGTGGCGGGCGTCCTCCGCGAGGAGGAAAGCGTCGTCGAACCCCATGGGCACTCCGGCAGCCTGGGCGCTGGGGCGGTCCCGCACGCTGAGGTGGTCCAGGTCCGTGAGCGGGTCCCCCGCGAAGGGCATCAGCCCCTGGCCCGTGGCGAACAACCGCGCTCCCGAGACCTCCCGGACCGCGCGCATCGCCTCGACGATGTGCAGGTTCGTGGCCCAGTCCCGGTGCAGCACCCCGCCGCCCAGCAGGTGCACGGTGCTCGCTTCGCGCAGGGCGAGCAATCCCGCGTCGTACTTCGGGGACCCCAGATCCTCGATCAGGCTGCGCATCGAGCGCCCCGAGCCGTGTTCCACGTCGTGCAGAGCGCGAAAGACCGTATTGACCACATGCAGTCGTGGATGGATGCCGCGCAGCAGGGCGGTGACGGTCCCCGGTTCGCGGACGTCCAGCCACACGTCCGTGGTGGGTGCCGCCTTGGCCAGGTAGTTGACCCAGGTGGCCGCAATCAGCTCGTCCCCGAAATTCGGGTAGCCCGCCCATGAGATCAGGTAGATCGGGGGCTTGCGAGCGGGAGGGACCCGTCGATGGTCCTTCAGAAGATTGCGCATGGATGCAGGGTACCCACAGGTCGATCCCCGGATTCAGGGGTTGCACGGTGTCCCCGTCGGCGGGGCCGTTGTCGGCTCGGCGAATCACCGCGCCGAACACATCGGCCGCGACAGCCCCAGAGTAGCCCCGTCCGGTCCCGCCTGCCGTGCGCAGGATGACGGACGGCCACCACCGGTGCCCGTGCGGACGGGTAATGTTCTCTCCCATGACTGCACCCCGCCCACCCCATGACGGTCCCACCGGCGCACGCGGTTCGGCCAGCGTGATCCACGGGGGATCCCGCGAGCACTCGCCGCACGCGCCGTCGCAACCGCCACAGGGGAGTTACCTCAAGCCGCGCCACCTGGTGATGATGGCGCTCGGTTCGGCCATCGGCACCGGCCTGTTCGTGGGGACGGGCGCGGCGATCCAGACCGCCGGGCCCGCCGTATTGATTTCCTACCTCGTGGCGTGTCTGCTGCTCGTGCTCGTGATGCGCGCACTGGGCGAGATGGCCGCCGCGGATCCGTCCTCCGGCGCGTTCTCGACCTACGCGGGCAAGGCCATGGGGCCCACGATCGGTCGCGCCCTCGGGTGGTTGTGGTGGGCCCAGATCGTGGTGGTCGTGGCCGCGGAGGCCACCGCCGCCGCGCAGCTCGTGACCGAGATGTGGCCCTCGCTGCCCCAGTGGTTGTGGGCGTTGATCTTCATGGCCGTGTTCACGGTCATCAACCTGGTGCGCGTGGGGACGCTGGGTGAGACGGAGTTCTGGTTCGCGCTGCTCAAGGTCGCCGCGGTCGTGTCGTTCCTGGTCGTGGGTGTGCTGTTGCTGATCGGTGTGCTGCCCGCTCCGAGCCCGGGGCTGTCCAACCTCACGGAGCACGGCGGGTTCATGCCCAACGGCATCACGGGGGTTGCGGCCGCACTGCTGGTGGTCGTCTTCGCGTTCGGCGGCACCGAGCTCGTGACTATCGCCGCCGCCGAGACGGAGGACCCGCAGACCAACGTGGCCCGCGCGATCCGCACCATCCTGATCCGCATCCTGATCTTCTACGTGGGTTCCGTGACCGTCATGGTGCTGGTGCTGCCGTGGAACAATGAGGGCCTCTCCTCCAGCCCGTTCGTCGCGGTCCTCACGGAGGTGGGGATCCCCGGTGCGAACGTCCTGATGAACATCGTCATCATCCTGGCGCTGCTGTCCGCGCTCAACGCGAACGTGTATGGCAGTTCGCGCATGCTCTACTCCCTCGCGCGCCGGGGATCCGCACCGCGTGGGCTCGCGGCCACCTCCTCGCGCGGGGTTCCCCGCCTCGCCGTCACGATCTCGGTGCTCTTCGGCTTCATCGCCGTGGTGCTCAACTACCTGTGGCCCGAGACGGTGCTCAACGTCATGCTCAACGTGATCGGCTCCACGTGCCTGGTGGTCTGGGCCCTGGCGCTGATCTCCCAGATCATCCTGCGCAAGCGCGCCGACCGCGCCGGGGTGTCCTCGCCGCTGAAGATGTGGGCCTTCCCGTGGCTGTCCTACTTCGCCCTGGCCCTGTTGGCCGCGATCGTCGTCCTGGGCCTCCTGGACACCGCCGTGCGGTTCCAGCTCATCGCCACGTTCATCCTGGTGTGCCTGATCGCGCTCGCGTGCAAGATCTTCACGAGTTCACGCGTCCGCCCCGAGGAAACCTCCTCCACCGGCGAGGCCGACGACGTCGTACCCCGGCTCTGACCCCGCTCCACGCCGACAACGGCGTGACCGAGCGCAGATCCCGAGTCGCTCGGACGACGGCGCGCCCCGGCTCCAGGGCGCGCCGTCGGCGTCCTCAGCTCGCCGCGGGCAGATCGGGGAAGGCCGCCGCCACGCCCGGTGAGTGCAGTTGCCCGGCACGGGTCGAGAGCCCGGCGGCCAGAGCGGCGTCGTTCTCCAGGGCGGAGTCCACACCGCGCGCCAACGCCATGACGTACGGGGACGTCGCGTGCGTGAGCGACTGGGTGGCCGTGACGGGCACGGCACCGGGCAGGTTCGCCACGCAGTAATGACGAATACCGTCCACGGCATAGACCGGGTCGTCGTACGTGGTGGGCCGGGTGGTCTCGAAGCACCCGCCCTGGTCCACGGCCACGTCCACGAGCAGCGCATGGGGCTTCACGATCGACAGGTGCTCCCGGCGCACGAGCTTGGGGGCGGAGGCGCCCGGGACCAGGACGGAACCCACGACCACGTCCGCGCGCGGCAGTTCCTCATCCAGGCGGTGGGTGTCGCTCATCAGGACCCGGGCGTGGGGGAACAGCGCGTCCAGTTGTCGCAAGCGATCGCCGTTGGCCTCGAGGATCGTGACGTCCGCGCCGGCCCCCACCGCTGCGCGGGCCGCGTGTTCACCCACGGTGCCACCGCCGATCACCAGCACGGTGGCCGGAACAACGCCGGGCACCCGACCCAGGAGGATCCCGGGGCCGCCCGCGTGGTGCTGAAGGTGGTGTGCGGCGTTGGCGATCGCCAGACGGCCCGCGATCTCGGACATCGGGCGCAACAGGGGCAGCGTGCGTCCCACCCGAACGGTCTCATAGGCGATCCCCGTGGTGCCCCTGTCCAGCAGTGCTTCCGTCAGCGAACGGCTCGCGGCCAGGTGGAGGTACGTGAACAGCGTGAGGTCCGGGCGCAGGAAGTCGTACTCGGAGGCGATCGGCTCCTTGACCTTCACCAGCAGCTCGGCCTGCGCCCATGCGTCCTCCTGGTACGTGATCCGCGCTCCCGCCGCGCGGTAGGACTCGTCCGAGAAACCCGCGCCCTCCCCCGCGTGCTCCGCGACGAACACCTCGTGGCCTTCGGCAACCAGTGCGGTGACCATGGTGGGGGTGAGGCCCACGCGGGCCTCTTCCGGTTTGATCTCACGGGGTACGGAGATTCTCATGACGGCGCGCTCCTCTCATGGGGCACGCGTACCCGAGGAGGTGTGCTCGGGTCTGACGATGGGCCCCGGCTGTCCTTCCATTGTGCCCCGCGTCACCCGCACCCGCACAGGGGGCCGGGGCGAATATGACCAGGTCGCCCGGTCCGTTCAGGACCGGGCGACCGGTTCATCGTCGCAGCCGGACGGGGTCAGCGGCGAGCGATCTGCTCCGCCGCCTCCGGGTCCGAATCGTGGAGGAACTTCTCGATCCGGGCGGCCTCATCCATCTCGCCGATCTGCGCGGCGGCCTGGCCCAACGCTGCCAGCGCCCGCAGGAACCCGCGGTTGGGTTCGTGGGAGTACGGCACCGCGCCGTGCCCCTTCCATCCATGGCCGCGCAGCGAGTCCAACCCGCGGTGGTAGCCCACCCGGGCGTAGGCGTACCCCTCCAGAGTGCGGCCGTCCGCGAGCGCCTCCTCCGCGAGCATCGCCCACGGCAACTGCTCCTTGGGGAAGGCCGCCGCGAGGTCCTCGGCCACGTCACCCGCGTCGAGGCGGGCCGTCAGCTCGGGGTTCTCGTCCAGATAGGTGGGAGCCGGTTCGTCCAGCAGATTCTTGCCGAGCAGTGCCACGGTGGGTTCCTTTCCACGCCGAGTTCAAGGGTTCGTAGCCACTCTACGCAGCGTGCACGACGTCGCTCCACGCCGTTCGCGCACGACGTCACCGAGCGCCGTCGAAGCGGCTCAGTGCGTAATCATGATGCCCACTCCCGGGCCCAACGGCAGTCCGAGGAAGTAGAAGACCATGAGAATGAGAACCCACACCACCCAGAAGGGGACTACGAACGGAATCATCCTGGCCATCACCGTCCCCAGCCCGGCAGAGGGTTCGTACTTACGGAGCATGGCGAGCAGCACGACCATGTAGGGGTTGAGAGGGGTCATCACCTGCGTCGCCGAGTCACCCACGCGGAACGCGGCCTGGATGAAGGCGGGCTCGAATCCCAGAATGCCGAACATCGGCACGAAGACTGCGGCCATCAGAGTCCACATGGAGGATCCCGAAATGATGAACAGGTTCAGGATCGAACACAGAATGATGAACCCGATGATCACGGGGAAGCCGGTGACACCTGCGTTTTCCAGACCCGATGCGCCGGTGACCGCGATCCAGGAACCGATCCCGGACCAGTTGAACAGCGCGATGAACTGCCCCAGGATGAACGCCAGGACCAGGAAGGACGTCATGTCCTTGAGGGCTGCTCCCATCATCACCGGGACGTCCTTGAATCCCCGAACGGTTCCCGCAATCCGGCCGTAGACGTAACCGCTCACGGAGAAGAACACGAAGATGATGAAGACGATGGACGCCAGCAGCGGTGATTTGGGGAGGAAGTTCCCGTCTTCGTTGCGCCATGGTGAACTCGGCAAGAGTGTGAAGACGGTCAGTGCGACACCGATCAGCACGAACGTCACACATGCCCACAGAAGTGCCTTTTTCTCCCTGGGGGACAATTCGGCCTCGACCTGGGGTTCCCGGGATTCCGCAACGGTTTGCTCGTCCCCCACGACGCGCATGGCGCGGGTGTCGGTCATGAGCTGACCCGTCTCCGGGTTGACCTCGTCCTTGGACACCCCTGCTCGCATGACTCGCGGTTCCACCACCTTGTCGATGACGAACCCCGCCACGCAGGAGAGTACGACCGCCGCGACGATGTTGAAGTAGTAGTTGGACAGCGGGTTGGCCTCGGTGGCGTGATTCGCGAGCGCGGGCACGGTAGGGATCACGGCGTTGGTAATGCCCGCGAACAGGGCATCGAGCGACGTCGGGAAGATATTGGTGGAGTAACCAGCACCGGCCGACGCGAAGCCGCCGAGCAGACCTGCCACCGGGTGACGGCCGGCTGCTTTGAACGCGAGGGCGGCCAGGGGCGGAATCACCACGAACGCGGAATCGGCCATGATCGACCCCACCACGCCCACGAAACCCACGGTGTACGGCAGCAACCAGCGCGGGGCTCCACCGATCGTGAATCGGATGGCTGCGGCCAGGAACCCGGACTTCTCCGCGATCCCGATCGCCAGCAGAATGGTGGCCACGGTGACCAACGGCGGGAACCCGATGTAGTTCTCACCCAGGGTCGTGGTGAACCACGCGAGACCTTCCCCGGTGAACAGACCCTTGATCGCCAGGGGTTCATCCTTCCCCGGTACGTGTACGACCACGTTGCCCCAGGCCATGGCGGTGGACACGACCGCCGTGATGAGGAACAGGATGGTGAACAGGGCGAAGGGCTCGGGCAGCTTGTTGCCCACCCGCTCGATACCGGTGAGGAGTCTGTCTCCCACATTCGATCTCTTGGTCGCGGTGGCGGTCATGTGTACTCCATCGAGGTCAGTGGTCGAAAAATGTCGATGCGTGGCCCGCCGGCTCCGGTTCAGTCGAAATAGCTCTCCACGGCAATGCCGCCCCCGCCGGCGTGGAAGTCATCACGGACGTGTTGAGCCAGTGCATCATCGACCAGATAGTCGAGAGCCACCGCTGCCAGTCCGTAGGCGCCGTCGACACCCGCAGCTTCTGCCTGCGGGGTAGCTGCAGCAGCCGCGAAATCCCGGGTGTGCAGGCCCATGTGCTGGTCCGTGATGCTGATCAACGGGTGAATACCGGGAATCCGGTAGCTGACGTTGCCGAAGTCCGTGGACGCGGCCAGCACCTCGGACACCGTGCCCGCCGGGTAAGGATCGCGCCCGCGGCGTCGCTGAGCGAGGACCCACCGATCGGAGAGGGGCGAATTGCCCAGCACGGGAAGGGTGGCGGGGGACGAATCCCAATCGATCTCGACATCCACCCCGGCCATCAGCGCGGCACCCTGGAGAACCTCGGTCACCCGTTGGGACAAGGCCTTTAGGGTCGCAGGGCGCTGGGAACGGACGTACAGCTGCAGGGTGGCTGCCTCGGTGATGATGTTGGGGCGTTCTCCGCCCTCGGGTAGTACGGCATGGATCCGATCGGTGGGCGGGGTCTGCTGTCTCAGCAGGCCCAGCCCCTGGTAGGCGAGCACCGCGGCGTCGAGAGCGTTGCGTCCCATGAACGGGTGCGACGACGCGTGGGCTGCCGCACCGCGATAGTGCACCGTGCACTGACGGCGACCGAGCCACACCTGGTCCACGAGATCCGCGATGTAGGAGTGCACCATGACCGCGGCGTCGATACCCTCCAGTGCACCTGCTCTGGCCATGATCTCTTTGCCACCTTCACCCTCCTCTGCGGGCGTTCCCAGGTAAACCACGCGGCCGGAGAACGCGGAGGGTGTGCCCCGGATGAGCTCGACGAGTGCCACGAACGCACCCAGGCCGGTCACGGCGATCACATTGTGTCCGCAGCCGTGGCCGATACCGGGCAGGGCGTCGTACTCCGACATGATCGCGATGGTGCGGTGACACGCCGGGTCGAAGTCCTCGGAGGTCACCTCAGCGCGAATGGCGGTGTCCAGACCGAAAGCGGGGTTCTCCGCGGGAATGTCATGGTCCGCCAGATGATTGACGATCAGCTTGACCGCACGATGTTCCTGGAATGCCGTTTCGGGGTTCTCATGCAGTTCGTGCAGTACGTGACCGAGGGCCGTGGTCTGGCCCTCGATCGAGGATTCGAGACGCTCATGCAGCTCATCCGCTGCGCCGTCGTGGCTGGCCAGGTGATGTTTCAGCTCGTTCTTACGACGTTCCGTATCCTGCTCGAGCTGTTCGAGGTAGGCCCGGGAGGGCTCGGAATTGATCGTCAGGTGGTGGCGGTCGCGGTCTGGGTTTTCTTCCGGCGAGTGGCTCGTTCCCATACTTGGGGAGCGTAACAAGTGATTCGCATCACCCCGGTGAGCGACCCTGTAGTGTTGCGGCCCGAGACACGACGGTGCCCCGCACCACGGGGTACGGGGCACCGGAGGAGCACGGGGAACCTACTTGATGGAGGTACCCGCGGAACCGAGGTTCTGGCACGCCTCCACCACGCGGGCGGCCATGCCGGTCTCGGCCTCGGCGCCCCACACGCGGGGATCGTACTTCTTCTTGTTGCCGACCTCGCCGTCGACCTTGAGGACGCCGTCGTAGTTGCTGAACATGAAACCGGCCACGGGGCGCGTGAACGCGTACTGGGTGTCGGTGTCCACGTTCATCTTGATCACGCCGTAGGACACCGCGTCCGCGATCTCCTGCGCGGTGGAACCGGAGCCGCCGTGGAACACGAGGTCGAACGGGCGGTCCTTGCCGATCTTGCCACCCACCTCGTCCTGGATCTGCTTGAGCAGTTCGGGGCGCAGGCGCACGTTGCCGGGCTTGTACACGCCGTGCACGTTGCCGAAGGTCAGCGCCGTGATGTAACGGCCCTTCTCTCCGGCGCCGAGCGCCTCGATGGTCTTCATGCCGTCCTCGACGGTCGTGTAGAGCGTGTCGTTGATCTCGCCGACGACGCCGTCCTCCTCGCCGCCCACGGCCCCGATCTCCACCTCGAGGATGATCTTGGCCTTGTGGGTGCGCTCCAGCAGTTCCTGGGCGATCTTGAGGTTCTCGTCCAGATCGATCGCGGAACCGTCCCACATGTGCGACTGGAAGATGGGGTCCTCACCGCGGGCCACGGCCTTCTCCGACTCGGCCAGCAGCGGCAGCACGAAGCCCTCGAGCTTGTCCTGGGGGCAGTGGTCGGTGTGCAGCGCGATGTTGACGTCGTAGTTCTTGGCGACCTCGCGGGCGAACGCCGCCATGGCCAGCGAACCCGTGACCATGTCCTTCACGGAGGAGCCGGACCAGTACGCCGCACCACCGGTGGACGCCTGGATGATGCCGTCCGAACCCGCCTCGGCGAAACCGCGGATCGCGGCGTTGAGGGTCTGGGAGGAGGTCACGTTGATGGCCGGGTAGGCGAAGCCCTTCTCCTTGGCCCGGTCGATCATCTCGGAGTAAACGTCAGGGGTTGCGATGGGCATGAAACACTCCTTCTACTGGGTTCCCGATGCACGGCTGGACCGTGGCCTGAGGCCTGTTTCCAGTCTAGGCGACGGGTCTGCTCGTGACCCGGGACGGCACCGCAAAATTGTGGCCCGCCACGGGATGAACCGTGGCGGGCCGATCGTCTCAGAGCCGCACGTGGTCACGCCGCCGTGACCACGTGCGGACCCACGGGTGACCTCCTCGGTGGGTGCGCGGCGCCCGGGGGTCGTTGCCCGTGGCGCTCACAGCCGCCAGCATGAGCTGGTCTGCGGGATGCCATTGAACCGTGCGTCGAGGTAGACGAGCATCGAGGGAATGCCTTCCAGGGAGGCCCCCACATGGGTGGGCGTAGCGAGCGTCTGCATGGAAACGTTTACCCCGGAGGCGCACCATTTCTGGGCGAGCCGTCGGCCCGACTGGTAGGGCACGACATCGTCCGCCACGGTGTGGGCGATGCGCACCGGGACACGAGGGTGGCGGCCCGCGGCACCGATGGTCTGCTCGTCCAGGTACGCCTTCAGAGCGGGGTCCCCGAGCAGCTGGGAGAAGGAGCGCCCGTCAGCCGTGAGCTTCTCGGACGGCACCAGGGCGTCGGCGAGGACGGTGCCCACCAGGCAGCTGTCCTGGGCCTTGTCATAGCGCCTCTGCCCTTCCGCATTGAGTCTGTCCCGAACCGCCACCCCGGAGTCCTCGGCCGCCCCCATCACGTAGAAGGACAGGCCGGAGAAGAGAGAGGAGTCGATGTGCTGACCCGTGAGTGTGAGGTCCGCGGGCGGCGCACCCACCCAGGCACTCTTGAGCTGCACCTCCGGGGCGTACTCAGGGGCGCTCTCCGCGGCTGCAGCCGTGGCACCGCCGCCCTGCGAGTATCCCACGGCGGCCACGGGGGTCTTAGCGTCCACTCCCTCCATGCCGAGCTGCTGCGCACCGCGCACGGCATCGAGCACGGCGTGAGCCTGGTCCACACGGTTCATGTAGGTGTGGGCGCCGTCAGTGCCCAGACCGATGTAGTCCGGGGCCACCACGTTGTAGCCGGCATTGATCAGGCCGGCCAGGCTGAGACCTTCGGAGTTCGTGCCCATGGCCATTTGACGGGACGGTGCGCACGAGTCGCCCATACCCTGGGTACCCGAGGACAGCACCACGAGCGGCCGTGGGCCGGGCTTGCGCCACGCAGCCTTGGACTGCAGCACGGTGCCCGTGGTGGCCACGGCCTGGTTCTTGCTGTTGGTGGTCCTGTACATGATGCGCGTGGCGGACGCATTGGGCTTGATGAGCTTGACGGGGTCCAGGTAGAACGTGGACGGCTCCGAACGCACCACGCCCCCGTTGGCGGCAGGCAGCTGCGCCGGGGTGCTGTAGAAGTCCGTGTCCGTGGAGCTGCGGAGCTTCTTCAGCGCATCCTCGCGAGCAAGATCATCGCGGGTCAGACCCTGCTCCTGGAGCTTCTGGTCCTGCTCGCTGCGCGGCAGCTCGGAGAAACCGCCATCCGGTGCGGAGCCTGCTGCGCTCTGCGCATTCGCGGGCTGCAGTCCAGCAAGCAGCAGCCCAACGCCCAGGGCGAGGGCACCCGCAGAACGCCGCAAGGACGATGGCCGAGTGGTTGAGGCAGCCATGAGCATGCGAACCTTTCATCATGTGATTCAACTCACATGACCATACGGTAACTTCTGCCTCCTGGCTATGGTCGGCCGGCCTTTTTCACGCTCCCGCGCCTTTCGTGACGTCGGACGAGGGCGCAGGACGCTGCTCGAACACGTGGCGGCGGATCCATGCATGCATGGTCACGGCGGCGGCCGCTCCGGCGTTGATGGAGCGGGTGGAGCCGAACTGCTCGATGGCCAGCACCGCGTCCGCCTCCGCGACGAGCTCCTCGGAGACCCCCGGGCCCTCCTGACCGAACACCAGGACGCAGCGTTCGGGCAGCTCGAACGTCTCGAGCAGCTGGGAACCGGGGACGTTGTCGATCGCGAGCACCGCGAGTCCCTCGCCGCGTGCCCAGGCCGTGAACTCCGCGACACTCGCGTGGTGGCGCACGTGCTGGTAGCGGTCCGTGACCATGGCTCCGCGGCGGTTCCAGCGGCGTCGTCCGATGATGTGCACCTCACGAGCCAGGAACGCGTTGGCGGTGCGCACCACGGAGCCGATGTTGAAGTCGTGCTCCCAGTTCTCCACCGCCACGTGGAAGGCGTGGCGCCTGGAGTCCAGGTCCGCGATGATCGCGTCCATGCGCCAGTAGCGGTACTGGTCCGCGACGTTGCGGCGGTCGCCCTCGCGCAGCAGCTCGGGGTCCCAGCGCTCGCCGGCGGGCCACTCGCCCTGCCAGGGGCCCACGCCGACGACGCGGGGCGCAGCGTCGTCGTCCTGCCGAGACCCGGACGCGTCCGGCTCAGTCAAGCCCGAGCTCGTCCTTGGAGTAGGCGTACAGGCACGGGACGCCCGCGGTCTCCTCGATGCGCTCCTTGGCGCCGGTGCGGCGGTCCACGATCACGGCAACGGCCACGACGTTCGCGCCCGCCTTCTGCAGCGCCTCCACCGCGGTTAGCGCGGAACCACCCGTGGTGGAGGTGTCCTCGACGACCACCACGTTGCGGCCCACCACGCTGGGGCCCTCCACCTGACGCCCCATGCCGTAGGACTTCTGAGCCTTGCGCACCACAAAGGTGTCGACGGCGCGGCCCTGGTCCCCGGCCGTGCGCATGATCGCGTTGCCCACCGGGTCCGCGCCCATGGTGAGCCCACCGGCGGCGTCGAACGCGATCCCGGCCTCGTCCAGCAGACCGAGCATGACCTGACCCACGTACCGGGAGGCCTCGTGGTGCAGGGTCACGCGGCGTAGGTCCACGTAGTAGTCCGCTTCGATGCCGCTGGCCAGCGTGACCTTGCCCCGCACCACGGCGAGGTCCTTGATCAGTTCGCGCAGGCGCTCACGGGCGGTGGCCAGGTCCACGGGAGAGAAGTCGGTGCTCATACGGGCAGTTTACGTGTCGGGGCTAACCCCTCAGCCCAGCCTGCCGCCGGATTCTCGCAGGTAGCACGCCGCGCACAGGGACTCGTAGGTGACGGCCACGCCGTCGATGGCCACCTGGTCCCCCTCGAACACGAAGTCGTCGCCCACCTTCCGCGTGTTGAACAGGGCCTTGCGTCCGCAGCGGCAGATGGTCTTGAGCTCCTCCAAGGTGTGGGCGAGCTCCATGAGCCGCTCGGAGCCGGGGAAGGAACGGGTACGGAAGTCGGTGCGGATGCCGTAGGCCATCACGGGCACGTCCAGCAGCACGGCGATCCGTAGCAGGTCGTCCACCTGCCCGGTCTCCAGGAACTGCGCCTCGTCCACCAGCAGGCACGCCACGGGCTGGGCGTCCACGTGCTCGAGCAGGGCCTCCGGGTCATCGCCGGTGGAGTGGCGCTTGAATAGGCCCATGGCGCTCTCGCCGGGCTGGATCAGGAAGTCCACCGTGCGGGTGACACCCAGCCGGGAGAGGATTTGGTCCTCGCCCTTGGTGTCCACGTGGGGTTTGGCGAGCAGCACGCGCTGCCCGCGCTCCTCGTAGTTGTAGGCGGCCTGGAGCAGCGCCGTGGATTTCCCGGAGTTCATCGCGCCGTAGCGGAAGTAGAGCTTGGCCACGGTCGGTCAGTCTATCGCCGCCCGCAGCCACGCCTTCGACGGGCGCGGCCAGCGCTGCACGCGGCCATCCTCGGAGGTCACCTCGACCGCGTACTCGATCTCACCCGAGGCCGGGCCCTGCGGCAGGTGGGCCGTGTACTCGCCGTTCAGTGCGGTCTCCCGCATGGGCGTGCGTGTGGTCTCCGCGTCGTCCGCCCGGCGGCTCAGCAGCGTCACCGCCTTCACCGGCGTGTCGCCGCAGCCTTCCGCGCGGACGCGCACCCGGGAGAACGCGCAGCTGGCCACCGTGCTCGCGGAGGAGCGCGTGCGGCTCGAGGGGCAGGCACGCGAGCTGCTGCGGCTCAGCGGGTGCACCACCGTTCCCGCGGAGCTGGTGATCTCCCTGGGGGAGGGCGTCATGTTCAAGCTGCACGTGGAGAACCGCACGGGGATCGCCCGGGAGACCGTGGCGGCCATGGCGGAGCTGCTGAGGTACCGGCGGGACTGAACCGCCCCGGACGCTGCCCGCCGCCCGGCGGGCGTGGCGCGGCGACACAATCCGCGCTCCGATTCGGCCGCGCGTCCCCGCGTGCGCTCCAATGGACGGTGATGTCCACCCTCAGCGTGTCCCTGATCCTCCTGGCCGCCGTGGTGCACGCGGTCTGGAACATCCTCGCCAAGGGCATCCGCGGCAACGGGACCCTGTTCGTGTGGTGGTACGGGCTCGTCTCCTCGGTGGTGCTGATCCCCGTGAGCCTGCTGGAACCCGGGGCGTGGCAGTCCTGGGGGTGGCCCCTCGTGGGCGCCGCCGTGGTCTCCGGGCTGCTGCACACCGTCTACGGCACCGCCCTGCAGACCGGCTACGACCGCGCACCTCTGGGCGTGGTCTACGCGGTGGCCCGCGGCACCGGGCCCATGATCACCATGATCGTGGCGGTCCTGTTCCTGGGTGAGCAGCTCTCCCTCACGGCCGCCGCCGGGGCGATCGCCGTGCTCGTGGGCGTGGCCGTGGTCGCCACGTTCGGTACGCCCACTTCCACCCGGGACGACGACGCCGCCCCGCCGAGTTCGTCCGACGCGTCGGATCCCGGCGCGGTCATCGCGCGCGACGCCGCCCCGCTGGACTCCTCCGCGTACGGAACGTCGACCCCGGAAGGGGCGGACGGGCACTCACCGGGGGGCGACGCCGCTGCCACACCCACCCGCGAGTCCGCCCTGACCGGCGTGCTGTGGGGTGCCGCGGTGGGCGCGTGCATCGCCGGGTACACCCTGTGGGACAACCACTCCATGGCCACCCTGGACCTGCCGCCCGTGCTGTACTTCGCGCTGACCTCGGTGGTCCTGGTGCTCACCCTGACGCCCAAGGCGTGGCGGCAGCGCCAGGACATGGTGCGCTCGTGGGCCGTGGACCGGAACCGGATCGTCGCGGTGGGCCTGCTGTCCCCGCTCGCGTACATCCTGGTGCTCTTCGCCATGCAGTCCACCCCGGTGGCGCTCGTGGCTCCCCTGCGGGAGTCGAGCATCGTGGTGGGCTCGCTGCTCGCGTGGTGGATCTACAAGGAGAACCGCCTGGTGCCGCGGCTCATCGGCTGCGCCGCCGTGCTCACGGGCATTGCGCTGATCTCCGCCTGAGGCTGCTCCCCCACTCGCCCGGGTACCCCCGGGGAGACTGGAAGACCAAGGCCACCGGGCGGCGTCGTCCGGCAGCGCGCACGAAAAACTTGCTGCGGCATGGAATAAGGTCCCCGCCCGGGGCTGTTGAGACAGACATGACCACAATGAAGGCGCAGACATATCAGCAGTACGGCGACACCTCCGTACTGGAGCTCACCGACCAGCCCATGCCCAAGGTGGGCCCCGGCGAGGTCCTGGTGAAGGTGAAGGCCGCGGGCATCAACCCGGTGGACTGGAAGGTCATGTCCGGCGGGCTGGATCCCATGATGACCGTCCAGTTCCCGGCGGCCCCCGGCTGGGACGTCGCGGGCGTCGTCGTGGGCAAGGGCTTCGACACCCCCAGCGTCTCCGAGGGCGATGAAGTGATCGCCTACGCCCGCAAGGACTGGATCCACGGCGGTACGTTTGCCCAGTACGTCTCCGTCCCCGTGCGCGCACTCGCCCCCAAGCCGAAGAGTCTTTCCTGGGAACAGGCCGGAGGACTGCCGCTCGCGGGACTCACCGCGTACCAGGTGCTCACCCGACTGGGTCTCGCGGAGGGCAAGACCGTGCTGATCCACGCGGCCTCCGGTGGTGTGGGGAGCATGGGCGTGCAGATCGCCAAGGCGTTCGGCGCGCGGGTGATCGGCACCGCATCGACCAAGAACCACGACTACGTGCGTGAGCTCGGCGCGGAGCCCGTGGAGTACGGGGACGGTCTCGTGGAACGCGTCAAGGAGCTTGCCCCGAACGGTGTGGACATCGTCGTGGACTTCGTGGGCGGCGTGGTGGAGGACTCCGTCGCCGTGCTCGCGGACGGCGGCCAGCACGCCTCCATCGCGGACCCCGAGGTGGAGGAGCACGGCGGGAGCTACATGTGGGTCTCTCCGGACGCAGAGCAACTCACCGAGCTCGGTCGCCTGGCCGACGACGGCAAGCTCACCGTCCGCGTGGACTGCACCTTCCCGCTCGCGCAGCTGCCGGACGCATTCACCGCCAGCCAGGAGGGCCACGCCGTGGGCAAGATCGTGCTCACGGTCGACTGATCCGCGGAACGCCCCGGGGGCGTCTCGACCTCAGCGGGGCGACTCCCGGGGGCCTTTCGCGCAGGCCGGGGCCACGGAGCTCTGACCACATCACGACGATGCCTCGTCACGGGTGGACCGTGACGAGGCATCGTCATGTGCGGGGCCGTGCGGTGTCGTCGCCCGTGGCTGCGTGGCCGGGACGGGACAGGCGCGCGCCAGCGAGGATCAGCGCGGCGCCATGCGAAGGGCGCCGTCCATGCGGATGGTCTCCCCGTTGAGGTAGTCGTGCTCCACGATCATCCCCGCGAGCTGGGCGTACTCGTCCGGGCGGGCAAGGCGGCGCGGGAAGGGGACGGACTCCGCCAGGGCGCTGCGGAAATCCTCGCTCACCCGACCGAGCATGGGGGTGTCCACGATCCCGGGGGCGATCGTCATCACGCGCACCCCGCGGGAGGAGAGGTCACGCGCCGCGGCGATCGTCATCGAATGCACACCGCCCTTGGACGCGGCGTACGCGGCCTGGCCGATCTGTCCCTCGAAGGCAGCCACGGAGGCGGTGTTGATGATGACGCCGCGTTGACCGGCCTCGTCCACGGGGTCCTGCGCGGTCATGACCTCCGCGGCGAGCGCGAGGACCGTGAACGTGCCCACCAGGTTGATCCGCACCACGCGCTCGAACAACGCGATGTCGTGTACGCCGTTCTTGCCCACCACGCGCGCGGAGGTCCCGATGCCCGCGCAGTTGACCACGGTGCGCAACGGCGCCACGTCCGCGGCGGTGACCACGGCGGCCCGCACCTGCTCCTCGTCGGTGACGTCCGCGGACACGTACTGCACGCCATCGACCGGCGCGGCGGCGTGCACGACCTGCGGCAGATCCAGGCCGATCACGCGCGCCCCACGCGCCACGAGTTCCGCGGCCGTGGCCGCCCCCAGCCCGGAGGCCGCACCCGTGACGACCGCCGTCGAGTCCCTGATGTCCATGTCCGCTCCGTTCCCCGCCTCGTGGGCGGTCCAGCACGCTGTTGATGACGCCGTTCGTCGCTTTCTCCGCCCGATCGTACGGCTCCGGTGCGCGCAGGTCGACGGGCCCCATGAGCCGGCAAGCCCCGGTCAGCGCGCGACCAGCGACGACGCCCCGGTGTGGTGCAGTAAATTTGAGGAACCAGCCACCCCCGGTTCGAGGCGCGAGCACCACCGGCGCGCCGGGCCGCCCTCCCGTGAACGGGCCGGGGATCCGCACACGTCGCAGCGAGGATCCCATGAGCGAGACCACCGCCTCAGAACACTCCGTCACGCAGCGGTTGCGCGCCGCACGGGACCAGCTGCTGCGCCTACGCACCGACCTGGACGCCGCACACCGCGAGTTCGAGTGGCCCCGGTTCGAGTATTTCAACTTCGCCCTGGACTGGTTCGATGTCCTGGGCAACGGCGAGGAAGCGGACCGCGAGGCCCTCGTGATCGTGGAGGAGGACGGCACCGAGACCCGCCGCACGTACGCGCAGCTGTCCCGGCGCTCGTCGCAGCTGGCCACGTGGTTGCGCTCCCGGGGCGTGCGCCGCGGTGACCGGGTCATCCTCATGCTCGGCAACCAGGTGGAGCTGTGGGAAACCATGCTTGCGTGCACCAAACTGGGCGCACCCATGATCCCCACGACCGTGATGCTCGGGCCCGCCGATCTGCAGGACCGCGTGGAGCGCGGCCGGGCGGCCTGGGTGGTCACGTCCCACACGAACGCCCTGAAGTTCGAGGACGTCCCCGGGGACTTCACGATCATCGAGGTTCCCGATCAGCCCGATCACCGTCCCCGTTCCGCGCCGTCGGTCTTCGCGTCCTCCGCTGGGCACGACGACGCCGCGTCGTCGCCCGCTGCTGCCGGCGACGACGCGGCGGGAGCGCCGGAGGCCGGGACTGCGGCGTCGTCGGGCGAGGGTGAAGAACCGAGCCCGCGGAAGATCGGGGAGCACCCCGTGATCGACTACCGGGACTCCTTCGCGGGTCCCGAGGAGTTCGAGGTGACCGAGCCCTCGCCCGCGGATGACCCGCTGCTGTTGTACTTCACCTCCGGGACCACGTCCCTGCCGAAACTCGTGGAGCACACCAACGTCACGTACCCCGTGGGGCATTTGTCCACGATGTACTGGATTGGGCTGGAACCCGGGGACGTGCACCTGAACGTGGCGTCGCCGGGGTGGGGCAAGCACGCGTGGTCCAACTTCTACGCACCGTTCATCGCGGGTGCCACCGTGTTCCTCTACAACTACTCGCGCTTCGACGCCGTGGCACTCATGGACCAGATGGACCGCGAGGGCGTGACGTCCTTCTGCGCACCGCCCACCGTGTGGCGCATGCTCATCCAGTCGGACCTGACCCATCTGAAGAACCCGCCGCGCAAGACGGTGTCCGCGGGTGAACCACTGAATCCGGAGATCATCGCGCGGGTCAAGGCCGCGTGGGGCACCGAGATCCGTGACGGGTACGGTCAGACCGAGTCCTCACTGCAGATCGCCAACACCCCCGGGATGCCCGTGAAACCCGGGGCCATGGGCCGTGCGCTACCCGGGTACGAGACCGTGCTGATCGACACCACGACCGGTGAGGTGAGCGAGACCGAGGGCGAACTGTGCTTGCGTCTGGACCCGCGTCCCGTGAGCCTGACACCCGGCTACCACGGGGACGCCGCGAAGACCGATGAGGCGTTCCGGGGCGGCGTCTACCACACCGGGGACGTGGTCTCGCGGGACGAGAACGGGGTCTTCACCTACGTGGGCCGCGCGGACGACGTCTTCAAAGCCTCCGACTACCGGCTCTCTCCCTTCGAGCTGGAATCCGTGGTGATCGAGCACCCCGCGGTCGTGGAGGTGGCAGTGGTGCCTTCGCCGGATCCCATCCGCCTGGCCGTTCCCAAGGCGTACGTGGTGCTCGCCGCGGGTCACGAGCCCACCGCCGAGACCGCGGAGAGCATCCTGCATCACTGCCGCGTGAACCTCGCGCCGTACAAGCGAATCCGGCGCCTCGAGTTCTTCGACCTGCCCAAGACCATCTCCGGCAAGATCCGCCGGGTGGAACTGCGCACCCGGGAAGCCCAGCTGCACCCGGGCGGCCCGGAGGGCGGGACCACCGGGGAGCACACCGAGTTCTCGGACTCTGACTTCCCCTCGCTACGCGGGAAGTAGGGGTCCGGGCAGTTCACCCACCTCGCGCGGCACCCGACAGACCGCGCGGCAGGATAGCGCCGCAGCGGCGTCGTCGTCCTTACGTGACGATCCGCGCCATCGCAGCGACCTCCACCATCCCGGACACGTGCAGGGTATCTTCGTCCAGCACACCGCAGGAATAGGCGTTGTTGTCCGCGACGTGGGCGGGCAGTGCGGCGGGCACGATCCCCTGACCACGGGTCACGGGAACTCCTGGAGGTGGCGACTGTTGATCCACCAGCCAGCCTTCCAAAGCGCTGTGACGGGTGCAACAGAGGGGTCCAGTGCGTCACTCCCACGTCACGGCGTGATGTCGGGGTCGCGCGTTCCCGGGCCTGTGCTCCGAAGCTCCGGCGCGGACGTAAGCTTGCCGGGCGTCGTCGTCCCCGGATGACGGCGCCCTGGAACCTCCTTGCTGCGAAAGGCCCGCCGTGAGCATCACCGTCACTCCCGTGGAGACCACCGACCGCTCACGCGCCCGCGTCCTGGGGTGGGTGGGACTGGGCATCACCCTGGCGATCCTCGTGGGCGGGCTGTTGTGGGCCAAGTGGCTCCCCTACGAGGCCAAGACCCAGACGCTCGCCGAAACCGGGGTGTGGAACGGTGCGGCGATCTTCGGCTCCGCGGGCGAACCGGGGTCCGCGTCGTCGTTGCGGGGTGCGATCGACTTCACCGTGGTCTACCTGAAGGCCGTATGGAAGGCCGCTCTCGTTGCCCTGCTCGTGGCCGCGGCCCTCGAATCCCTGGTCCCCCGGCGCTGGTTGCTGCGGGTCCTCAGCCGCAAGACCTCGTGGGGTCAGGGGATCTCCGGGGCGCTGCTGGCACTGCCCAGCATGATGTGCACGTGCTGCACCGCGCCGGTGGCCATCGGACTGCGCCGCAGCGGTGCGCCCGCGGGGGCCACCATGGCGTACTGGCTCGCAAACCCCCTGCTCAACCCGGCGGTGCTGGTGTTCCTGGCGCTGACCATGTCCTGGCCCTTCGTGACCACGCGCGTGGCCGTGGGCATCCTGGTGGTGTTGATCGCCGCAGTGCTCGTGAGCCGCACGTTCTCGACCGTCACGGTGCAGACCCCCGAGGCCCTCCCCGCCGATCCGCAGCACTGGGGTGAGCTGGTCACCCGGTTCGGGCGAGCACTGGGCCGGTACCTGGTGGTGATCGTCCCGGAGTACGTGATCCTGGTGCTGCTGGTGGGGTTGTTCGCCGGATGGCTCTCGGACTTCGCGGGTCTCGCGGACCACGCCGGGCTCTTCTCGCTGCTCATCGTGGGCCTGATCGGGGCGGCCCTGGTGATCCCCACCGGCGGCGAGTTCCCGGTGATCGTGGGGCTCACCGCGGCGGGCGCAAGCTACGGGGTGGCCGGGGTCCTGCTCATCACCCTGCCGGCCCTGAGCATCCCCTCGATCATCATGGTCGCCCGGCATTTCGGGACCAAACAGACGCTGCTGGTCACCGGGTGGGTCGTGATCGGCGGGTTGGTGGCCGCAGCGCTGCTCACCGCGCTGGTCTGAGCCGGCGGGTCAGGGCCGGTTGGTCCGGGCAACAAACCAGGTACTCGAGTCGCCCGCATAGCGGTCGACGCCGCGGCCGCCCGTACATGGGCCGACGGCACGATGACCCCTGGCACGGCGACGGCACCGGGCCGCGCGGCGTCGTCGTCAACCGGCGATCAGTGCGTAGATCCCGCCCAGGACGACGATCCCGAAACCGAAGCCCGCGAACAACTGGGCCCACGTATGGGCGCGCAGGACGCGGCGGCTCACGCACACCGCCACCGCGACGGGCAGGAACAGCAGACCCCACGGCCCCACCGCGACGGGCAGGATCACCGCAGTGCCGCCCATCATCATCCCGTGCACGGAGATTTTCCAGAACGGGCTCACGAGCGCGACCACCGCGCTCGCCGCGAGCGTGGCCATGAGCAGTCCGGTGATCTCCACGGGTCCGTGGAACGCGAGGTTGACCGCCAGGAACACGGCCACCAGCGCGAAGGTCCCCAGCATCACGGGTCGGCGGTGCTCCTTGACGCTCACGTGGTGGTCGGTGAGCACACCCCGGCGCGCCAGCACCGTGACCGTGGCGAGTGAGACCCCGCAGACCGCCAGCGCCGCCGCCACGCCCCACAGCAGTGCCCCGAGGCTCCTGTGCACGGTCCACGGCAGGACCACCAGCAGCGCGGCCAGCACGAGCGGCGCCTGGAAGACCTCGCTGAGGACAAGGGCCCACGCGGGCCCTCGTTCAGCCGGGGCAGGATCCGGGCGCGGCGGCGTTGTCCCCTCGTAGTTGGTCACGTGTGGCGGTCAGAAGTCGAGCGTCTCGTAGGTCTTGTGCGCACGCTCCGCCAGGGCGGGGATCGCCTGGCTTGTTCCCCACTGGTCGAAGTGCTCGGAGCTCACATGGGCCGTGAACGCATCCTCGTCCGTGTACACCTCGAAGATGCGGAACACGGCAGGCTCCTCCGGGCTCTGGTACGCCTGGTAGTAGAGGTTCCCGGGCTCCTGGCGAGCGGCCGGGGAGAGGTGAGAGAGCGCGTCACGCACAGTGTCCTCCTCTCCGGGCTTCGCAGTCCAGGTGGCGCTGCAGACGAAGGCCATGGGTTGTCCTCTCTCGATGTTGACGCCGGACGGTCACCGGCCCGACTCATGCTACCGACCCGAGCTGGCGCGGTTCTGCAGGGCAGGGCGGATGTGCCCTGCGGGGAGGCATGCGCTGCCGTGCACCGTGGCCCCGGCAAGATGTCCCCACCACGCGTTGTCCGCCCACCCGAGAGCACCGGCCATGGCAGAACCACCCGTCGTTCGCATGTTCAACGAGTACACCTGCAGCTGGCCGTTCTGGGGAGAGAACGGTCTCCCGGACCAGGAGGACTTCCCCCCTCCCGCCGGAACTCACCAGGGACGTCCTGGTCTGGACTCGGAACTTCGACCACGAGAGGGGCTGGCCAACGGCAGAGCAGCGGGAGGCCGGCCGCCATGAGGGCGAACGACTCGCAGGGAGGGTGCAGGATTCGGTGGGCCCAGGGGTCACCATCGACCTGGACATGTGGGAGGCACATGTCCACAAACCCCGCCTGCCTCGGTGGCTGCGGATGCTCACCGGTCTCACGCCGGCGAGCTCGGGTGAGGCGCTCGTGCTGGGCCGCCGCTACGCGGAGCTGCCGAACCCCAGCCGACACGTGGGCGTGATGCTCGACGCCGCTGCGCAGCACCCCGGACGCACCGGCCGCGAGGTGCTGCAGCTCTCCGCCACCATCACGGATGCGGGCAGGGCGCGGGTGGACGAGATGCTGGACCTCGACGCCGTGTGCCCCTGACCCTGCCGCGCGTCGAGCTGCGCAAGCAGGTGGACACCCGCGCCGGGCGCGGTCTGCTGATCGCCATCGGCGTGCTGACCGCTCTGGCCCTGGGCTTGTTCATGTGGGTCGCACGCAACGACGGCGCACCCTTGTCGGCGGCCCTGGCCGTGACCACGACCCCCCCCAGGGTCTGCTGCTGCCCGTGCTCGGGATCATCACGGCATGCAATGAGTAGAGCCAGCGCACCGCGCTCATCCCCTTCACGCAGGAACCCCGCAGGCTGCGCGTGGTCCTCGCCAAACTGCTCTCGGCGGCGGCGCTGGGCACCATCGCGGTGGCTCTCGCCTGGGTTATGGCCCTCGGGGCCTTCCTGATCCTCGCCGCACTGACCGGCCAGTCCCTGAATCCCGATCCGGACTGGGGACAGCTCGCGGGCGGGTGGCTCACCCAGCTGATCGCCGTGCTCCAGGGCGTGGCGTTCGGTCTCGCCCTGCTGTCCGTCCCGTTGGTGATCGGGATCTGGCGTGTGCTCACGCGCGAGGTGAAGTAGGCGCGCCGCGCTCAGTCGGCGGTCGTGCGCGGTGCCGGATCCCGGTTGCCGGCCCGCTCCAGCCGCACCACATGGTCCGCGAGCTCGGCCACGTCCTGCGGGTCGTGCGTCACGATCATTGCGGTGCGCCCGGCGAGCACCCGCTGGAGCACCTTCCTCATCCGAGGCCGCGCGGTCACGTCCAGGGCGCTCAGGGGCTCGTCCAGCAGGATCACGCGCGGCTCTGCGGCCAGCACCCGCGCGATCGCCACGCGCTGGGCCTGCCCGCCGGACAGCTCGTCCGGCATGCGCTGGGCGAACGCCCGCGCGTCCACCTCGCGCAGCCACGCCAGGGCACGACGCCGCGCCATCGCCTTCCCCGCGCCACTCGCCCGGGGGCCGAAGGCCACGTTGTCGAGCACGTTGAGATGGGGGAACAGCAACGGTTCCTGGGCCATCAGGGCCACACCCCTGCGATGCGCCGGGACCCACATGTCCTGGGCCGTCCCACCGGCGCGCAGCACGGATTCGTCCCCCACCCGGATCTCACCGCGGTCGGGGGCCAGCAGGCCCGCGATCACGTCGAACACGGTGGACTTCCCCGCGCCATTGGGCCCGATCAGGGCCGCGGTGGTTCCCGGCTCCACTGTGAACTCGGCGGCGACACGGCGGCGGTCGTGTTCAACACGGACCATCAGTCCGGGCGCCTCCCCCGCTGCGCGGGGCGTGCTCACCCCTAGGCCCGACGCGCCCCCGGGTGCAACCGCGGATGCGGCTGCGGTCCTGACCACGGCGCCATTCCGCCCGGCCCCGGCGTCCACCGCCCCAGACCCGGCCGCGGGTCGGTCACCGACCGCATGGGCAGCGCGGCTGTCCTTCGAGGACTGCGTCGAGCCGCCGGACCGGGGCCGTGATCCCTCCGGATCGGGACCCCACTGCGGACCCGGCGCGAACCACCGGGTGAGGTTGGTGCGGAAGCCGGCGCCGCGGCGTCGTCGGGAGGGAGCACTGACCCCCACGACGAGCAGAGCAACGAGCACGAGCAGCAGGGAGAGGGCCACGGCGGCGTCGGGATCGGTCTCGCGCTGCAGGTAGATCTCGAGCGGGAGCGTGCGGGTCACGCCCTGCAGGCTGCCCGCGAACGTGAGGGTGGCGCCGAACTCGCCGAGGCAGCGCGCGAAGGATAGCGCGGCCCCGGAGAGCATTGCAGGCAGCACCAGGGGCAGCGTGACCCGGAACAGGGTGCGCGTGGGGGATGCACCAAGGCCCGCCGCGACCCGTTCGTAGCGAACGCCCGCGGTGCGCAGCGTGCCCTCCAGGGAGACCACCAGGAACGGCAGGGCCACGAACGTCTGGGCGAGCACGACGGCCGCGGTGGTGAACGCGATGTCCACGCCCGCCGAGGACAGGGTGCTGCCCAGGAAACCCATGCGTCCGAAGGTGTACAGCAGCGCGATACCGCCCACCACGGGTGGCAGCACGAGCGGCAGCAGCACCAGCGAGCGCAGGAGCGTGAGGCCGCGCACGGTGGAACGGGCCAGGACCAGGGCGAGCGGGCACCCCAGCACCAGGCACAGCGCCGTGGACGCGACCGCGGTGCGAAGGCTCAACCACAGCGCGGCGAGCGAGGACTCGCTCGTGAGCAACTCCCCCAGGTGCGCCCAATCGATGCGCAGCACCATGCCGAGCAAGGGCAACAGGATGACCAACGCCCCCACCACCGCCGGGACCAGGACCCACCGGGGGGTCGTGACGAACCCGCGCGTCACGGTGCGCCGAAGCCCGCGTCCTCCAGGACCTTCCGGCCCTCGTCACCCTGGACGAGGTCCACGAACTGCCGGGCGAGCTCCGGCTCCGCGGAATCCTTGAGGGCGACCACGGGGTAGTTGTTGACCGCCTGATCCGTGCGCGGGATCTCGACGGTCGTGACCCTGTCCTTCGCGGACTTGGCATCCGTGACGTACACGATCCCCGCGTCCGCCTGCCCGGAGGTCACCTTGCCGAGCACGTCCGTGACCGCGTTCTCCTGGCTCACGGGGTGGAGCGCGACACCGTTGGCCTTCTCGATCTCCTGCGTGGCTGCACCGCACGGTACCTCCGGGGCGCACGTGACCAGCTTGACGTCCCGGTCCACCACGTCCCGGAAGGAGGTGATGTCCGCGGGGTTGTCCTTGGGTACCGCGAGGGTGAGCACATTGGTCGCGAACACGCTCGGCTCCCCCGCGGCCAGGCCCGCGTCCGTGAGCTTCTTCATGTTCTTCTGATCGGCGGAGGCGAAGACGTCCGCGGGGGCGCCCTCGGTCAGCTGTTGCACGAGCCCGGACGAGCCTCCGTAGTTCATGCTGACCTTCACCCCCGGGTGCGCCGCCTCGAACGTGCGCGCGAGCTCGTCGAAGGAATGGGTCAGCGAGGCCGCCGCGGACACCCGCAGGGTCGTCTCCTGATCGGACGACGACGCCGCGTCCCCTCCCCCGTCCGACGCTCCCGCGCATCCGGAGAGCGCCACCGCGCTCACCGCGCAAGCCAGGGCGCGCATGCGTGTCGCCGCGCGCCCCATCACTTGCGCCCCTCGGTCTCGACGATGACCGCGGTGGACTTCACCACGGCCGTGGCCACGGACCCCGGTTCCAGCCCCAGGTCACGCACCGCTTCCGTGCTCATGAGCGAGACGATCCGGTGCGGGCCGCACTGCAGCTCCACCTGGGACATCACGGGATCGGAGGTCACGGCGGTTACGAGTCCCACGAGGCGGTTGCGCGCCGAACTGTTCACCCCGGCGGGATCCTGAGGGCTCACGGCGTTATCGCGCGCGTATGCCGCGAGTTCGGCGCCGTCCACCACGGCGTACCCTGCGGAATCCTTGTGCCCGGTGAGCGTGCCCTGCTCGATCCACCGCCGGACGGTGTCGTCGCTGACGCCCACGAAGGTCGCGGCCTGGGAGATACGGAGGTGGGTCATGGGAGCAGTTTATCCGCATCTGCGGAACCACGGCCCTGTTTGAACCGCACTTGCGTGGTGTTGACCTGACACGCGACGACGCCGCGCGGACCGGGCCGCGCGGCGTCGTCGTCCCCTACAGGGCTCATTCGTGGGAGAACCGCGCCTTACGCTTCTCCGCGAACGCCGACATGCCCTCCTTCTGGTCCGCGGTGGAGAACAGCCCGTGGAAGACCCGCCGCTCGTGCTGGACGCCGGCCCACAACCCGGACTCGTACGCGGCATTGACGGTCTCGACCGCGTGCTGGGCCGCGGGCTTGGACATCTCCGCAATCTTTCCGGCGACCTCCAGGGCGGTGTCCATGAGCTCGTCCGCTGCGACCACGCGGGAGACCAAACCGGAACGCTCGGCTTCCTCGGCGCGCATCTGCCGTCCGGTGAGGATCATGTCCATGGCCTTGGCCTTGCCCACGGCGCGGGTGAGGCGCTGGGTGCCGCCCATCCCGGGGATCACACCCAGGGCGATCTCGGGCTGACCGAACACTGCAGTGTCCGCGGCGAGGATCAGATCGCACATCATCGCGAGCTCGCACCCACCGCCGAGCGCGTAACCGGCCACCGCGGCGATCTTGGGGGTGCGCAGCCGGGCGAAAGCATCCCACCCCGCGAAGAAGTCCTCGTGGTACATATCGGACGCGGACTTGCCGGACATCTCCTTGATGTCAGCACCGGCCGCGAAGGCCTTCTCCGAACCTGCGAGGATCAGCGCGCCGATCCCCGAGTCACGGTCCAGCTCGGTCGCGGCGGCCACCACGTCCCGCATGGTCTGTTCGTTCAGCGCGTTCAGCGCCTTGGGACGATTCAGGGTGATGACACCCACGCGTCCCTCGCGGCGGACTTCAATGGTCTCGTAGGAGTTCTCGTTCATGTGATCAGCATCTCATAGGTCCCCCAGGGGGGGCGGGTCCGAGCGTGGGGGTCCAGCACCGGGGCCCAGCACCGGGGCCCAGCGCCGGCCTCCGTCCTCCGGGCCACGGGACGGGCCGGCGGTAGGCCCCTGTCCCCGCGGGAACCGGCCACTAGCATGGACGCATGCGTGAATTGCAAGCACAGATCATTGCCGAGCTCGGCGTCTCTCCGCAGATCGATCCGGAGCGGGAGGCCCAACGCCGCGTCGACTTCCTGAGCGACTACCTCAAGGCCACGCACACCGCGGGGTTCGTCCTGGGGATCAGCGGCGGCTTGGACTCCACCCTGGCCGGGCGCCTGGCCCAGCTCGCGGTCGAGAAACTGCGCGAGGACGAGATTAAGGCCGAGTTCGTGGCCATGCGACTGCCTCACGGGATCCAGCACGACGAGGCCGACGCCCAGGCGGCGCTCGAATTCATTCAACCGGACCGGGTCATCACGTACGACGTCGCGCCGGCCGTCCGCGGTTTCGAGTCCGCCTACGGTGCCGCGACCGGTGAGCAGCTCACCGATTTCACCCGCGGTAACACCAAGGCCCGCGTGCGTATGACGGCGCAGTACGCGGTGGGCGGGGACCACAACCTGCTGGTGATCGGCACGGATCACGCGGCGGAATCGGTCACCGGGTTCTTCACCAAGTTCGGCGACGGCGGCGCGGACGTCCTGCCCCTGAGCGGGCTGAACAAACGGCAGAACCGCCAGGTGCTCGCGTACCTGGGGGCCCCCGAGCAACTCGTGGGCAAGGTCCCCACCGCGGACCTCCTGGACGAGAACCCCGGGCGCACGGACGAGGACGAGCTGGGCCTGCGCTACGACGACATCGATGACTTCCTCGAGGGCAAGGACGTCCCCGAGGAGGTGGCCCGCAAGATCGAAAGCACGTTCCTGCGCACCCGCCACAAGCGCACGGTCCCGGTGACCCCGGCGGACGAGTGGTGGCGGGAGGGCTGATCCTCCCCGCCCGCGCGATACCCAAGGGGACGACCCTGGCCTGACTGCGCTGGACAACCGCATTGGCCATGCCCGCCGACGGCCTGCGCCGTGCGCGACCCCGGTCCGGACCCCTGTGCTTAGACTGGGCCCAGTGACACGGGGTGCCGCTGCACGTTCCCACGACCCACCGGGCCGGGGAGCCCTGGAGGCAATGGCTGAGATGACACCCGTCGAACCTGTCCAGTTAGTACTGGCGAAGGGATGTCACGGTGGCACCGCACGGGTGGCGCACCGCGTTCTTCGCCGTGAGCCACAGGAGTGAGCATGCGGATCGACACCACCATCGTCCTGATCACCGGGGGAGCCCGGGGTCTGGGTGAACACCTCAGCCGAGCCTTCGCCCGCGAAGGCGCCCGGGTGGTCGTGAACTACCACGCGAGCGAGGACCGCGCCCGCTCACTGGTGCGCGAACTCGGTGAGGACAAGGTCATTGCCGTTCGGGCGGACGTGACCGATGCCGGGCAGGTGCAGGAGATGGTGGCACTCGCCCAGGACCATTTCGGTGCGCCCATCACGGTGGCCGTGAACAACGCGCTGGTGGACTTCAGCTTCAACGGGGACGCCCGCCCCTCGCTCGAAAACCTCGCCGCCGAGGATCTTTCCCAGCAGTTCACCGGCGCGGTCGTGGGCGGACTCAACGTGATCCAGGCGGTCGTCCCGGGGATGCGCCGGTTTGGACACGGGCGCATCATCAACATCGGCACCAATCTCTTCCAGAACCCCGTGGTCCCCTACCACGACTACACCGCAGCCAAGGCCGCCCTGCTCTCCCTCACCCGCACGGCGGCCAAGGACCTGGGGGCCCTGGGCATCACCGTGAACATGATCTCCGGTGGCCTGCTACGCACCACGGACGCGAGTGCCGCTACCCCGGCCGAAGTCTTCGACGCCATTGCCGCCGGTACGCCCTTGGGTCGGGTCACCACCCCGGAGGAGTTCGCGGACACCGCCCTCTTCTTCGCCTCCGACTGGTCCCGCGGCGTCACCGGGCAGAACCTCGTGGTCGACGGTGGACTGGTGATGGACTGACATGGCCGCCCCGCACGACACCGCGCGGACCCCGTCCGCCGCCCCTGCGGCGTCCACTCGTCCCACCCAGGTGAACCAGCCGCCCGGGACACCCGCCCGGACGCTGCGCCTCAACGCCTTCCTCTACGGGGCCGGCCACCACCAGGCCGCGTGGCGCGCGCCGGGCTCCCCGGTGCACCGCCTCACGGACATCGCCTACTACGAGGAGCTCGCGCGGACTGCCGAACGCGGTCTGTTCGACGCGGTGTTCTTCGCGGACGGGCACAGCGTGGGTGATGTCTCCGGCGGGCCCCGCTGGAGCCTGGAACCCCTGACAGCGCTGTCCGCGATGGCGCGGGCCACCGAGCGCGTCGGCCTGGTGTGCACGGTGTCCACCACGTTCTTCACCCCGTTCCACGCGGCCAGGATGCTCGCGTCCTTGGACCACATCTCGGGCGGGCGAGCGGGGTGGAACGTGGTGACCTCCATGTGGGACTCCGAGGCCCGCAACCACGGCTACCGGGCCATGCCGACCAAGGATGAGCGCTACGAGCGCGCCCGCGAGTTCGTGGAGGTGGCCCGCGCCCTGTGGGCCAGCTGGGACGAGGACGCCGTCACCGCGGACCCCGAGGGCCAGTGGGCGGACCCCTCCAAGCTGCACCGCCTGGACCACGAGGGCCGCCACTTCCTGGTGGATGGACCCCTCACGCTTCCGCCCTCCCCCCCCAGGGGGAACCGGTCCTCTTCCAAGCGGGTGCCTCCGGGCCCGGCAAGGCACTCGCGGCCGACTTTGCAGAGGGGATCTACGCCGTGGCCTACGACCTGCCCGCCGCGCAGGAGTACTACGCGGCGGTGAAGGCCGAAGTGGCCCGCGCCGGGCGTGATCCCGGTTCCGTGATCGTGATGCCCGGTCTGGTCACGTACGTGGGCCGCACGCACGAAGAGGCCCTCGAGAAGCAGGCCAGCGTGGACCGTTTACTCCCTGTGGAGCAGTCGCTCGCACAGCTCTCCACGTTCGTGGAGCAGGACTGCGCGCAGTGGGACCTAGATGCGCCCGTGCCCACGCTGCCGCCCCTGGAGGAGTTCACCGGTCCGCAGGGCCGCTACGGCACCATCCTGCGGATCATCGAGGCCGAGCGCCCCACGGTCCGCCAGTTGCTCGGCCGCCTCGCCGCCGGCGGGGGTCACTGCACGATGGTGGGCACCCCGGAGTCCATCGCGGATCGAATGCAGGAATGGTTCGACAACGCCGGCGCGGACGGCTTCAACCTCATGCCGCCCGTCCAGCCGGACTCCCTGGACGACTTCGTGGACCTCGTGGTCCCCGAACTCCAGCGCCGCGGCCTGTTCCGCACCGCGTACACCGCCACCACGCTGAGGGGTCACCTCACGCGGGGTTGAGACCCCGCGGCGCAACCCCGCCACAGGACGACGACGCCGCCCCGCACGGTGGGCGGGGCGGCATCGTCGGTGGCGTCAGCGGCGTCGTCGCCGATCGGAAAGGTCCGGTCAGAGGAACGGGCGCAGCGGTACCAGGATCGTCTCGGCGACCCGGGCCATGGGGTGACGATCGCGCCATTGGGGCGAGGACAGCTCCTCACAGTGCTCGCTGTCGGCGAGGAAGACCTTCTCCATCTCGGCCGCGAAATCCGGGTCCACGATCTCCACGTTGGTCTCGTAGTTGAACGAGAGGGAGAGCCGGTCGATGTTGGCGGTGCCCACGGTGGACCACTCGCCGTCGATCGTGGCGGTCTTGGCGTGGATCATGCAGGCGGCATACAGCAAGATGGTGACCCCACCCTCCAACAACTGGCCGTAGAACCCGCGGGACACCCAGTCCGCCAGGATGTGGTTGGAGTCCTTGGGGACCATGATCCGCACATCCACCCCGCGAGCGGCCGCGTCCAGGAGACAGTCCAGGATCTGCTGGTCGGGGATGAAGTAGGGCGTGTTCACCCAGATGTGGTGCTGCGCCCTGTTGATCGCGTTCATGTACATCTCGCGGATGGGGTACACGAGCTGGATGGGCAGGTTCGCGGAGACCCGCACCTCCGGGTCCCAATTCTTGGGCGCCACCCAGTCGATGGCGTGTTCCGGGTCCCGGTCCTCGTTCCACACGCTCGCGATGGAGCTGCGTAACCCCCATACCGCAGGCCCGATCTCCCGGATATGCGTGTCCCGCCACTGCCGGGAATAGAGAGAACCGAAGTTGTAGCCCCCCACGAAACCGATGTTGTCGTCCACCACCAGGATCTTGGAATGGTTGAAGCCCGAGAACCGCAGGGGCCCCTTCCAGAACGGGCGGCGCACCACCGGCATCCGGTACACATGAACCCGGTCCGAGAAGTCGTAGAAGGAGGACGGGATCACGAGGTTCGCGAACCCGTCGTAGATGATGAACACCTCCACGCCCCGATCCGCTGCCCGGTTGAACGCGTCCAGGAAGCGCTGACCCGTCTCGTCGTTCTTCCAGATGAACGTCTCCATGTGGATGGAGTGCTGGGCGTTGTCGATGGCCTCGAGCATGTCCTCGTACACCGACTCACCCGACGTGTAGATGGTGATGTCCGAGTCCTGCACGTGCGCGTTGAACGTCCCGGGGTGCGGGGCGTCACGCTGCTGACGCCCGTGATGCTTCCACCAGTCGAGCCCGGCGAGCGAGGCGATCACCACGGCCTGCGCCCCCAGCAGGGCACCAGCACCCGCACCGGCCGCTTTCAGGAGGATACGGCGTTCTCTGATCTCGGCTAGCGCCCGCCTTGCGTCCATGACCTCACACTACTGCGGCGTCACATGGCGCGTCCCGGATCATGACCGGACCGGCCCTGGGAATTCACACCGCCCGTCCCGCGACCAAGGGCACTGAGGTGTTACGCGGCGGGAATCCGCCGAATGGCAATCCACCCCGTCCCATAAGCCCTCGTGAAAGGACGACCTCGTGGGCAACGCCGCCACACAGAACCCGGTCCGTCGTCCGCCCGCGGTTTCCCAGCGTGGGCCGCGGCTCGCTACGGTGGACCCCATGAGAATCGCCACGTGGAACGTGAACTCCATCCGCGCCCGCGCCGACCGCATCGAGGCGTGGCTCGACCGCTCGGACGTGGATGTCCTGGCCATCCAGGAGACCAAGGCCAAGGACGAGAACTTCCCATGGGAGCTGTTCGAGTTCGCGGGCTACGAAGTGGCGCATTTCGGCGTGAATCAGTGGAACGGCGTCGCCATCGCGTCCCGCGTGGGGCTCAAGGACGTGGAGCGCACGTTCCCCGGTCAGCCCACGTTCGGCAAACCCGGCCAGGAACCCGCCCAGGAGGCGCGCGCGATCGCTGCCACGTGCGACGGCGTGCGGATCTGGTCCCTCTACGTGCCCAACGGTCGCGGCCTGGAGGACCCCCACATGCCGTACAAGCTCGAGTGGCTGCGTGTCCTGGAGGGCCACGCCGAACAGTGGCTGCAGGAGGACCCGCAGGCCCAGATCGCACTTGTGGGTGACTGGAACGTGGCCCCGCGTGACGAGGACGTGTGGGACATCCAGCTCTTCCGCGACGGCGGGTACACCCATGTGAGCGAACCCGAGCGCGCGGCCTTCAACGCGTTCATCGAGGACGCCGGGTTCCAGGACGTGGTCCGCGAGCGCCACCCCGGACCGGGCGTGTACACGTACTGGGACTACACGCAGCTGCGCTTCCCCAAGAAGGAAGGCATGCGCATCGACTTCCAGCTGTGCTCCCCCGCGCTCGCGGCCCGTGTGCAGGACGCGTGGATCGATCGCGAGGAGCGCAAGGGCAAGGGCGCGTCCGACCACGCCCCGGTCGTCATCGAGATCCACTGAGCCATGCCCCTGATCAACGTGGGCAGCGCCTACCGCAGCATCACGGGCCCGCCCATGCGCTTCGCGCTGCGGATCTACGTGCCCCAGCAGGATCTCGACGCCGCCTACGCACCCGGCATCCCCCGCGCCCTGGACCCCTTTACCGCGGGCGTGCACGAACTTTCGGAGCAACTGGCCCGACTGTCCGACACCTCCCAGCCGTTGCTCCCGCCCGCACGCGAGCCGCTGTGGACCATGCCGTTCTCCACCGCACCCGCCGGTTCACGGCGCCTGCCCGGACCCACCGGCGACTTCCCGGTCTTCCACCCCACGCAACGGCTGCGTCGATCCCTTCGCCTGTTCACGGCCGCGGAGAACGACGACAGCGCCCAGTTGCTGCCGCTACTCGTTCCGGAGAAGCAGGTCAGCGACGCTGCGAAGGCCACGTCCCGCGAGACGTTCGACCCCGTGTACACCCGTGAGTCCGCGTACGTGGTCCCGCTCGCGTGGTTCGCGGCCTTCGCCCCAGAGGACCACGTGACCTCCTACCACTCCGGGCATGAGGTGCACCGACTCATCGCCCCCGCGGACACCGCCGCGCGCCGGGTGATCCAGGCCGCCCAGACCGTGGAGGACGCCGCTCAGCAAGCCTCGGGGGGCGCTGACGAGCACGACCTCCCGGACGAGGCGCGCCAGGCTGCGGCGTTCGCGCAGGACCTCACCCGCCTGGGGCGGTGGCTGGGCGCGTTCAGCGCTGCCTCCGTGGTGAGCCTGGACTACGGGTCCATCGCGGATCGGCTCCAGCCGGACGAGAGCCCCCGGGACATGGCGGACGCCGTGGAACTGCTGCGCGAAGGGGATCTGGCGGCGGCCACCGCGGCGCTGCGCCGGATCTTCATGCGCTGGGCACCGTTGGCCCACTTGCAGCAGGCGAACTGAGGCGGGGAGGGGCGGCGGGCCGTCGTCCGACGCATCCGCGCCAACCCATCCTTGCGCTTTTACTCAGTTAAAGCAGATTTTCGGACGCTGAGCTGCTTTTGCTAAGTAAAAGCGGGGGAACGTTCGGCGATGGGGGCGCGGTGGCTGCGAGGCCCCGTGGGAGATGGGTAGCCTGGATCCCGTGACTTCCGACCCCTCAACGCACTCCGACCACCGCGCCACGGCTCCCTCCGCCCGGTCCGACCAGACCGCCTCGGTCTCCACTGTCAGCGCCAGCGACACCAGCGCCCGTACCGCGACCGGCACGGAATGGTGGCGCGACGCCGTCATCTACCAGGTGTATCCCCGCTCCTTCAAGGACTCCAATGGGGACGGCATGGGGGACCTGGGCGGGGTCACCCAGAAGCTGCCGTACCTCAAGCACCTGGGCGTGGACGCGGTGTGGCTCTCCCCGTTCTACCTCTCCCCGCAGCACGACGCCGGGTACGACGTCGCGGACTACCGCACCGTGGATCCGCGCTTCGGTTCGCTCGAGGACTTCGACCGGATGCGGGAGGAAGCGCACCGGTTGGGCCTGAAGATCATCGTGGACCTGGTACCCAATCACACGTCCGAGGACCACGAGTGGTTCCGGGCCGCCCTGACCTCCGAGCCGGGCTCCCCGGAGCGGGACCGCTACATGTTCCGCGAGGGCAGGGGCGAGAACGGCGAGGAGCCGCCCAACAATTGGAAGTCCTTGTTCGGGGGCCGGGCGTGGACCCGGGTGCCGGACGGGCAGTGGTATCTGCACCTGTTCGATTCTTCCCAACCAGACCTCAACTGGGAGAACCCGGAGGTGTGGGAGGAGTTCCGGGCGATCCTGCGGTTCTGGCTGGACCGCGGGGCGGACGGTTTCCGGGTGGACGTGGCCCACGGCATGATCAAGGCCCCGGGCCTGCCGGACTGGGACGAGCAGGTCCACATGGTCGAGGGCACGGATGTCCAGGGCGCCCAGGACGAGCCCGACGGGCCCAGCAAGACCATGGACACCGGCCCCTACTTCGACCAGGACGGGGTGCACGAGATCTACCGGGACTGGCACACGGTGCTTCAGGAGTACCCCGGTGATCGCATGCTCGTGGTGGAGGCATGGGTGGGTCCCGCCGAGCGCCTGGCTCGCTATGTGCGCCCGGACGAGGCGCAGCAGGCCTTCAACTTCGACTTCCTGGTGGCCGGGTGGCATCGCGACCGCATGCGGGACACCGTCGAGATCTCCCTGCGCGCCAATGCGGCCGTCGGCGCGCCGTCCACGTGGGTGCTCTCCAATCACGACACGGTCCGCCACGCCTCGCGCTACGGGTTGGGCTCCCGCACGGCCTACCCCAACGGGATCGGCGCGCAGGACGAGCAACCGCATGCCGGTCAGGGGCTGCGCCGGGCGCGCGCCGCCGCCCTCGTGGAGCTCTCCCTCCCGGGTTCCGCGTACATCTACCAGGGCGACGAGCTCGGTCTGCCGGAGCACACCGAGTTGCCGGATGCCGCGCGGCAGGACCCTACCTTCCATCGCACCGCGGGTTCGGAGCTGGGGCGCGACGGCGCTCGCGTCCCCCTGCCGTGGGCTCCCGTGGGTGACGGGCTGGGTTTCGGTCCGGATCCGTGGTTGCCGCAGCCCGAGTCCTTCGCTGGGATCACGGTGGACCACCAACTGGGTGACCCGCAGTCCACGCTCAACCTGTACCGCCGGGCTCTGGAACTCCGGCACGACCTGGAACTGGGCACGGCCGAGTTCGCGTGGCATCCCCTGAGCGAGGGTGACCAGGATGTCCTCGCCTACACCATGACGTGCGGGACCGGCGAGACCGTGTTGGTGGCCGCGAACCTCGGGGAGAGCGAGGTCGGATTCGACGAGCTCTCCCGCGGTGAGCTGCTCCTGGCGAGCGGTCAGAACGCCGTGGTCAATGACCGGCTGAGCGTGGACAGCGCGGTGTGGCTACGCCTGAAGTGAGCCCCGCTCCCGAAGTGAGCCCCGCTCCCGAGGTGAGTTTCGTTCCCGGGCCGGCCCTCATCGTCAGCTGAGTCTCGCCCCCGAGGGGCAAAGCTCGATACGAATCCCTGGGTCAGTGGCGCGGCGTGCTCGCGCAATTGGCCCGCAACCACGACTCGGCCGGCTCCAGCGCCCGGTGGATCCGCACGGCCTCCGCGGGCTGCAGGGTGGCGCCGGCGTCGTCGAGGATGTCCCGGACGTCGTCGAACGCCGGACGCACCGCGGCGGGAAGTTTCCCCCGCAGGCGGCTGACGGAATCGCGGGCCTGTTCCAGGGCGTCCTCGTCCGCGTCCTCCTCCTCGCTGTGGTCGGTGAGGGGCAGCAGTTCCAGGCCGCTGTAGACCTCGGCCACATCGAAGCACGTCTGGGTGTCCGCGGGGGTCGCGGCCGGCGCGTGTGGCGCGGGGGCGCTCGCGGTCGGTGTGATGGGCGAGAGTTCGATCGTGGTGGTCTGACCCTGCCGCGCGCCGCACGCCGTGAGGAGCACGATGAGACCGGCTCCCGCCAGCAGTGCGCGCACTCGATGATTCACGGCTGATCCTTCCGATCCGGGGCGCCCGAGCCCGTCCGATCCGACGTCGGGTCCCGCTGTGACGACGCCGCCGCCCGCGACGTCGCGACTGGCCGCGCTCGCGGGCCGACGAGATCCAGAGCGGCGGGACCGCGAGAGCCTTCCGCAGCGTCCGCGAATGGCCCTCACCACGCTAGGGTCCCAACCTCCGCGCACCCTGGGGGTCGGGTGCGAGCCACCACGACGACGTCGCGGCCCGGCACGTGCCGGGCTGCCCGACGAGAGGCCGTCCGTCGCCCGCCGGGCTGCCCGAAAGGATGTCCCGAGAAATGGGGAGGGCATGAAAGAACCCCCGCGTGTAGAAGCCACGCGGGGGTTCAGTGGCTCCGACCGGCGTCGATCCGGTGACCTTACGATTTTCAGTCGTACGCTCTACCAACTGAGCTACAGAGCCAGGCACGTTCCCGGAGGCAACCTCCGGTGATATGCCGCGACGGCGCGAAAAGTTTCCTTTTCATCGCCGCCTGAGCGACCCTGACGGGACTTGAACCCGCGACCTCCGCCGTGACAGGGCGGCGCGCTAACCAACTGCGCTACAGGGCCTTGATTGTTTCCAACGAGTGAATATCCTACCAGGACGAACGACTCACTGTGCAAATCGTTCACCCCGCGGTACCTCACACCGGAAACCGTACCCCCAACGGGATTCGAACCCGTGCCGCCGCCGTGAAAGGGCGGTGTCCTAGGCCGCTAGACGATGGGGGCCAGAACGCCGTCCGAGCATCACCAGCGGCAATATCGGACGATGGACCGTGAGTAGCTTAGAGGCAAACGGCTCGGTTGCACAAACCCGCGCGGTGTCCCGCCGGGACCGCGCACGCCGCGAAACGGCGGGGATGGCACCCCGGGGGCGGCACCCCGATGGGGCACATCGCGTTCAACACCGGGCGCCGGCACCGAGCAGCGGCGCCGCCTCGATTCAGATCGCGACGTCCGGCCGGTCGGAGAGCCGCGGATCCCGGATGCACGGCACGATCATGGCCGGCCCCGCGCTGTTGTGCAGCACCCCCTGGGACGTGGAGCCCAGCAGCATGCCCGCGAACCCACCACGACCGCGGGTTCCCGTGACGACCAGTTGGTTCTGGGCGGAGCGTTCCACGAGCACCTGGATGGGTGACCCGTCCACGAGCTCACCGGTGATGTCCACGTTCGGGAAGTGCCCGCGCAACCACCGCACACCGGCGTCGATCGCGGCCTGGATCTCCCCGCGCAGGTTGTCGAAGTCCACGGGCGAGGGCAGCCACGCGGAGGATCCGGAGTCCGACGGCGCGGCGCACACCACGGTCAGCGGCACCCCCAGCTGTTCGGCCTCCTCCGCGGCCCACAGCATCGCCGAACTCGCCTGTTCGGAACCGTCCGAGCCCACGGTCACGCCGTCCACGAACGACTGGCGGCGGCTCACGTTCTCGTGCAACTGGTACTCCCTGCCCCACTGCAGGGGGACGATCCCCACGGGGCAGTGCGCGTGGGCGGGCACCGCGGTGGAGACCGAACCCAGCAGGCGGCCGATCAACCCGCCCCGGCCACGCGAACCCAGGACCAACAACTGGGCGTCCTCGCTCAGCTCGAGCAACACGCCGGAGGGGTCCCCGGCCTGGACGGTGGACCGGACGCCCACGTCCAACTCGGCCACGCGGCGTCGTGCCTCGCCCACGAGGTCCTCCACGGCGCGGTTCATGGCGGTGTCGTCGAACGCCGCATAGCCCACGTCGAACGTGGAGCCGCCGAACATGGGGACGGAATAGGCGGTGACAACGTGGAGGGGCGCGCCGCGGCGCCGGGCCTCACGGGCGGCCCAGTGCAGTGCGCCCATGCTCTGCTCGGAGCCGTCCACGCCCACCACGATCTCGGCAGTACGTGTGTCCATGATGATCCTCCTGCGCCCTCGGTTCCTGGCCCCAGCCTAGTCACGCGGGGAGCGGATCGGGCGGGGTCGGTGACATGATGGTGTGGTTCGGAACCGACGCCCCGGTCGCACGCCACGGCACGCACGGGGACGGGGAGACACTCGACGGATCGATCCCGGGGGCGGCACGGCCTGCGGCACCGGCCCGTCCTGCACAGGGGTCCCCGGGACCCCGGAACGGAGACGAACCGTGAGCACACGCGGATCAGCGCACCAGCCCGCCATGACGGCGCAGGTGAGGAGCACCGCATGGCATTCCTGGGGCGGCAATCTCACCGCGAGACCCTCCGTCACGGTGCGCCCGGACGACTCGGACCAGGTGTTGCACGTGCTCGAGGAGGCCGTGGCAGCGGGCAAGAGCGTCCGGCCCTCGGGCTCCGGTCACAGCTGGTCCCCGCTGGTGCCCACGGACGGGGTCCGCCTGGACACCTCCGCGCTCACCGGGCTCGCGAGCGTGGACGAGGACCGCCAGCAGGTCACGGTCTTCGCGGGCACCACGGTGCACCAGCTCAACCTGATCCTGGAGGAGCACGGCCTGGCCCTGGCCAACCTGCCGGACTGCGCCCACATGACCGTGGCGGGAGCAATCGCCACGGGAACCCACGGCACGGGGCTCGGCCAGCCCTCACTGGGGGACCAAGTGATCGGGGTCAGCCTCGCGACGCCCTCCGGGGACGTGGTCACGTGCTCCGAGACCCACCGCTCCGAGCTGCTGCGCGCGGCCCGCGTGCACCTGGGCGTGCTGGGCGTGGTCCTCACGGTCACGCTGCGCTGCGTGAGCGCGTTCCGCCTGCACTGCGCGGAGTTCCGCGAACCCGTCGCCGGGCTGGTGGACTCGCTGCAGGAACGGATGTCCGGCGCGGACCACTTCGAGTTCTCCTGGGTGCCCGGCACGTCCGTGGCCCACACACGCATCATGAGCCGCCTGCACCGGCTCTCCGCGACCTACACGCGTCCCGCCTCACCGATCTCCCGCGCGCTGCGCCGCACCGACGACGCCGTTCTGCGCACCTCCCTCTCCGCCGGCCTGGGACGCGTGGGCGCCCTGATGCCCCGCGCTGTGGGCGGGTTGAACAAGATCGGCTCCATGGCCGTGAGTTCCCGGCGCTACACGGACATCTCCTACCGGGCCTTCACGGCCTCACGTCCGGTGCACTACGTGGCCAGCGAGCACGCCCTGCCCCTGGAGGCCACCGCCCCCGCGTTCCGGGAACTGAAGGCCCTCGTAGAACGGGACGGGTACGAGCTCACGTTCCCCATGCACGTGCGCTGCTCCCCGCCGGAACAGGGCTACCTCTCCCCCGCGGCAGGCCGGTACACGGGGTGGATCAACCTGCGCCAGTACGGCAAGCGCCCCCACAAGACGTTCTTCCGCGCGGCGGAGGAGATCTTCGTGGCCCACGGCGGGCGCCCGCACTGGGGCACCCTGCACACCCGTACCGCCGAGGACCTCGCGTCGAGCTATCCGCACTGGGACGAGTTCCTCGCGTTGCGCGCCGAACTCGATCCCGACGGCGTGCTGCTGGGTGAACACACCCGGGAGGTCCTGGGGGTCTGAGTCGGGAACGGCCGCGGCCCGCACCCCGGTGTCATGAACCCGGGTGCGGGCCGCTGGAGCGCGGGCGCGTGACTACTTGGCGACGCCCTCGCGCGAGACCGAGATCATCTCGTCCCGCTCCACGACCTTGACGCGCTCGCGGGGGTTGCCCTCGGCGTCGTGGGAGGACTGGCCCAAGCTCTGTTCGTACTCGTCCAGCACGAGCCAGCCGTCCCACGTGGTGTACTGAACGCCCTTGTCCTCGAGCAGTTCCACCACGGCCTCGGGCTGCGGGTGATCCGGATCCGCGAGGGACGCGCGGTCCTCCATGATGTGGTTCACGGTCTCGAGGGCGTCGGACTTGGTGGCCCCGATCAGGCCCACGGGGCCGCGCTTGATCCAGCCCGTGGCGTACACGCCGGGAACCGGGGAACCGTCCGCCTCGATCACGCGGCCCTCCTCGTTGAGGATCACCCCGCGTTCGGGATCGAACGGCAACTCGGGCAGGGGCGAGCCCAGGTACCCGATCGCGTGGTAGACGGCCTGCACGGGGAACTCGGTGTACTCACCCGTGCCGGTCACGGAGGCGTCCCCGTTGAGCCGGGTGCGTTCCATGCGGATCGCGCGGACCTTGCCGTTCTCGTCCCCGAGGATCTCGTCCGGGGTCTGCAGGAAGTGCAGGTGCAGGCGACGGGACGCCGTCTTGGGGGAATCGTCCTCGCGCCACTTCTGCAGCGTCTTCATCATGACCTTGATCTGGTTGTTCTCGGTCATGGCCTTCTCGGAGGCCTCGTCGAACTGGAAGTCGTCGTCGTAGACCACGATGTCCACGTCACGGGACTTCGCGAGTTCACGTAGCTCGAGCGGCGTGAACTTGATCTGGGCGGGACCGCGGCGGCCGAAGATGTGTACGTCCGTGACGGGGGACTTGCGCAGCCCCTGGTACACGTTGCCCGGGATCTCGGTCACGAGCATGTCCTCGGCGTGCTTGGACAGCACGCGAGCCACGTCCAGGGCCACGTTGCCGTTGCCGATCACCGCGATCTCCTTGGCCTCGAGCGGCCACGTGCGCGGGTAGTCGGGGTGGCCGTCGTACCACGCCACGAAACGGGCGGCGCCGTAGGAGCCGTCCAGGTCCGCGCCGGGGATCTGCAGCGGCGCGTCGTTGACCGCACCCGTGGCGAAGATGACGGCGTCGTAGTGGGTCAGGAACTCCCCGAGGGTGATGTCCTTGCCGTACTCCACGTTGCCGAAGAACCGGATGTCACCACGGTCCAGGATGGAACGCAGCGCCGTGATGATGCCCTTGATCCGGGGGTGGTCCGGGGCCACGCCGTAGCGGATGAGCCCGAACGGGGTGGGGTAACGGTCGAACAGATCCACGCTGACCTCGAGCTCACCCTCACGGACCGCCTCGGTCTTGGTGAGCATGTCCGCGGCGTAGATGCCGGCCGGGCCTGCGCCGATCACGGCCACGCGCAGCGGACGTTGGGTGTTGGAAGTTGCCACGGAATTCCTTTCGACGCGCACGCGTGTCTCACGTGCTTGCGGGGACTGCCTCCACGGTAGTGACATCAACTCATTAGTGCCTAAACACGGGCGGACGAACGAGCATCTGCGGAGGGTGCGAGCGGCATCGACGTAGTATTTCTACACAAACACCCCCGCCGTTGTCGGTGCTCCCTGCCCAGCCGTCCGTGAGGATCCCCATGTCGTCAAGCACTCCGCCAGCCACCCGGACCGAACCGCGAGGCGGACTGGACCGCTACTTCTCGATCACCCGTCGCGGCTCCACCGTGGGCCGTGAGATCCGCGGTGGCGTGGCCACGTTCATCGCCATGAGCTACATCGTGGTGCTCAATCCTCTCGTGCTGGGCTACGGCGAGGACGGCGCGGGCAACATCCTGGGCGGTGAACGTGTCGCCGCGATGACCGCACTCGTGGCCGGCGTGCTGACCATCCTCATGGGGCTGTGGGCCAAGTCCCCGTTCGGCATGGCCACGGGTCTGGGCGTCAACGCGTTCCTGGCCGTGACGATCGCCACGAACCCGGGGCTCACATGGCCCGAGGTCATGGGTCTGGTCATCTGGGCCGGTGTGATCATGGTGATCCTGGTGCTCACCGGGTTCCGCACCGCCGTGTTCAACGCCGTGCCGGACTCCCTCAAGACCGCGATCGTGGTGGGGATCGGGCTGTTCATCGCACTGCTCGGTTTCGTCAACGCCGGCTTCGTGCGGCGGATCCCGGACGCCGCCCACACCACGGTTCCCGTGCAACTGGGCAACGGCGGTCAGCTGTTCGGCTGGCCCACGCTCACGTTCGTGGTGGGGTTGTTGCTGACCGTGGCGTTCGTGGTGCGCAACGTCAAGGGCGGGATCCTGATCTCCGTGGTGCTCACTACCATCCTGGCGCACGTGTTGGAAGCGGTCTCCCCCGCGGGGTCCGCGACCGAGAACCCTCACGGCTGGTCGCTGGTGGTACCCGCCAACCCCGAGGGTCTGTTCGCCCTACCGGACCTGTCCCTGATCGGTGCGGCCGCGCCCATCGACGCGTTCCGTCAGCTCGGGGTCATCGCGTGCGCCCTGTTGATCTTCACGATCCTGCTCTCCATCTTCTTCGATGCGATGGGCACCATGGTGGGCCTGTCCCAACAAGCGGGTCTCGTGGACGCGAACGGACGGATCGAACGCGTGGACCGCGTGCTGCTCGTCGACGCGCTGGGCGCGGTGGCCGGCGGTACCGGTTCCGTGTCCTCGAACCAGATCTTCGTGGAGTCCTCCACGGGTATCGCCGAGGGCGCCCGCACCGGTCTTGCCAACGTGGTCACCGGCGTGCTGTTCCTCGCGGCCATGTTCCTCACCCCGCTCGTGAACGTGGTGCCCTTCGAGGCCGTGGCCCCGGCCATGGTGGTCGTGGGCTTCCTGATGGCCCGCAACGTGGTGCACATCGACTGGAGCGACTGGGGTGTCTCCGTCCCCGCGTTCCTGGCCTTCGCCGTCATGCCGTTCACCTACTCGATCGCCAACGGCATCGGCGCGGGCTTCGTCTCTTACGTCTTCATCCGCCTGGTGCAGGGCCGCGCCAAGGACGTCCACCCACTCATGTACGTGGTGGCGCTCGCCTTCGTGCTGTTCTTCGGCATCGGCGTCGTAGAGGGTTGGACCCGCTGACACCGCCCTTCTCCTGACGACGACGCCACTCGCGCCATTCCGCGCTCAGCCCCCGCGGGTGCCGTGACGGGTCACGCCTCGGAACCGTTGCCGGGTGGGGGCATCGGGACCGGATCCGCGGGCTTGTCCTGCCACGGCTGGGCATCCCCCGCGAACTCCCGGCACCACGCGGTGTCCTTGTACTGCGCGGGCAGGGAACCGCCCAGTAGCTCCTTGGCGAGCGCGGCGGCGTCGGCGGAACCGGCCGCGGGCAGGGCGGCGCGGGAGGCCGCGAGCACCACGTTGCCGTAGCGGCGGCCCTTGAGCATCGCGGGATCCGCGACGGCGGCCACGTGCTCGAAGACCTCGAGCAACGCGGCGATCTCCGCGCGTGTGCCCTTGAGGTTGCGAGTGTCCCCCACGTTCAGCACGTAGATCCCGTCCGGGGAGAGCACCCGGTCCACGTGCCGGGTGAACTCCACCGTGCGCAGGTGTCCCGGGGTCTGCTCCCCCGCGAAGACGTCCCGCAGCACGACGTCGCGCGAGTCCTCCGTGAGTGTCTCCGTGACCTCCCGGGCCTCGCCCGCGCGGATCCGCAGCAGCGGTGCGCGGGGCAGATCGAGCCATTCGCGCACGAGGCGCGTGAGAGCGGCGTCGAACTCCACGACCACCTGGCGTGCCTGCGGATAGCGCCACGCGAGGTAGCGGGCCATGGAACACGCGCCGCCGCCCAGGTGCAGGACCCGCAGCGAGGTGGGATTCAGGTGCGTGTTCACATGCTCCTCGACCACGGTGGAGAACCAGCGCATGTACTCGAACTCGAGCTGGTCCGGGCGGTCCGGGACGATGTGCGAGGACGGCACCCCGTTCACGCGCAGCAACCACGCCCCCGGGACGTAAGGATCCCGCTGCAGTTCCACGGTCCCGGTGTCCGTGGTCCAGGTGCGCTCCACGAGCCCCGGAGCATCCGACGACGACGCCGCGCCACCCGCTTCCGTGCCCTTCTTCCGGTTCTTCCTGCTCACCTGTGTGACGTCACCCACGTGCTCGCCCGCTCGTGCTCACCCGCGCGCTCGCCGCTGGACACGCACAGGTTGGGGAGGCCGCTAGTTGTCACCGGTCGTGATCCCACGCCGCTCCTGGGACCTACCGAGCTCGTGGGTGTGCAGGGCGGACTCGAGGCGCTCCACCTTGCCCGCGAGCTCACCGGTGTGCCCCGGGCGGATGTCCGCCTTGAGCACGAGGGACACATGCGGGCCGTAATCGGCCACCGCGGCCGTGGCTTCCTTGACCACGGCCATGCACTCGTCCCACTCACCCTCGATGGTGGTGAACATGGAATCTGTGCGGTTGGGCAGCCCGGACTCGCGCACCACGTGCACCGCCGCGGCCACCGCGTCGTGGACGGAGGCGTCCGGGTTGTCCCCGCCGCTGGGGGAAACTGAGAAGGCAACCAACATGGACCCAGTCTCGCACCGGTGTCGGGCGAGCGCGACCCCCGCCACAATGTGTTCCCTCGGCGTCGGCCCCGAGGCCCGCACACCGCCTGTTCATGCGATTTTCGTACGAAACCAGCCCGGTGGGACGACTCGTGGTCGGAGGCGGGTTCCCTAGACTGGGACGTATAGCCGGTCGACCGTGAGGGAGCTCGTTCCATGACGCAGGGCATCTACATTTCCGCCATGACACCGCGGAGCGGCAAGACGCTGGTGGCACTGGGCCTCGCGGACACCATGTTCAAGCGCACGGACGCCCTGGGTTTCTTCCGTCCGGTCTTCGACGGCGCGGCACCGGAAGACGACTCCGTCCTGCAGCTCATGAAGCGCACCTTCGACCTCCCGGACTCCCGGTGCCGGGGCGCGGTGTCTCTGGAGCGCTGCCGCGAGATCCTCGCCTCCGGTGAGCACGACGACCTCGACTCCGCCGCCATGGCCGTGTACTCCGAGATGGCGCTGGAGTGCGATGTGATCGTCGTGGACGGCACCGACCTGCTGGCCCACAACGCTGTCACCGCCGAGTTCGACCTCAACGCCCGCCTGGCCAACAACATGGGCTGCTCCGTGGCCGCGGTGATCGGAGCCCACGAGTCCGGGCGTGTGAAGGACGTGCTCAACGCGATCGACGTGACCCGCACCGAGCTGCGCCAGGCCGGGTGCGACATCTACGCCGTGATTGTCAACCGCGCGGACCCGGAGCAGGCGGAGCAGATCCGCCGGGAGGCCAAGCCCGGCAACCACAACCTCCCCGCGTACGTGATCCCGGAGATCCCCGCGATCTCGAACCCCACCGTCGCCGAGCTCGTGGATGCCCAGGGCTACGGCACGGACTTCAACTCTACGTCCCTGGACCGCGACATCAAGGCCGTGAAGGTGGCCGCGATGACCGCCGGGAACTTCCTGGACCAGATCGCGGACGGGGATCTGGTGATCACCCCCGGGGACCGGACGGACGTGGTCTCTGCGACCCTGGCGTCGTCGTTCGCCTCGACCCTGCCCGTGCCCGCGGGAATGTTGCTCACGGGCGGGTTCCGCCCCGAGGGCGCGGTCGCGTCCTTGCTGGCCGCGGCGCCGTTCCCCGTGCTGACCACCGACCAGGACACGTTCTCCACCGCGGAGGCCGTGGGCACCACGCGCGGTACCCTGGCCGGCGCCCACTCCCGCAAGATCGCCGCCGCGCGCGGCGCGTGGGCCGAGTACGTGGACAGCGACGAACTCTCCGACCGGCTCTCCCTGCCGCGACCCGTCAAGCGCACGCCGCTGCGTTTCCTCCACGAGCTCGTGGAATCCGCGCGCGCGGACCGCAAGCACATCGTGCTGCCCGAGGGTGACGACCCCCGCATCCTGCGCGCCGCGGAGATGATCCACCGCCGCAACTTCTGCGACCTCACCGTGCTGGGCGAACCCGAGAGCGTCCGGGCGCTCGCACAGTCGGAGGGCATCGATCTCGACTTCGACGCCGAGGGTCTGCACGTCGTCGACTTCCAGCACGACGCCGCACTGCGCGAGAAATACGCCGACGAGTACGTGAAACTGCGCTCCCACAAGGGTGTGAGCAAGGAACAGGCCCTCGAACGGATGACCGACGGTTCCTACTTCGGGACCATGATGGTGCAGATGGGGGACGTGGACGGCATGGTCTCCGGCGCCGCACACACCACCGCGAACACCATCCGCCCGGCCCTCGAGTTTGTGAAGACCCGGGAGGGCGTGAACATCGTCTCCTCGGTGTTCTTCATGCTGCTCGCAGACCGCGTGCTCGTCTACGGCGACTGCGCTGTGAACCCCAACCCGGACGAGCAGCAGCTCGCGGACATCGCCCTGGCCTCCGCGCAGACCGCCCGCGAGTTCGGCGTGGACCCCCGGGTGGCCATGCTCTCCTACTCCACCGGCGGTTCCGGCTCCGGCGAGGACGTGGAGCGGGTGCGCGCGGCCACCGAGCTCGTGCGCGCCGCGAACCCGGACTTCGAGGTGGAGGGCCCCATCCAGTACGACGCTGCCGTAGACGCCTCGATAGCCAGGTCCAAGCTGCCGGGCTCGCACGTCGCGGGGCAGGCCACCGTGTTCGTGTTCCCGGACCTGAACACCGGCAACAACACCTACAAGGCCGTCCAGCAGTCCGCGGGCGCGGTGGCCGTGGGCCCCGTGCTGCAGGGGCTGCGCAAGCCCGTGAACGACCTCTCCCGCGGCTGCACCGTGGACGACATCGTCAACACGGTCGCGATCACCGCGATCCAAGCACAAACGCTGTGACGACACGGCGGCCCCGCGCGCGGGGCCGCCGTGTCCGCGTTGGTGACGCAGCGGCGTCGTCAACCCCGAACTCCGCCACTGGCAACCGCGGCCCGCGCGCCGCCGAAGGGAAACCACCATGCTCGTACTGGTCGTCAACTGCGGCTCGTCCTCCATCAAGTACCAGGTGCGGGAGGTCGAACCGGCGGACGGGGAACCGCAGGCCTACACTTCCTCCATGCCCGCGATCGACGAGAACGTCCCCCTCGCCACGGCCACGGCGGGAATGGCCGGCGGCGAGGTGATCACCAAGGGGCTGATCGAGAACATCGGCACGTCGGAGATCCAGGACCACACCCAGGCCCTGGAAATCCTCGCCCAGCGTCTGGACGAAGAGCTCGGCGGGCGCACCATCGACGCCGCGGGCCACCGCGTGGTGCACGGTGGCGAGCGCTTCTCCGCCCCCGTGCTGGTGAACAACGAGATCATCCGGGCGATCGAGCGGCTGGCCCCGCTGGCACCGCTGCACAACCCCGCGCATGCCCTGGGACTGCGGGCCATCCAGAAGACCTATCCGGGGATGCCCCAGGTGTGCGTGTTCGACACCGCCTTCCACCGCACGATGCCCGAGAAGGCCTGGCGCTACGCCGTCCCCGAGCAGTGGTACGAGCTACACGGGATGCGCCGCTACGGTTTCCACGGCACCTCGCACGACTACGTGACCGGCAAGGCTTGCGAGTTCCTGGGCATCCCGCGGGAACAGTTCAACACCGTGGTGGCCCACCTGGGCAACGGCGCCTCGGCCACCGCCATCCGCGAGGGCCGCTCCTACGACACCTCCATGGGCTACACCCCCCTGGCCGGACTGGTCATGGGCACCCGTAGCGGGGACCTGGACCCCTCCGTGGTCACCGCCATGCTGGAGCGCAACCCCGGGATGAGCGCCCAGGACATGAACCGAATCCTCAACAACGAGTCCGGTCTGCAGGGCGTCTGCGGGGACTCGGACATGCGGGCCGTGGCGCAGCGGGCCAGCTCCGGGGACCGGCGGGCGCAGCTCGCACTGGACATGGCCGCCTACCGCCTGGCGAAGTACATCGGCGGCTACCACGTGGCAGTCGGTGGAGCCCACGCGCTGATCTTCACGGCGGGCATCGGCGAGAACTCCTCCAAGTTCCGCGCCCTGGTGTGCGACCAGTTGGGCGCGCTCGGGATCACCCTGGACCCCACGCTCAACGAGGCCCCCCGGGGGGACGTGGCCCGCATCAGTGCGGAGACCTCCGCAATCGAGGTCCTCGTGGTGGCCACGGACGAGGAGCGGGCCATCGCGGAGGCCACGGCCGGGCTGGTGTGGGAGCGGGTCAAGAAGTAGCACCTCGCGCACCAGACCCCCCACGCCCCGCCCCCCCGCAATCGCGTGCTGTAACGGAGCAGGTGCCATCTACTGTTCGGTAGACGGCACCTGCTGAGTTTTTGCAGCGCGCGGGGCGGCGCCGACGGGCGGATCAGCCCTGCTTGGTCACCGGCTCCTGCGCGGACCACGGGAAGACAATCCACTCGTCCGTGGACTTCCAGGAGAAGTCCGGACGGACCTCCGAGCGGGGCTTCTCGTAGACCACGGCGGAGCGGCACTCGGCGCCATAGCCGCGCAGCAGCTCCAGCACGAGGGAAAGGGTGCGTCCGGAGTCCACGACGTCGTCCACGACCAGCACCTTCTTGTCGCTGATGGAGTCCGTGTCCAGCATGGGGGCGAGCAGCACCGGGTCCGGAAGGGTCTCGTGGACGTCCGTGTAGAACTCGACGTTCACGGCGTCAGAGAGCTTCACGCCCATGGCGTAGGACAGTGCCCCGGCGGGCAGCAGACCACCGCGCGCCACCGCGATGATGATGTCTGGGACGAATTCCGAGTCCACGATCTGCTGGGCGAGTTCCCGGGTGGCGGTCCCGAACCCCTCCCAGGTCAGGATTTCCTTGTTGTCCAGTTCGGTGGAGTCCGCGTGAAAGGCCATTCCCGTAGGGTAGTCGGTTTTGCGCGGCGGGCACTGCACGCGCCGCGCCCGCCTACACTTTCTGTGTCCCCTCACGACTGCCCCGATCGAGGATCCTCATGCCCAGCAGCGCATCACCCGCCCTTTCCCACGAGCGGGGGTCCCGCCCCGAGGACGAACGGCTGGGCGCCGGGCGCACCGTGGCGTACGCCGTGCAGCACATCCTCACCATGTACGGCGGTCTGATCGCCGTGCCGCTCGTGGTGGCCAGTGCCGCCGGGTACGACGCCGCCACCACCGCCCTGCTCGTGGCCGCCGCCCTGTTCGTGGGCGGGTTCGCCACGTTCCTGCAGGCGTGGGGGCTGCCGCGGATCGGTTCCCAGCTGCCGCTCGTGCAGGGGGTCTCCTTCACCGGGATCGCCACGATGCTGTCCGTGCTGGCCACGGGGGGCGGCATCCAGTCGGTGATGGGCTCCATCATGGTGGCCTCCGCCTTCGGGTTCCTGGTGGCCCCCTTCTTTGCCCGCGTGCTGCGCTTCTTTCCGCCCGTGGTCACGGGGTCCATCATCACGACCATTGGCATCACCCTGGTGCCCGTGGCGGCGTCGTGGTCCATGGGCGGGGACGAGAAGGCACCCGGCTACGGCTCACTGGGCAACATCGCCCTGGCGGGGGTCACGCTGCTTGCCGTGCTGCTGCTGTCCAAGTTCGGCGGAGCGGTGCTGTCACGGCTGGCCATCCTGGTGGCGATCGTGGTGGGCACCGTGGTGGCGTGGGCCACCGGCATGGCGGACTTTTCGCACGTGGGGCAGGGGCCGTGGGTTGCGCTGCCCTCCCCCTTCCACTTCGGTGCACCCACGTTCCACATGGCGGCGATCGTGGCCATGGGCATTGTGATCCTGGTGAACATGGCGGAGACCACCGCTGACATCCTGGCCCTGTCCGAGATCACGGGCTCGCGCATCAACTCGGCACGCATCGCGGACGGGCTGCGCGCGGACATGCTGTCCTCCGCTGTGGCGCCGGTGTTCAACTCCTTCACGCAGACGGCGTTCGTGCAGAACGTGGGCCTGGTGGCGATCACCAAGGTCAAGAGCCGCTACGTGGTGGCCCTGGGTGGCGTGTTCATGGTGCTGCTGGGCATGCTGCCCGTGCTCGGCCAGGTCATCGCCGCCATCCCCCTGCCGGTGATGGGCGGTGCGGGCTTCGTGCTCTTCGGCACCGTGATGTCCTCGGGCATCCGCACGCTGGCCCGTGTGGACTACCGCGGCGGCATGAACCTGATCATCGTGGCCGTCTCCCTGTCCTTCGGCATGGTCCCGATCGTGGTCCCCACCTTCTACGACGCGTTCCCCGACTGGGTGGGCATCATCTTCTCTTCCGGCATCTCGTCCGCCGCCGTGGCCGCGCTGGTCCTGAACTTCTTCTTCAACGAGATGGGCCGCAGCCGGCGCACCACCGAGGCCATGGGCATGAACACCGTGGGGCTGCGGGTGCTCTCCCCGCGCGAGGCCGGCGCACTGCAGGACGGCGACCAGTTCGTGGACGGCCGCCTGCTGGATGCCCAGGGGCAGGAGATCCCGTTCGCGTCCTCCCAGGAGCAGTACGAGTCGGTGCGCGAACGCATCAACGCGGGCGAGCTGACTTCGCTGGAGGACATTCGCCGCGCGGTGGATAACTAACCCCGGACGACGTCGCCCCCCACCTGCGCGTCTCTCCTCCCCTTCTCCTCTGCGAGTCTCGGCCTGTGCACCGCCGGCGCTCCACCGCCGCGGATTTCTGCCCCTCCTCTGCCCCGAGGGAGCAGCCGTACCAGGGGACGCACACCGCTGCCGGGGTCACGCGCTGCCCCTCATCGGCGCACCCGGTGGTAGGCCGCCACCACGTCCTGCGCACGGGGCAGGGCCAGATGGCCCGGGTGGCCGCGGTGGTGGGCCAGGGCATCCAGTCCGTCCCGCACCACCCGTTCCAGGGCCGCGTCCACCAGCTCGGTCAGAGGAGTGCGGCCGTCGGCCGTGCGCTCGACCTCCTCCAGAAGCCGCGCAATCGCTTCCGTCTGCGAAGGGTCCACGAGCTGGCTCAGAGCGGAGAGGTCCACGTCCTCGCGGCCCCACTGGATGGTGTCGAGACCGCGAGCGCGAGCGGGTTTGTCCCTGCCGCCCCGCTGGGCGGCGCCATGTCGCGGACCGGACCGGGAGACGTCGTGCCCCGCGGCACCTAGTCCGGACGGGATGGCACCGCGTTCGGCCGGGACCGTGCCGGGCGCTTCCGGGGCGCCGCCAGGAACGTGCGGGCGGATCTCCCCGAAGGATGCCGCAGGACGCATGTCCTCGGGGCGCGGGAAGTCCCGCACCACCTGCCGGGCGCGGTCGGTGACATCCACGGCGCGGTAGGCGTCCATGGCTATCACCAGGTCCGCGACGTCCAGGAACGCCCCGGAGCCACCCGTGACCAGGATCGAAGACACCCCACGCTCCGTGTAGAGGGCCCCCGCGCGGTCCACGAACGGTGTGATGGGCTCGCGTTCGCCCGGAACCATGGCCCGCATCCGCTCGTCCCGCACCATGAGGTTGGTGGCGCACGTGTCCTCGTCCAGCAGGAGCACCGCCGCCTGCGCCTCGACGGCCTCCACAGTGGCGGCCGCCTGGGACGTGGAGCCGGAGGCGTTGGACGTGCTGAAGTCGCGGGTGTCCGCGCCGGTGGGCAGGTTGTTGATGAACGGCGAGACGTCCGTGTTGCTCACGGCCCGGCCGTCCTCCGCGCGCACGGACATGGCGCTCGGCAGGGTGACCACGCGTTCGCGGCCGTCGCCAGGCACGTGGCTGTAGACCCCGCGCTCCAGGGCCTGCAGCAGCGTGGACTTGCCGTGGTAGCCGCCACCCACGACCACCGTGACGCCCTCGGGGATCCCCATGCCGCTCACGGTCGACCCGTCTTCGAGCTCGAGCTCCACGCGCAGCTCCGGAGGCGTCTCGAACGGGACGGCGCCCCGGGCAAGCGGTTCGTCCCGGTGCCCGGAGGCGCGCGGCAGCACGGCGCTGTCCGCGACGAACGCCACGAGTCCACGCTGCGGCAGCTGCTCCCGCAGGTGCTGGGCGTCCAGGTGGGAGGTCACGTGGGCCTGCAGGGCGCGGGCGTCCAGGTTCTCGTACCGCAGCGCGCGCTCGACGACGCCCGGCAGCACCTCGGTGAGCAGCCGGTGCGCGGCATGGCCCTTGATGCGGCGGCCCGCGGCGGGCAGGGCGATCTCGCAGCGCACCTCCACGGCTCCCGCGTCAGCGGTCTCCGACGACGCCGCACGGCCGGCTCCGCGCCCCCGGTCCACCGTTCCGGCGTCCCCCGCACGGCGCATCCCGGACTCGCGTGCCGGGGCGGGATCCACCGCGTTCCCGGGATTCGGAACGATCACGGAGGAGCGCTCGAGGATCTCCTGGCCCGTGCGCTGGATCGAGATGCCACCGGAGTCCTTGCCGCCGCGCGGACCCAGGTCCCGGGCGGCCCGGGCGAACTCCCGGGTGAGGAAGTCCCCGGCGGCCACGCGGGCGTCCCGGGTGGCGATCAGCTCGGGCGGGATCCTCGTGTCGGACAGGCTGACCCGGATCCGGGCCAGGGACGGCGGGGCGTACGGGTCCGACTGCACCCGGTCCACGATCAGCTCCGCATCCCCCAGCCGCCACGAGCCCTTGAGCTGCTTGTAGGCGCCGTAGCTGCTGCCGTCCAGGCGGCGGAGGGTCTGGGCGAGGTCCGTGCGCGGTGAGCTCATGGGTCCATGGCACCACACGAACCGGGGGTTCAGCACGCCCTGGCGCCAGCTCTTCCACGGAGCCGGCGAACGAACCAGACGCAGCAGCTTGGCAGGATCCAGAAGGATGGGCGGGCCAAGATTGACGCCACGAACCCGCGACTACTGTTTCTTCATATGCTAAGTTTCGCAATATGCGAAACGAGCAGTTTGAAGAAACAGTTCTCCTGCGTGAGTGCACGGGGCTGCTTCGATCCCTCCTGCCTGGCTCGTGGGACATAGAGGCCCAGCAAGAACCGCGCCGCGTGGGCTTCGGTGGCACAGACGGCGGCGGGCGCGTTGTTCGCCCGGATGCGATCGTCACCATCACGCCCCCCGCCGGAGAACCGCTCAAACTGGTCACAGAGGTGAAACGTTCGGTAGGTGGTCAGCTGCTCTCCCAGGTCGCCAACCAGGTTTCGCACTATGCCTCCATGGCGGGCGGGGAACCAGCACTGTTCGCGGAATACATACCCCCCTCCGTTCGTGGACGGTTGGAGGAACTGGGCATCAATAGCGTGGACACCACGGGATGGGTCCGTATCGTCTCCAGCTATCCCGCGATTCTCATGACGCACCCCGGGGCCACCCGGGCACCTTGGGTACGTGATGAGACAATTCAACGCCTCACGGGCCCCTCAACCTCCCGCGTCCTCCGACAGTTGATCACCTCTGATGCCCCCCTCGGTGTGCGAGAGCTTGCCCTGGCATGCAGTGTCAGCCCCGGCACAGTTGCCAAGCTCCTACCCACCCTGACAAGAGAAGGCATCATCACCCGGACCCCCCGGGGGGGGATTCAGTCAATCCATCGCCGGGAACTTATTTACCGATGGGCGCAGGACTACAGCTTCCTCTCCGGCAATCGGCACCCCCTCTCCCTGCTTGACCCCAGGGGCCCGGAGCATGCCTTGACGATGCTGCACGGCAGAGAGGATGTTCTGCTCAGTGGTGTCCATGCAGGACGTGCCCTGCTGCCGGAGGGAACCACTGCCGTGGTCCCCGCAAAACGCGTCCTGGCGTACACCGCAGACCCACTCCTTCTCGCCGAAGATCTGGGGCTGCGACGCGGGGAGCGAGCGCGAGCAAACGTTCTTCTGGCTGCCCCCATGGACGGCAGACTTATGGAGGAGGGGTGGGTCTCGCCCCGGACGGAACTCAGACTTGCGCCCACGGGACAGGTTCTGGTGGATCTCCAGTCCAGTGGTGGCCGAGAAGCCGACCTGGCGCACCAAGTGATGGAACGGCTGCCAGACGACGGCCGACCTTGGATCAGCGGAGAGACCGGCACGTCTTGGAGGTTCAAATGACTGCTCCCGTCGAATATGTCATGGCCAGGTCCGCACTCATCGACGCGCTTATCGCACTGCGCGATCACAGCTCAACCATCATCCTCATCGGGGCGCAGGCCGTCTACGAGTGGACGGGGGAGGGTGAACTTGCCGTCGCCGTCATGACCACGGACGCAGACCTAGCCCTAGATGCCAACAGGCTAGACCCCACACCTGAAATCGCCGCGACCCTCACAGCGCACGGTTTCTCCCGCCGCCCCGGTGGGAATCCTGGGCAGTGGCTGAGCAGCAATGACATAGCCGTCGACCTCATGGTGTCCGAGCACCAGGCAGGGAAGGGTCGCCGTTCGGCCAAGATCCCACCGCACGAAAGTTTCGTGGCCAGACGGGGCCGTGGGCTGGCCCCCGCACTCATCGACAATGAATTGCGCACCATCGAGGCCCTCAGCCCTCGAGACTTTCGGAGGGCGCAGGTCTTAGTGGCGTCTCCGGCTGCGCTAATCGTGGCCAAGTGCATCAAAATCAAGGAACGCCACGAGGCAATGCAGGCGGGCGAGCGGAACCGCATCAAGGCCAAAGATTCGCTGGATATTTTTCGTCTCTTGTACGCCACAGAAACTGCGCCTCTCGCTGACAGGTTCATGATCCACCGCAGCTCTCCCGAAGCCGACAGTGAGTCCCGCGAGGCAATCTCGTTCCTGGCAACGCGCTCTGCCGACACTAACTCGCTCCTGCCACAGCTGGCCGCGCACGCCGCCGATGACGACGCAGGGGAGGTAGCAGAATCGTTCGTCCTCTTGGTGGAGGAATTGCTTCTCAGGCTCCAGGAACTGGACGGTCAGTAACCCGCCCCAGCACCAGCGCCACCACCAAGCACAGCACGTACGCCCCGGCGACGGCGGCCCATCCGGCGGTGAACGCCCCCGTGAGGTCCACGAGCTGGCCCACCACCACGGGCCCCAGCGCGAAGCCCAGGTACATCCCGGTGGCCACCAGTCCGGACGCCACACCGATCCGTGCCCCGGACACGGCGGCGACGATTCCCGAGTTGATCACCACGTTCGCGGCCAGCGGCAGCGCGGCGTGGAAGGCGACGCCCAGCCACATGAGCCAGTGCTGCTGCGTCGTCTCCGCGAGCACGAGCAGCCCGAGCCCCACGATCCCGCCCAGGCTCATGACCCGGATCAGCGGTGCGGGTCTGCCGAGCCTGCCGGTCACCCGGCCCCACCCGATCCGGCTTCCGATCCCGATCACCCCCATCATGCCCAGCAGCAACCCGGCCACCGTGACGGTGTACCCCATGGCCCGCACCGCGAACAGGGACGCGTACACGTTCACGCCCTGCGTGCCCACCGCGTTGAGGAAGGACGTCAGCGTCAGCAGCCACACCGCGGGCGGCAGCGCCCCCGACGACGCCGCGGCGGAGGGCGCGACGGGAGAGGGAGCGGGCGGCGTCGTCGGGGTGTTCTCTCGGGCGCGGCGCTGTAGCCGGGTGACCACGGTCCACCCCGTGATGAGCAGGGGAACGCACAGCAGCGCGCCGAACAGTGCGGCACCCCGCCACCCGAACGCCGCGCCCGCCACCGGGAACGTGAGGCCCGCGACCAGCAGACCCACCTGCACCCCGGACTGCTTCCACCCCATCCACGCGGAGCGCTGGGCCAGCGGCACGCGCTGCGCGACGATGCGGTTGGTCACCGGGTTGGAGAAGGACTGCGCGAGACCCGCAATCAGGGCCGCGACCAGCAGCATGGCGTAGGACTGCCACGTGGCGCTGAGCAGGAACGCCACCAGCACACCCCCGAAGATCAGGGTGAGCTGCACGCGGGTGTCAATGCGGTCCGCGAGCACCCCCAGCAGCGGCGCCGCGAGACCCGCTACCACGAACACCGCCGTGATGATGAACCCATACTGCCCCTCGGTGATCCCGTAGCTCTCCACGATGGTGGCGCTCAGCGCACCCACCCCGTAGTTGAACACCGGCCCGGCGGCCATCGCGGCCATGAGCACCGCCAGCAGGATTCCGGGGGCCTTGCGCGTCGGCGCGGATGGGGTGCGGGTCACAGTCGATCACCCTAGCCCCGCACCGCGCCCTCGACCTCCCGTAGGCTTTCCCCACGACTGAGAAAGGCGGACGTCATGAGTGACTCACTGGATCCGGAGCTCGCCCGGGCCCTGCAGGAACCGGCGCGGCTGGTGCGCGCGGACCCTGCACTGCTGGACACGGTCCGCCAGGCGGGTTCCCCTGCCCAGGCGGAACTGATGCGCCGCGTTTCAGACGTGCGCACCGTGGAGGACCGGTACGCGGCGGCCGCCATGCTCGCCGCCCTCTTCGGCCACCGCGGCCCGCTGGACCAGGCCGCCCACGGCTACGGCAGCACCCCGCCACTCGAACTGCTCGCGCTCGCGGACGTCCCGGCGCTCCAGCCCGCCCTGCGGGAATCCCTGTCCTCCCCCGTCCGCACCGGCCTGCTGGAGTGGGCCACCACCGCAAACCCTTCTCACCCGCCCCTCGAACTCGCCATGGCGGCCCGGGATCTCGGGCTGTCCGACGCTGCAGTGCTGCGTTCCGTCGCGGATCGCGCGGACCAGGTCGCCCACGACGCGGCACCCGCGCAGCGGGAGCCACTGGCCCGTTTCTCGGAAGTGCTGCGCGCGGCGGCGGACAACCCCCGGGACGGCGGAGCGGCGGCGTCGTCCGCGCCCGGTTCGATGCCGACGCCGCAGGGTCCCGTCGGCTCGCAGGGCCCCGCGGTCACGACCACCGGCATCCCGGCCTCCGAGATGCTGGGTGAGGACGAGCTGGACGAGCCCTCCCGGCCCGGACATCGCTACCCCGGCGAGGGTGTGCCCGTGCGCGACTCGATCGCGGGCCCCGGCGCCAACGCACCGCGGCAGACCTGGGAGCCGGGCAGCCTCTCGGGACGTCCCACCGGCGGCGAGTCCCAGGACGGGAACGACGCCGCCCACCCGGCCGGTCCCTCGGGCTCGCCCGACCGCCACGGACCGCCGGTGCCCCCGCGCGAACCGTCCACCAACGAGCTGTATTACGGCGTGGGCAGCGACCGGTACGCGAACCGGGACCCGGACAGCGAGCAGACCCGGGCCGAGGACCGCCACGTGGCCCGCAACTGGGCCATCGTGTTCGCAGTGATCGTGGCGGTCATCGTGGTGCTGGTGCTCCTGTTCTGACCGCTTCAGGACCGCCGACCCCCGCCGGGCCGGTAGGTTGGCCAGATCCGCCAGGCCCTGCCTGTTGCGCCACCCGATCGAGTCCAGCTGCCCGTCGGTGAGCGGCTCGGTCATCAGCGCGTAGTCGGAGACCGGGACGGTCTTGAGCCTGTCGCGCTCGAGCAGGGACGGGAACACGTTGGTGGCCAGCACGACACGAGGCTCCCCCACGAGCCCGGCGTCGGTGCGGGCCACCACGCCGTCACCCGAGGTGTCCAGCTCGGTCATGCGGCTGTATTCGTGGATCCCGCCACCCAGTTCCGCGACCACCCGGGCCAGTGTGGCGGGGTGAACCATGGCACACGCCCGCTTCCTCCACCGCCCGGCGAGGTACGTGGGGAGCGGACCTGCCCACGCACCACGCGCTCATCCAGGAAGACGCTGGAACCGTCCTCGGCATGGGGCTCGTTCAGCCACTGCACCCGGTGAGGCTCCCCGGCCGGGTTGAGAATACCCGTGCGCTCGAAGTCCACGTCCATCCCATAGTGCTCAATCGGGGCGAGCGCGGCCGCGGTCCGGGCCGCTCTGCGGTGTATTCGAGCAGCACTCGACCGCGCCCCGTGGTGATGGGCGGTCATGCGGCGCCCGCGGGGATGTCGACGGTGTTGACGACGCTGTATGGCTGGTTGTCCCCCATGCCGGACACCGCCGAAGGGCAGGCCCGCTCCGCCTGACGGAACCCCCGGGTAGCGTGGACTAGGTGACTACTGAACAGAACGGCACCGCATCCTGGCAGCACGGCGTGGTGGTGCGCGGCGCGCGCCAGAACAACCTCCGGGACGTCTCCCTGGACCTGCCCCGGGACTCCATCGTGGTGTTCACGGGGGTGTCCGGCTCGGGGAAGTCGTCCCTCGCGTTCGGCACGCTGTTCGCGGAGTCGCAGCGACGCTACCTGGAGTCCGTGGCGCCGTACGCGCGCCGGCTGATCGACCAGGCGGGTGTCCCGGACGTGGACGTGATTGAGGGGCTGCCGCCCGCCGTCGCCCTCCAGCAGCAGCGCGGCGGGGGCGGAGCGCGCTCGGACGTGGCCACCGTGACCACGCTGTCGAGCCTGGTCCGGATGCTGTACTCTCGCGCCGGTTGGTACCCGCCGGAACAGGCCATGCTCTACGCGGAGGACTTCTCCGCGAACACTGTGCAGGGCGCGTGCCCCACGTGCCACGGGATCGGGCGGGTCTACGAGGTCACCGAGGACACCATGGTCCCGGACCCGTCGCTGACCATCCGTGAGCGCGCCGTCGCCTCCTGGCCCGTGGCGTGGGCGGGGCAGAACCAGCGGGACATCCTGGTCTCCCTGGGCTACGACGTGGACACCCCTTGGAAGGACCTGCCGAAGAAGGACCGGGACTGGATTCTCTACACCGAGGACCGCCCCACGGTGGGCGTGTACCGCGGGCTCACCCCGAACCAGACGCGCAAGGCCCAGGAGGAGGGTGTGGAGGCCACGTACCAGGGCACGTTCATCGGGGCGCGGCGCTACGTGCTGGACACCTTCGCCAACGCGAAGAGCCCGAGCACCAAGAAGCGCGCGGCCCAGTACCTCACGAGCGAACTGTGCCCGGAGTGCCACGGCAAGAAGATCAAGCACGAGTCCCTGTCCGTGACGTTCGAGGGCTTGGACATCGCGGAGTTCTCGCACCTGCCGCTCGCACGCGTGGCGGAGATCGCGCGCTCGGTGACCGCCGAGGACTGGACCCCGGGTGAGGCGCAGCGCCTGGAGGACCACGTGCTCGACGCCGAGACCCGCGCCGCCTCCACCGCCTCGCGGGTCGCGGAGGGCGGTGCCTCGCATGACGCCGCCCCGGACGTCCGGCGCACCCCGAACCTCTCCGTGGAGAAGCGGGCCGCCGCGCAGCGCCTCGCCGCGGACCTCGTGGCGCGGCTGCAGCCCATGATCGACCTGGGCCTGGGATACCTCTCCCTGGACCGCACCACGCCCACGCTCTCCGGAGGTGAGCGGCAGCGGCTGCGGCTGGCCACCCAGCTCTCCTCCCAGCTCTTCGGGGTGGTCTACGTGCTCGACGAGCCCTCCGCGGGCCTGCACCCCCGGGACCTGGACGCGCTCATCGGGATCCTGCACGGGCTCAAGGACCGCGGCAACAGTCTGTTCGTGGTGGAGCACTCCCTGACCGTGATCCACGAGGCGGACTGGCTCGTGGACATCGGCCCGGACGCCGGCGAGCGCGGCGGGCGGGTGCTCTACAGCGGTAAGCCGCGCGGTCTCGCGGAAGTCCCCGAGTCTGCGACACGCCGCTACCTCTTCGCCGAGCACGCGCCGTCGGCCGAGGCACGCGAGCCCCGCACGCCGCAGGGGTGGCTGCAGCTCGAAGGCGTCACGCGCAACAACCTGCGCGGCCTGGGCGTGAGCCTCCCCGCTGGGTGCCTCACCGCCGTCACCGGCATCTCCGGCTCGGGCAAGTCCAGCCTGGTCAGTCAGGCGCTGCCGGTGCTGGTGCGCGAGCGGCTGGGCCACGGCGGCCCGGAGGACACGGAGATCACCGGGGACCCGGAGTCGGACCTGCTGACGGCCGACGACGCCGCGGACGACGTGCGCGGGCACGTGGTCTCCCTGCCGGGGAGCGTGCGGCGCGTCGTCGTGATCGACCAGAAGCCCATCGGGCGCACCCCGCGCTCCAACGTGGCCACCTACACCGGTCTGTTCGACGCCGTCCGCAAGCTTTACGCCGCCACGGACGAGGCGAAACGGCGCGGTTACAAGGCCGGGCGGTTCTCGTTCAACGTGGCCGGCGGGCGCTGCCCCACGTGCGAGGGCGAGGGCAGTGTGATGGTGGAGCTGCTGTTCCTGCCGAGCATCTACGCACCCTGCCCGGACTGCCACGGCACCCGCTACAAGGCCGAGACCCTGGAGGTGCTGTGGCGGGAGCGCTCCGTGGCGGATGTGCTGGCCATGAGCGTGGACGAGGCGCACACGTTCTTCGAGGGCGAGGACGCCGTCCACCACACTCTGGGCGTGCTGCGGGACGTGGGACTCGGCTACCTGCGGCTGGGCCAGCCCGCCACCGAGCTCTCCGGCGGGGAGGCGCAGCGGGTCAAGCTCGCCTCCGAGCTGCAGCGGGCCTCGCGCGGGGACACTCTCTACGTGCTGGACGAGCCCACCGCCGGACTGCACCCCGCGGACAGCGACCGGCTCATGAACCACCTGCAGGGGCTGGCAGACGCGGGCAACACGGTGGTCATGGCCGAGCTGGACATGCGCATGGTTGCCCAGGCCGATCACGTGATCGACATGGGCCCGGGTGCCGGCTCGGACGGCGGGCGGGTGGTTGTCGCGGGCACTCCCGCCGACGTCGCGGCGCACCCGGACAGCGCCACTGCACCGTACCTGCGGGCCGTGCTGGGCTGACCCGGCGGTCGGGCCGGGTGGTCTGCACGGGCAGGGGGATGGCCCGGCCCCAGCGGCGGCGCCAAACGGCGTCATGCCGCCGCGGCGTCGTCGAAACCTCGTAATGTTATCCCCGGGGAAGACGTCGTGTGTGCCACCTCACCACGGCGTGGGGACGCACCGCGGCCGCATCACTGCGGGCAGCGGGCTGGCTGTGCACCACCGCCCGCAGGGGCCGTGACGCACGAGACGGGGGAACACCGAGATGACCGATCCTGGAACGCACCGGCACCGCGGAGCGCACCGCGCCGAACGCCGCGGGCCGAGCGGAACGCTGCTGACCTGGCTGGCCCTGGGCCTGGTGGCCGTCCTGCTGCTGCTCGCCGCCGTCTTCCTGATCCCGCGCGGGGACGACGCCGCGAGCGAGAAACCCTCGGACGCGGCCTCGAGCGCCGCGTCCGGTGACGCGAGTACGGCGGGTGGGGAACCCGTCGTCGTCGCCCGCGCCAAGACCAGTGCGACCACCTGGTCCGCCGTGCTGCAGGACAGCAACGTGGAGCTGGGGCGCCCCCAGGAGGACGCCGGCACGCGCGAGCTGGTCTCCCGTGCGCTGGGCGAGGCCGAGAACGGGCGCGCGGATAAGGCCGCCACGGACGAGGCCTTGAAATTCCGTGCGCGCACGGAGGGCGACGCCGCGCCCGTGCGCAGTGCCGACGAGCGACTCGAGCAGCTCGTCAAGCACTCCACCGCGGCGACCACCGCCAGCCCGAGCCCACTGAGCCCCGCCCTGGCCGCGGGCGCGGCCTCCGGCGCCCCACCGCGCAGCGCGACCGTGGTTTCTCGCGCGGAGTGGGACGCCTACCACTCCCGTAACGCGGACACGGAGCTCGTGGCGAGCACCCCCGGCGACGATGCCCCCACCGCGGACGACGCCGCCCTGCAGCAGGCGCTCGCCCAGTGGCAGCACCTCGCGGAACCGTTCCACGCACTCGTGGCGATCGACGCCTCCGGGTCCATGGGCGAGAAGGTGGGCCAGGACGGCTCCACCCGCATGGATCTGACGAAGGCCGCCGCCGCGACCGCCGTGGGGCTGTTCCCCGAGCACGACGCCCTCGGCCTGTGGACCTTCCAGCGGCACCTGGACGGGGACAAGGACTACCGCTCCCTCACCCCGGTGCGCGAGCTCTCCGCGTCGGTGGACGGCGGCACCCAGCGGGACCAGCTCTCCCGGGACGTGGAGTCCCTGACCTACGCCCCGGACGGCTACACCGGCCTGTACGACACCACCCTGGCCGCCTACCGCGAGGTGCTCCACGAAGACGCCCCCGGGCATCTGCGCACGGTGATCGTCCTGACCGACGGCATGAACCACGACCCCGGCTCCATCTCCCTCGACAACCTGCTCACCATGCTCAAGGACGAGCAGGACCCGGACAACCCCGTGCGCATCATCACCGTGGGCATCTCGAAGGACGCGGACGAGGACGTCCTGAAGCAGATCGCGGAGGCCACGGGCGGCTCCTCGCACGTCGCCCGCACCCCGGAGGATATCCAGGACGTGTTCGTCAAGGCGCTCACGAGCGAGTGACCCGGTCCTCCGGCAAGCGCCAACCCGTTCGGCCAATACTCCCGTGCCCTGGCCCTCGGTACCGTGGAGACATGACTGCGCAGGCCTCACGACGGGCCCGGCTCTACTTCCCCGGCGCCCTCCTGGCCGTGCTGGCGGCGACGCTCCTCACGTTCACCGACGTCGCCTGGCGAGGTCTCATCGGGTGGGCCCTCCTGCTGGTGGCGGTGCTCGTGATGGTGACCGGTGGGCGGAGGTGGCGGCAGCAGAAGGAGAACACCAGGGGGCGGTGAATCTGAGGCGCGAAATGCCCCGGGGCCGGGAACCGCACCGTGGGCCGGGGAGCGGCGCACCGGGACCGCCCCTCACGGCACGAGCCGCACCCCCGTGGATCGGGAGCGCGACTCGTGGTCGGTCAGGCGTCAGGGGCGACGCCACCGGGTCACCGCACCAGCTCGTCCACCACCCGCTGCATGGACTGGCTATGGTTGCCGAAGCGGTGCATGGTGATGGACACGGCCTGCTCGGCCAGCATGTACATCATCTCCACGCGCCCGGCGCCCACCACGTCCTCGGTGATCAGGGCGATGTCCGGGTGCTCGGCGCGCACCGCGTAGAGGTCCTTGAGGTCCTCCTCGGAGCCGTCCCACGGGGGGATCACGCGGACGCGGGCGCCGTGGCGGACGTCGAGGGCGGCGTCGTCCAGGGCGCGCAGGTCCGAGAGCTGACCCAGCGGGCCCAGCGAGCCCGTGCCCAGGGCGTGCGCGAACTCCTCGTCCGTGGCAGGGTTCAGCACGGTGGCGAACAGGCCGTTCACGGCGGCCGGCACCTCCGAGGCGGCGCTGAGCACCACCTGCGAGCCCGAGCGCACCGCCGCGAGACCCACGCGCAGGACGTCCGTGAGGGACGCACCCTCCTGGGCGCGCACCACCACGGTGCGGGGGCGGTAGCGGAACAGGTTCGCCTCGCTGCGCAGGGCAGTGGGGTCCTTGACCTGGCCGAACTCGCGCTGCCACTCGGACTGGTCCGACTGCGCGGCGCGGCGCAACCACACGAGGTCCTCGTCCGAGATCAACGGGGTCACGGCGTCCAGCGCGCGGTGCACGCGCGGGTCCAGGACCCATGCGCCGGCCGCGCCGCGGTCCGTGCTGGAGGACGAGAACCCGGCGCGCTTCCAGCGGCCCAGCGACGCCAGGTAGTTGGGGCCACCGGCCTTCGCGCCGAGACCCACGGAGGAGCGCTTCCAGCCGCCGAAGGGCTGGCGCTGCACGATCGCGCCGGTGATCCCGCGGTTCACGTAGAGGTTGCCGGCCTGCACGGAGTCCACCCAGCGCAGGATCTCGTCCGCGTCCAGGGAGTGGATGCCTGCGGTGAGCCCGTAGTCCGTGCCGTTCTGCAGTTCCACGGCGTGGTCCAGGTCCTCCGCGGCCATGAGCCCCAGCACCGGCCCGAAGCACTCGGTGAGGTGGAAGAAGGACCCCGGCTTCACACCGGTGCGGATCCCGGGACGCCACAACCGTCCGGTGTCGTCCAACTGCTTGGGCTCGATCAGCCACTCCTCACCGGGCTCCAGTTGCGTGAGCCCGCGCAGGAGCTTCTCGGAGGGCTGCTCCACGGTGGGGCCCACGGTGGCCTGCAGGTTCACGGGCCAGTCCACCACCATGGAGGAGGCGGCGTCCACGAGCTGGCGGCGGAACCGCTCGGACCTGGCCACGGACCCCACCAGGATGCCGAGCGATGCCGCGGAGCACTTCTGCCCCGCGTGGCCGAACGCGCTGGAGACGAGGTCCCAGACGGCCTGGTCCCGGTCCGCACTGGGGGTGATCACCAGGGAGTTCTTGCCGGAGGTCTCCGCGGTGAGCGGGCGCTGCGGATCCCACGAGGCGAACAGCTGCGCGGTCTCGTACGCGCCGGTGAGCACCACCCGCTCCACGTCCGGGTGGGAGATCAGCTGCTGACCGGCCTCCCCCTCCACGGCGTCCACGAGCTGCAGCACGTCGCGCGGCACACCGGCCTCCCACAGCGCCTCGCACACCGCGGTGGAGCAGCGGCGGGACTCGGGGGACGGCTTGTGGATCACGGCCGAGCCAGTGGCCAGGGGTGCCACGGTGGTACCCGTGGGGATGGCCAGCGGGAAGTTCCACGGCGGTGTCACCACGGTCACGGCGTGCGGCACGAAGTCGCCACCGTCCACGAACTCCAGCTCCAGCGCGCGGCGGGCGTAGTAGCGGCAGAAGTCCACGGCCTCGGAGACCTCGGGATCGCTCTGCTCCAGCACCTTGCCGGTCTCCGCACCGGCCACGGCCATGAGGTGGCCGCGGCGTGCGGCGAGGATGTCCCCGGCGCGGTTGAGGATCTCGGCGCGCTCACGAGCGGGCGTGGCGGCCCACCGCTGCCCCGCGGCCTTAGCGGTGGCGACGACGTCGTTCACGGCCTCGACCGCATCCCCCGAGTTCTCCTCGACGTCCCGCAGCAGCTCGGGGACCGCCAGCGATGCGTACCACTGTGGGTCCCCGATGCGTGCGGCGATCTCCTCCGCCCACTTCTGGTTGGCGGGGACGGAGACGTCCGTGTCCGGTTCGTTGCGGAACGGCTCGTCCAGGGGGATCGTGGGGGTCTCCCCCGCGGTTTCCGCGCGGCGGTCCTGCACGCGCCGCGGATCGAGCGCCCGGGGATCGTCCTCGAGGTCAGCGAGCGCCGCCCGGAACCGGGCCTCCTCGCGTTGGAAGACCCAGTTGTCCGGACCCAGGTCGAAGATCCCGGACATGAAGTTCTCGTTCGCGGAGTTCTCCTCGAGCCGCCGCACCAGGTAGGACACGGCGACGTCGAACTCCGCGGGCTTCACGGCCGGCACGTACAGCAGCAGCTGGCCCACGTCCGTGGACACGGCCTCGCTCTGGGAGGTGGCCATGCCCTGGAGCATCTCGAACTCGATGCGGTCGGTGACGCCGCGCTCCGCCGCGAGCAGGTGGGCGAACGCGATGTCGAAGAGGTTGTGCCCCGCGACCCCCAGGCGCATACCGCGCATGCGCTCGGGGTGGAACAGCCAGGTGAGCACGCGCTTGTAGTTGGTGTCCGTGGCCTGCTTGGACTCCATGGTGGCCAGCGGCCAGCCGTGCATTTCCGCGTCCACGTTCTCCATGGCGAGGTTCGCGCCCTTGACCAGGCGGACCTTAATCTGTGCGCCGCCGTCCGCGACGCGCTGCCCGGACCACTCGGAGAGCCGCTGGATGGCGCCGAGGGCGTCTGGAAGATAGGCCTGGATGACGATGCCGGCCTCGAGGTTCTTCAGCTGGGGCTTGTTCAGCAGCCGCTGGAACACCTCGATGGTCAGTTCGAGGTCCGAGTAGACCTCCATGTCCAGGTTGATGAACATCTTGCCGGTGCCCTTGGTGGCCGCGGTCTCGTACAGCGGCAGCAACCGCTCGACCACGCGCTCGGCGGTGCGGTCGAAGCCCCAGTGGGACAGTTGCGGTACCACGGAGGAGACCTTGAGGGAGACGTAGTCCACGTCCTCGCGGCGCAGCAGGCCCTCGGCGTCCGCGAGGTGCTTCTTGGCCTCGTCCTCGCCGAGCACTTCCTCGCCCAGCAGGTTGATGTTGAGCCGGTGCCCGTGCAACCGCAGGGCCTTGACGGACTTGCCGAACGGGCCGGGGCGGGCGTCCACGACCATGTGTCCCACCATTTGCCGCAACCGGGTGCGTGCCGCGGGGACCACCACGGAGGGCAGCACACCGGACAGCGCCGTGCCCGCCTGGATCTGGGCCCGGTCCGTGGCGGGCATGGACTGCGGGGTCAACGCCGCGATGTCCTGCAGGGCCTTGGCCGCAGCCTTGGTGTCCTCGGTGCGGACGACGCGATCCACGAATCCCACCGTGAACTCCAACCCGTTGGGGTCCTGGAGCACGGCGGCCAGACGGTCCTCCGCGGGGTTCTTCTGTGTGTTCTTGCGCTGGTTCTCCTGAGCCCTGAGCAGCCACGTGCGCACGAGGTCCACGGCGGGATCGGCGAGGGCATGAGGATCGGTTCCGGTATTGACGGTGCGTGCCATTGCAACGCCTCCAAAGTCTCGGCCCGGGAAGGATGCCGAGGCACTCCCTCGGCCACCAGCCGAGTCTCACCGGGCCCGGCGTGGCTGGTTCTCACACGCTATCGTGATCCCCGCCACGGCGAAGAATCGCCGACCTACGACCGATCGAGCTCCGCCTGCAGGATGTCCAGCACCCGGATGAGGTTCAGGTGGGCCTCCACCTGCGGGAAGTTACCGGTGGCCCGGCGCTGGGACGGCGAATACGTGGACGGCAGCAGACCCAACTCGTTGGCCGTGCCGAGCACGAGGTCCGTGAGCCGCGTGGCGTCCCCCGTGTGTCCGCACAACGCCAACTGCTCGGCCAGCTGCAGGGTCGCGGACACGGACGGCACCGACTGCCCCGCGAAACCGTCCTGACCGATCGAGGACGCGAACGCCTCGGCGTCGTCCAGGTCGGTCAGCTGCGGGAGGTTGCGGTAGCGGTGCAGCAGCCCCGATCGGTCCGTGAGCTCCTTGCGGATGCGCGCCACGGTGCCGAGCATGCGTTCGTCGTCGTAGGCCACGAAACCCACCGTGGGCAGCTGCAACAGGGAGGCGTCCACGTCCGTGGAGCCGTAGTACTGCACGAACGAACCCACCTGGGGGTCGTAGCCGTTGGTCCAGATCTCGTGCGCGAGCTGGTCCCGGTGTTCCTCCCACGTCTCCACGTCCCCGGGCAGCCCGTGGATCCGCACGGCGTCCACGCCGGCCTGCAGCGCGGCCCACATCATCACGCGCGAGTGCGTGTAGTACTGGGGTTCGCCGCGCATCTCCCAGACGCCCTGGTCCTTCTCCTCGTAGTTGGCCACGACGGCGCGCAGCAACGCCTGCTGCAACGGCCAGGACAGGTGGTCCTCCTGCACGCCGCGCCGACGCAGCATCTCGAACACCCGCAGCACGTGACCGGCCACGTCCGCCTGGTAGTGGTTGCCGGATGCGTTGCCCTCGCGCACCGGGCGCGATCGCTCGTAACCCGGCAGGTCCACGAGGCGTTCGCGGATCTGCCCGGAGCCGTCCAGCGTGTAGATGTTGGAGGGGTTGTCCACGTCCCCGGCCACGGCGCGCAGCAGCCAGTTGCGCAGTTGCGCGGCCTCCCGGTCGTGGCCGTGGTCCAGCATGATCTCCAGCGCGGAGGCCGCGTCCCGGGGCCACGCGTGGCGGTGGTCCCAGTTGCGTTCCCCGCCCAGCACCTCCGGCACGGACGTGGTGTCCGCGGCGATCAGTCCGCCCGTGGCCTGGTGCATGAGCCCGCGCACCACGAGCAGGCTGCGGCGGATGATGTCCCCGGGGGCATCCTGGGTGCTCGTGAAGTGCACCGTCTCCTGGGCGTCGGCGTCCGCCGGGCGGTCCCCGTGGCGCCCCACGTCCCGGCCTGACGCGGGCTCGCCCGCGTCTCTTCTTTCCGCCGACGACGCCGCCCACGCGCCGTCGTCCCCGTCCTCCGGGAGTTCGGGGTCCGCGGCGGGGTCCGTGAGCGGATCGTACGGTTCGTACAGATCCGTCCACTCCTGCCACAGGTTCAGTGTGGCCGTGAGGGTCTCATTGACATCCACCGCTTCCGGCGGGACGCCGTGGGACGGGAACCACGTGAGTGTGAAGTCCCTGGTCTGGCCTGCGGCCACCGTGAAGGAGCCCGCATGGCGCCGCTTGCTGCGGTCCGGGTCCGCCTCCGGCAGCGGGTCACCGTGGAACACCACGGAATCGGGGCCGGCCATGCCCACGAGCACGGACTCCGCGACCGCGCCCTCCTCCGATTCCTCCTCGAGCACGTCGAAGCGGCTCAGCCACGGGACCGACGAGCCGTAGTTGAAGCGCAGCCGCAGGTCCTGGAACATCTCGACCTCGCCCGTGAGGCCCTCCACCCGGCGGATCAGTTCCGTGCGGGAGTTCAGGGGCATGAAATCGGTGACCCGCACCACGCCGGTGTCCGTGGTCCACACGGTGTGCAGCACGAACGTGTTCTCCGCGTAGAACCGCTCCACCGCGGTGACGCCGGGCAGGGAGAGGTCCACCGCGGCGTCGTCGTCCACGGCGCAGTACGGCGCCAGCAACCAGCGGCCGTGGTCCGGGGTGCCCAGCAGCGCCGCGAACAGCGCGGGCGAATCGAAGCTCGGGACGCACCACCAGTCCACCGAGCCATGACGGGAGACCAACGGCCCACTGCGCATGTTGGAGAGCAGGGCGTAGTCCTCGATCTTGGAAGCCATGGGCCCAGAATCCCACAAACGCCCTGGCGGCTCACGCCGGAGCATGGGCGCCCGTGTCGAGGAACGGGCCCCTGCCCTCAGGGGAAGTCTGGCCGGATGGCCACTGGGTTCGGTGACGTTCCGCCACTAACGTGGTTTGTTCGTTGTCCGCGTTCCCGACAGGAAGAACCCCATGACGTACCCGTCCCAGTTGCTCCCCCGCTCGACCCAACCCGGTGAGCCCGTGGGGCCGCTCGGCGCGGTCCGCAACTACGTGCGCAAGGGTTTCTGGTTCTCCGGCAGGGCGTCACGGTCCGAGTACTGGTGGGTTGCCCTGTGGACGGTTGTGGTCTCGCTGCTGACGGAGCTGGGCAACTTCCGGTTGTCCGACGAACCTTGGGGATCGAGCGCCCTGGGGTTGATTCTGGCGTTGCTGCTCTTCGCCGCCACGATCTTCCTGGCCATCTTCAGCCTGTCGCTGTCCGTGCGGCGGCTGCACGACATCAATGCCTCCGGGTTGTGGGTTCTGCTGGCCCTCATCCCGTTGCTCGGCCATCTGGCCCTGCTGGTGATGGCGGCGTTCCCGCCGGATCCGCGGGGCGCCCGGTTCGACAACCAGACGATTCCCACCGGGACGCCCGCAGCGGCCCATCGCACGTGAACTTCGCCCTGACAAGGAGGACAACCAGTGATTGCCGTTCTTCTCATGATCCTCGGGTGCGCGTCGTTCTTCTACGCGACCCACGTGATCGTCAGCGCCAACCCGCACGCAAAAATCCCGACCTGGATAGGCCTTCCACCCAACAACCCGGGCCGCGCGTTTGCGGTCCGCATGGCGGGGATACTGTTACTGATTTCCGGGGCCGTGTTCTCCGACGGCTTGGCCTGGTACTGGATCGCGATATTCGTCCTGATCCTGATGGCCCCCTCTGTCGTATATATGGCCCTGCACAACCGCAGGGTCACCCGGTCGGAACCCTCTGACCCCGCGAATTCCTCATCTGAGCAAGACGACGCGCTGAGCAATACCAGTCAGTCCGAATCGGGACACTTCCGTTAGCCCTCTTTCATGGCCCATCTATAGGTACCTGGTTCGCTGCATTGGGCGGGGTGATGCAACACAGATCCCGGAACGCACGAGGTCAAGCCAGGCACGGCTTGTACACATCGCCTGTCAGCGTGACCCCAGGAAGGCATATTTTGAACGTTCGTCGCCGCACAAACCCCGTCTTGCTGAGCCTTCTGCTGTGGGGCGCTTCTGTGGCCGCCTGGGCCGCAGCGCTCGCAGCAGAGCGTCTCATGTACAACGACGCCGTTTCATGCAAGCTGCCAAGGGCAGATTCGATATACGGGCGGCCGGGATGGAGTTGGGCACCCCTAGGACATACCTGCACGTGGGACAACGTCGGCGATGGCATGACGGTCATCGATAACCCCTCTTGGATGACTCTCGCGCCCCTGCCCATTGTGATCCTGTGGGCGATCAGCATCATCTGCGGAATTCGTAAAAGCAATCGAATCCACTCGAGTCCTCACACGCGAAAAAGGCCCCAATGACGTCCTCGCCCCCAAAACTCCCCGCTCGACACAGTCCTCCGGTGAGCCGGGGGGGGGTCGTGGCGCACCATCGGAAACTTCCTCGCAAGGGGACCACGTTCTCCGGTCGTGCATCGCGGTCTGAGTACAGGTGGATCGCCCGGCGTAAGCGGCCGTCACCGTCCGCCTGGTACCGGGATCCTGTGCCCACCTTTGTGCTGATGACTCCCCCGTGCGCAGGGTGCTGCACAACCGCAGGGTTGCCGAGTCGGCAGGCACTCGACCCCCCGAGTAGCCATCCGAATCAAGGATTCGTGAGGCCTGGACCTCGGCCGGAAGCCCCCGGCGGCCCTCTTGACCCATACCCCCGTAGGGTATAATTTGGACCCATGAGCAGCCCCGAGACCCCCACCCGCGGGTACACCCAGGACAAGGCGGCTTATGCCCGCCGCCTCAAGCGCATCGAGGGTCAGGTGCGCGGTGTGCAGCGGATGATCGACGAGGACACCTACTGCATCGACGTCCTCACCCAGATCTCCGCCATCCAGTCCGCCCTGAAATCCGTGAGCCTGGGGCTCATGGAAGAGCACCTGGGTCACTGCGTCAAGCACGCCGTGGAGGCCGCCCACGACTCCGGGGACCCCTCGGACATGGACGCCAAACTCGCGGAGGCCAACGCCGCGATCGCCCGGCTCGTCAAGAGCTGAGCGGGCGCCGTCGGCCCACGCCGCGGCCACCAGGACTTCGGGCCGTACGGCCCGGCAGGAGAATCACGAGCATTGAGGAGAATCCCATGAACACCACCGTCAACGTTTCCGGCATGACCTGCGGACACTGCGTCGCCTCCGTGAAGGAGGAACTGGCCGAGGTTCCCGGCGTCACCTCCGTGGCCGTGGACCTCAACGCCGGCGGCGTCTCCCCCGTGACCATCGAGAGCTCGCGCGAACTGACCTCGGACGAGATCTCCGCGGCCGTGGAAGAGGCCGGGTATGCCGTCGTCTGAACCAGCTACGGCCGAACCGCAGGTGCACGGGCCGCTGCGTGATCTGGACCTGCAGATCACGGGCATGACGTGTGCGTCCTGCGTGGGACGGATCGAGCGGAAGCTGCGCAAGATCGACGGCGTGGATCCCGCGGTCAACCTGGCCCTGGAGTCCGCGTCCGTCAAGGTCCCCGGGGACGTCTCCGACGAGCAGATCCTGGACACCATCCGCAACGCCGGTTACGGCGCCGAGATCACGGGTGGGGACCGCGTGCAGCGGGCCTCCGCTCCTGCCGAAACGCCCAGACAAGCCGACGACGCCGCTCACGCGGGTACGCGGGGCGGGGCGTCATCGGCACTCGGGACGACCGACGCATACCCCCGCGGGCATGCGTCCTCGGAGACAACCCCCGAGCGAACCGCCGAGGAGACCCTGCGGGCCGAGAACGAGCACCGGGATCCCGCGCTCGAGACCACCCCCGCGCAACGGCGGATGAGCGACCTCAAGAAGCGGTTCATCGTGGCCGCGGTCTTCTCCGTGCCGGTCTTCGTGATCTCCATGGTCCCCGGCGCGCAGTTCCCCCACTGGGGCTGGGTGGCCGCGCTGCTGACACTGCCCGTGGTCACGTGGGCGGCCTGGCCTTTCCACAAGGCCACCGCCGTGAACGCGCGCCACCTTTCCACGACCATGGACACCCTGGTGTCCCTGGGCGTGACCGCGGCCTACCTGTTCTCGCTGGGCCACCTGCTCGTGGAGCCGGACATGACCGCCCATGCCCATCCAGACATGGCCATGGACATGTCCAGCCACCAGTTGTACTTCGAGTCCGCGGCCATCATCACCACGTTCTTGTTGCTGGGCCGCTGGCTCGAAGCGCGCGCCAAATCCCGTTCGGGTGAGGCACTCAAGGCGTTGCTGGATCTCGGCGCGCAGCAAGCCACCGTGGTGGATGAGGACGGCACCGAACGCACGGTGCCCGTGTCCGAGCTGCGCGTGGGGGACACCTTCACGGTGCGCCCGGGCGAGAAGATCGCCACGGACGCCGTGGTCGTGGAGGGCGAGTCCGCCGTGGACGCCTCCATGCTCACCGGGGAATCCGTTCCCGTGGAAGTGGGCCCGGGGAATGAGCTCACGGGGGCCACCGTGAACACCACCGGTCGTCTGCTGGCACGGGCCACGCACGTGGGCGCGGACACCGTCCTCGCCTCCATGAGCCGCACCGTGGCGCGCGCACAGGCCACCAAGGCCCCCGTGGCGCGACTTGCGGACCGGATCTCTGCCGTGTTCGTGCCCGTGGTCATGGGCATCGCAGTGCTGACCTTCGCGATCTGGTGGCTGGTGTCCGGGGACCTGAATCAGGCGTTCGTCGCGGCGGTCTCCGTCCTGGTGATCGCGTGCCCGTGCGCCCTGGGCCTGGCCACTCCCACGGCCATGCTGACCGGCACCGGGCGCGGCGCTCAGCTGGGCATCCTGATCACCTCCGCGGAGGTACTGGAGGACACCCGCTCGGTGGACACCGTGGTGCTGGACAAGACCGGGACCGTGACCCACGGGGACATGGCGGTGACCGCCGTGACCCCGGTGAACTCGTGGTCGCGGGATCAGGTGCTGGACCTGGCCGCGGCCGTGGAGAGCTACTCCGAGCACCCGATCGCCCACGCGATCACCGAGGCGACGCCGCACCGCTACGAGGTCTCCCACTTCGAGTCCGCCCCGGGCGGCGGCGTCAAGGGATACGTCCCGGACGGCATGAACGCACGCGCCGTCGTGGTGGGCCGAGAATCGTGGCTCGCCCAGAACGGGATCCGGCTGACCGCGGACGAGTCCAAGGCCCTGCGCCGCGCCCGCGAGGACGGTTTCACCACCATCCTCGTGGCCGTGGACGGGCGCGTGGCCGGGTTCATCGACCTGCAGGACACCGTGAAGGACGAGGCCCCGGCCGCGATCGCGGAACTCCAGCGGCTCGGGCTGCGCCCGGTGCTGCTCACGGGGGACAATGCCGCCGTGGCCCGTTCCGTGGCCGCCCACGTGGGGATCGCCCCGGAAGACGTGATCGCGGACGTCACCCCGGACGGCAAGGTCCAGGCCGTGGAAGAGCTACAGTCGCAGGGCCGCGTGGTGGCCATGGTGGGTGACGGCGTCAACGACGCCCCCGCCCTGACCCGCGCGGACCTGGGCATCGCCATGGGTTCCGGCACGGATGCCGCCATGCAGGCCGCGGACATCACCGTGGTGCGCAGTGACCTCACGGCCATCCCGCTGGCGATCAAGCTCTCCCGGCAGACGCTGCACATCATCAAGTCCAACCTGTTCTGGGCCTTCGCCTACAACACCGTGGCCATTCCGGTGGCGGCCCTGGGGTTGTTGAACCCCATGATCGCCGGCGCCGCCATGGCCTTCAGCTCGGTGTTCGTGGTGCTGAACTCGTTGCGACTGAAGCGGTTCGCGCGCTGACCAGCCGGTCGCACGGCCGCCCAGCACGGGTCACGCGACCAGAGCCGCACGGCACGGGTGACACGGCGTAAGAAAGCGAGGCCCCGGGGAACCACTGGTTCCCCGGGGCCTCCGCTCTCTATAGGAGCCCTGATCCCTGCGGTCAACGAGCGCTCGAGCCCGGCTCCTCGCCCTTGGTGTCCGGGCGCACGCGCTGGCCGAACTGGGGTTCGTCGTTGGTTGCCGCCCCCGCGGCACCGGCGGTACCGGACGACGTCGCCGCCGAGCCTTCCCCGCGCGCCTGTTCGGCCTGCCGGCGGGCCTTGTTCTCCGCGTACAGCTTGGCGGAGGACCGGTTGACGCCGGTGCCCTGACCGAGCTCTTCCGCGTTGGGCTTCTCGAGCAGCATGAGGGTCGCGCACACCACCACGGAGGCGATGAACGCGATGCCCGCCGCGATCAGGCCCAGGCCCATCCGGGCGGCGTTGTCCGTGCCGCCCGCTGCTACCACGGACACCACCACGAAGGCCACGACCGCCAGAACGGCCGAGATGATCAGGGGCCCCTTGATATCGGTTCTGCGCCGGCCATTGTGCTCAGTGCGCTGGGCCACGTGATTCCTCCTGGCGGTGGTCGGGGTGTGGGGCGGGGGTAGGGGATCCGCCCGCGAGTTCAACGTGTCAGTGTACGCGTTCAGGCCGTACGGCCCGGGTCCGTCAGGGCCTTGTCCGCTGCGCGCGCATCGTGGCGCAGGCTCAGTGCGGCGATGAGCTGGGTGACGCCGACAATGATGGCCGCACCGCCCACCACACCAAGTTCTGCCTTGGTTCCGAGGGTCTCCACGAGCACCATACCCGTGGCCGCGAACACGGTCACCACGCCGCACAACGTCCAGTCACGACCCAGCGGGAACTGGCCACGGAAACGCATGCCCAACACCAGTTCGGTGATCCCGCACAGACCCAGGATCACGGCGGAGAACAGGACGAAGAGCCAGTCACTGCTCGCGACCACCGCGGTGAGCACCCCGCCCAGGACGTACAGCACACCGTAGGACTGCGGGATGTTCCGGCTCGGGCCCAGGTCCACGTCCTCGCGGCGGTTCAGCCGCAGCTGCAGGAAGATCGCGGAGACGCCCGTTCCCACCAGGAAGAACGCCATGACCCACCGGCCCGCCCCGAGGGACGGTTCCTGCCAGAAGACGGTCACCGCCGCGAAGATCAGCGCCACCACGGCGCGCAGCAGGGTGGGTCCCCACAGGTCGTGGCGCACGTCGGCCCCGCGGGACCTGCCGCGGTCCTGCCCGCCGTGCGGTGCGGAAATCTGTTGGGGCACGCCGAGAACTCCTGAATCTGCCGGGGATGTCCCGCCCAGTCTAACGAGCTTCCCTGGACGGGTTCAGGGCTCTCCCAGCACCTCCCGCAGCAGCCGGGCCCCGCGTTCCACGTCCCGGTCCGGCGCGGTCAGGCCCAGCACCACCCCGCCCCGTTCGTCGACTCCCCGGCCCGCTTCCGCTTCCGCTTCCGTTGACGACGCCGCTGCCCCACCACGTTCACCACCCGCGCGGCCCTGCCCCGTCCAGTACTCGCCCAGGGCACCCACGAGGACCCCGCGGCGTCGTGCGCGCTCGATCGCGACGTCCTCGTCCGGGACGGCGAGCACCGCGTGGGCACCGCCGGCCATGGGCAGAACGCTCACGTGCGGGAGGTCGCCGAGGACATCGGAGAGCAACGAGCGGCGCCGTCGGAAGGAGCGGCGCATCCTGGCCGTATGGCGCTGGAACTCCCCCGTATCCATGAACCGCGCGAGCGCTTCCTGGGCGATGAGCGAGACGGGCGAACCCAGCTCCGCGCGCGTGCGCTCGAGGTCCGGGAGCAGGGAATCCGGGGCCACGAGGTGCCCCACGCCCACGGAACTGCCGAGCACCTTGGCGAAACTGCCCAGGGTCACCACGGTGTCCCGGGCGGTGTCCAGCGCCCCGAGGGCGGGCAGGGGTTGGGCGCTGTGGCGCAGTTCGGAGTCGTAGTCGTCCTCGAGCACGAGCGCGCCGTGCTCACGGGCCCACGCGAGCAGTTCCATCCGGCGCGTCACGGGCATGGTCCCGCCCAGCGGGTACTGGTGACCGGGCGTGAGCACGATGGCGTCCGGCGCGGGTGCGACGTCCCAGCGCCCCGCCCCGCCCCACCGGCCGCTGGGCAGCTGTTCGGGTACGAGACCGTGCTCGTCCACCCCCACCGGCAAGGCGATGTGCCCGAGCGCCCGCACGACCCGGCGCAACGCGGGGTACCCGGGATTCTCCACGGCCACGCGCAGTCTCCTGCCGCGCGCGAGCCCCAGCACCCGCAACGCGAGCTGTAACCCGTCCCGCACACCCGCCGTGACGAGGATGTCCTCGGGGGAACGGACGATTCCCCGATTGAGCCGCAGGTAGTCCGCGAGGTGGTCCCGCAGATCGGTGCGCAGGGTGCGTCCCGTGGCGACGCCGCTCGCCGCGTCCCGCCACGCCCCGCGCCACGCGGGGGTGTCCAGGGACGTGATGGCGCTCTTCCCCGGGCGCAGGTCGATCACCTCGGGCCGCGCCGCGGACCGACGGGCCGTGCGCGGTGAAGGGGGCGCGGGCGACGTCGTCGGGGCGGGAATGCTCGCAGCTGGCATTCCAGGGCGAGGCGACGTGGGGGTGGAATGCTGTCCGACGCGGGGCGACGCCGCGGCGTCGCCCCCGGGTGCCGGGCCGGACGGGCGGGCCCGGTGAGCCTCGGCGGTCGTAGCGACAGCACGGGCGACGGGCCCTGTACCGCGCCGCATTTCCAGGTGCGGGGTGATCCGCGTGGCACCGCGATCGGCCACGAGGTAGCCCTCACCCGCGAGGACGTCCCACGCGGCGGTGACCGTTCCGCGCGAGATCCCCAGCCGGGCGGCCAATGCGCGGGACGAGGGCAGGGGGTCGCCGGGGCGCAGCACCCCGCGCGCCACGAGCTCGCGGATCTGCCGCACGAGCTGCTCCCCCAGACCCGTGCTCGCGGTGCGATCGACGGTCAGGGGGAGGTCGGTGTCCCTGGCGTGCCTCATTCCCGGGACTGCCGCGCGATGAAGCCGGCCATGCCGGGAACGGTGAACGCCACCTGACCGTGATCGGGAGCGTAGATCATCCCCTTCTGGATCAGTTGCGCTCTCGTGGGGCCCAGGCTGCTGGCCTTGGTACCGAGTCGAGCTGCGAGTTCACCCGTGCGGGAGGGGCCCGCACCGTCCACCGCCATGACGCTCATGTACTCGCGCTCCTTGGGCGTCGCCCTGCCCCAGCGGGCCGGGAAGAATCCGGAGTCCAGTTGCGCCCACCCCTTCTCGATGGCCACCCTCGAGTCCTCGAGCGTGAACGGCGTGGTCGGTGCGACTTCCCACACTGCTTTCCCGAACTCCTGGATGAAGTACGGATAACCACCCGACGCCGCGACGATGGCGTTCAGCGCCTCGGTGTCGAATTCGGCGCCCACGTCCTTGGCCGGGCGTGCCACCGCGTATCGCGCTTGCTCCGGGTCCAGCGGTCCGATGACCCGGTAGTCGAAGAGTCTTTCCGCATAACTGCGTGTGGCGCTCAGGATCGTGGGAAGGTTCGGCAGACCGGCGCAGATCACGTAGAACGGCCAGTCACGCTGGCCCGCGATGTGCTGGACCGTGACGATTGCGCTCATCATGTCCGGGTCTAGGTCCTGCATCTCGTCGATGAACAGGCCGAATGCGCTGTGCTGTGCCTTCAGTGGTTCACTGAGATCCTCGACCAGCTCTTCCACATCGATGTCGATCCGCCCGGACTGCGCGCGTACGGGATGAAGATCGACACTGGCCGAGACACCGCTCGTCCCCACGGAGACACTGAAGGACTGGATGGTCGTGAGCGCATCAGCGAAGAACTGACCGGGGTGACGGCCGAGATGACGCCGAGCCGCCACCACGAGTTCCCGGGCGAACCTGTCTCTCACGTCCTGCCTGCCCCGAGCCTCCGCCCGCCCCTCCAGTTGGACGGTGAGCCAGCCGTGATTGTCCGCATGCGCACGCAGGACGTTGAGCAGGACGGTCTTTCCGACTCCGCGTAGACCCGTGAGCACCATGCCCCTGTTGGGGCGGTGGAGCTTGGCGCGCGCGATCATGAGGTCGAAGGCGGAAATCTCTGCCTCCCGGCCACTGAGCACCTTGGGACGCAGCCCGGATCCGGGGCTGTAGGGGTTGGCTGCGAGGTCCATGTACCGAAGTGTAAAACATTATATAAATATTTTTATACTTACTTAGATTTCGATAGCGTATCGATCGACGGCTGCCAGAGGCCGCGGGTTAAGTGCCGGTCGTTGCGTAAGTGGACCACTTCATTTCGTCGATTTTGGCTCTGTCAATGGACCACCCACGCTGCCAGGATGGAGGCCATGACCGAAACCTTGCAGACCTCCGCCCAGGACCCCACCCCCGTGACCGGATCGCGCCTCGTCAAGCGCGGCCTGGCCGACATGCTCAAGGGCGGTGTGATCATGGACGTGGTCACCGCTGAGCAGGCCCGGATCGCCGAGGACTCCGGAGCCGTGGCTGTGATGGCGCTCGAGCGCGTTCCCGCGGACATCCGCTCCCAGGGTGGCGTGGCGCGCATGAGTGATCCCGATCTGATCGAGCAGATCATCGACTCGGTGTCCATCCCCGTGATGGCCAAGGCGCGGATCGGGCACTTCGTGGAGGCCCAGGTGCTCGAGCACCTCAAGGTGGACTACATCGACGAGTCCGAGGTGCTCTCCCCCGCCGATTACGTCAACCACATCGACAAGCACCGCTTCAACGTCCCGTTCGTGTGCGGTGCGACCAACCTGGGTGAGGCGCTGCGCCGGATCACCGAGGGCGCGGCCATGATCCGCTCCAAGGGCGAGGCCGGAACGGGGGACGTCTCCGAGGCCACCAAGCACATCCGCACCATTCGCGCCCAGATCGCCGAGCTGCAGGGCCTCTACACCTCCACCCCGGACGCCCTCTACGTCAAGGCCAAGGAACTGTCCGCGCCGTACGAGCTGGTGGCGGAGGTCGCCCGCACGGGCAAGCTCCCCGTGGTGCTGTTCACCGCCGGGGGGATCGCGACCCCCGCGGACGCCGCCATGATGATGCAGCTCGGCGCGGACGGAGTGTTCGTGGGCTCGGGCATCTTCAAGTCCGGCAACCCCGCCGAGCGCGCCCGCGCCATCGTGGCCGCGACCGCCTACTACGACGATCCCGCCCGCATCGCGGAGGCCTCCCGAGGCCTGGGCGAGGCCATGGTCGGCATCAACGTGGCGGACCTGCCCGCACCGCACCGCCTCGCGGAGCGCGGTTGGTGAGCTCCGCCCCCACCGTCGGTGTCCTGGCGCTGCAGGGCGGGGTGGCCGAGCACCTGGCGATGCTCCAATCGCTGGGTGCCCGGGCGGTTCGCGTCCGTTCCGTCTCGGACCTGCTGGGCGACCACGACGCTCCCGCCGTGGACGCGCTCGTCCTGCCCGGGGGTGAGTCCTCCACGATGGACCGGCTGTGCCGCACGTTCGGTCTGTTCGAGCCCCTCCAGCGGGTCATCCGCGCCGGCCTGCCCACTCTGGGCACGTGCGCGGGACTCATCATGCTGTCCACGCGGATTGCGGATCCCGCGCCGGGGCAGCAGAGCCTGGGTGTTCTGGACGTCACGGTGGACCGCAATGCGTTCGGCTCCCAAGTCGACTCCGCGGAAGTTTCGCTCCCCTGGGCCGGCACCGCTGGCCACGCGGAGACGGACGACGACACCGCGATGACCCCGAGCGGCGTCGTCCGCGCGGCCTTCATCCGAGCACCCTCGGTGACCGAGGTGGGGGACGGTGTGCAGGTGCTGGCCCGCTACCGCGACACGGTGGTGGCCGTTCGCCAGGCCAATGTCCTGGGCATCAGTTTCCACCCCGAGCTCATGGGAGAGACCACCGTGCACGAGGAACTGCTGAGCATGGTCCGGACGGGCGCGAACGCATAGCGCGGGCCACGGCCGCGCGTTCGTCCCGCGGCGGCCGCTCGGAGTGTCGAAGACACGTTCCCGGAACGTCCCTGGTCAGAAACTCCCTGATGAACCCCCGCCGGTGAACCCGCCACCCCCGCCGAAGGACGAGGGGGACGAGCTCCCGAACGACGACCCCGCCGAAGATGCCGCCGAACCGTTGTACACCGCCGGGTACATCACGTAGAGCGGTAGCCACGAGCGGAACGTGGGCGCGTACTGGATCTCGTGCTCGATGCCGTCCGCATCCTTGGCCCTGTTGGGTTTGTCGTTGAGACCGGGGGCTTTGCGATTCTGGTAGCGGTACTTGTAGTACGCCTGGCGCATCCCGTCCGTGATCTCCTCGTCCGGATGCTCCCGCTGGAACTGTTCGATCTCGCGGTCCGCCTGCTCTCGGATCTGCTTGCGCTGCCGGTGATGGCGCCACCAACTCAGCAGGCCCACCAGGACCGCCACGCCCACGACCCCCAGGAGCACACGGGCCCACATGTTGCTCGTGGCCTCCCGATCAGCGGCCGCTTGCGGATTCGCCTCGTCGTAGACCTCGGTGATGGTGTTCGTGAACGCTCCCGCGTAGTCCTCCTTCTTGAACCCCGGTTCCAGCTCGTCCTGCATGATGTTCCGGGCGTCCCTGTCCGAGAGCACCTCGCGGGCCCCGTCCGCCACCTCGATGCGCAGCTCACGTTCGCCCATGTCCGCGACCACGAGCACCCCGTTGTTGCGGCCGTCGTCCCCCACACCCCAGTCCGTGGCCACCTTGCGGGAGTAGTCCTCGATGCTTTCGCCCTGGGTCTCGTCCACCGTGAGCACGGCCGCCCGGATGTACTCGTTCTCGGAGTTCTTCTCCCCGATCAACCGATTCAGTTGTGCTTCCTGGTCCGGGGTCAGCAGGTCCGCCTGGTCCTGCACCGCACCCTCGGTGGGGCGGGGTGGCACGTCCAGGGCGTGGGCCGGAGCGGCGACTCCGGTGACGAGCACCGCCCCCAGCGCGCCGGTCGTGATGATGCGCCGCAGGGGCGCCATCCTGAGCGTTTCGGTGTCCACGGGTCCTCCCGGGTTTCGTCACATGCTGGCCGGCACAGGTTCTCGTAGGCCAGGGTGCGGGTACGATGACGCCGCGCGGCCCGGCGGTCCCGACGGCGCGTTGCTCTCGAGACCCAGTGGGTTTCGAGAGCGCCCGACTCAGCGGCGCGCGGTGGGGACCACCATCACGGGGCACTCGGCGTCCGCGAGGGCGGCCTGGGACACCGAACCCATGAGCAGACCGCGGAACCCGCCGTACCCGCGGGTGCCCATGACGAGCAGCTCGGCGGTGCGGGAGGCGTCCACGAGCGCGTCCGCGGGGCGGCCCTCCAGCACGCGGGTCTCGATCTCCAGGTCCGGGAAGTCCTTGCGCAGTTCCTCGGCCACGGAATCGGTGAGCTCCTTGGCCGGGGCCATGAGCTGTTCCTGCACGGCGCGATCCAGCTCGGCGGAGTTCATGGGCAGGTAGCTCGTGGTGGGGACCACGCTCACGATCGCGAGCCGCAGCCCGTGATCCGCGGCGTACCGGGCGGCCTGCGGGACCGCCTCATTCTTGGCGCCGAGCTTGTCCACGCCCACGACCACGCGACCCTCGAAGCTCTCACCCTCGGGCCGGGTCTCACGTTCGTCAGGGCGCCACTCCTCCGGGAGGATCACCACGGGCGCGGCGGAGTGGGCGGCCACCGCGGCGGAGACCGAACCCACGCGCCCGCGCACCCCGTGGTGCCCGCGCTTGCCGAGGACCACCACGGAGGCGTCCTGGGCCTCGTAGACGATCACGCCGGCGGCGTCGCCGCGCTCGATGATGCCCTGCCCGGTGACGCCGCCCGCCTTGGCCTTCTCCACGGCGCGCGTGGCCAGCCGCTCCGACTCCTGGTGCAGCGCATCCGCGAAGGCTCCATAGATGGACTGGTCCAGGCCGGTCTGGCGGCCCATGGAGAGCACGATCTTCAACGGCTCCTGCCGCTTCTGGGCCTCGAGGATCGCCCAGTCCAGGGCCCGCTCACTGTGATCGGAACCGTCGTACGCCACCACGATGTTCTGTGTCATCTGTCTGCACCTAGTTTCTTAACTGTATTTCGAGGGGGAATGCGGATCGGGGCTCAGCGGCCGCTGGGGACCACCATCACGGGCCCGGCAGCGGAGCTCAGCACGGCCTGGGACACGGATCCGAGCAGCAGACCCGTGAACCCGCCGATCCCGCGGGAGCCCACGACCACGAGGTCCGCGGTCCGGGTGGCCTGCACGAGCACCCGGCCGGGGCGGCCCAGGAACGCGTGCTGCGTGACCCGCAACCGGGGTTCCCGCTCTGCAATGGTGCGCGCCAGTTCTGAGAGCCGTTCGAGCGATTCCTGGAAGTAGTAGGTCTGGTTGTACTGGTCCTGGAACCACTCCGGGGTCCCGGACAGGGCGCCGTTCACGGAGACCAGGCTCAGGGTCGCGTCGTGGGACAGGGCGTACTGGATCGCGTGCGCGACCGCGGGGTTCTTCTCCCCCGCGCCGTCCACGCCCACGACCACGGAGCCGGAGAAGTCCATCTCGGAGGCCGGGGTGCGGGTTCCGCCCTGGGCCTCGTCATCCGAGACGCGCACGTCCTTGCCGTCCCGGGCCTCCTCGCGGGCGAGCTCGGCGTCCGAGTCGTCCTCGTGGGTTCCGGGCGGGACCACGATCACGGGCACGGGGCTGTGGGCCGCCACGGCCGCGGAGACCGAACCCAGCCGACCCCGCAGGGCACCGCCCTTGCCGCGCTTGCCCATGACGACCAAGCAGGCATCCTTGGCGGCGTGCAGGACGGCCCGAGCGGCGTCGCCCTCGCCCAGGACCTTGCGGATCTCGACGTCAGGGGCGTGGGAGCGGGCGTACTCCTCGGCGGCCTCGAGATGGGATTCGCTCTCCGCCTTCACGGCGTCGTGGAAGCGCTGTTCCAGGCCGGGATCCCCCACGACCGCGACGGGGAACGCGCACAACAGGCGCACGGGGGCCTTGCGGGCGGTGGCCTCCGCGAGGGCACGGTCGAGGGCGCGCAGCGCGATCTCGGAACCATCGATGCCCACCAGGACGGGAGCGTTGGACGAGGTGTTCAGAACGTCATTGTTCATACCTCCAGAATAGTCTCCGCGCCCTGCAACGGCGCGGTCCACCACGCGATTTCCGGCCCGTGACGACGCCGCACGGAGCGTCCTCGCGCTCCTCTCGCCGGGCCGGCTCCGCGGGCCGCTCACGCCATCGCGAACATCCACCGGTCCCCGCGGATGCGCAGACCCAGGGTCACGGCACGGGCGCCCATGTACCCGCCCGCGTACGCGAGCCACAACCACGCCGCTCCCGCAGTGTCACTCCCGCCCCGTTCGAGAACGAGCCACAGCAGGGGCGCATACACGACCAGGTTGATGACCCCGGCCAGGGCGAGATAGCGAGCGTCGCCGGCGCCGATCAGCACGCCGTCGAGCACGAACACGAATGCCGCGAGGGGCTGACCCACGGCCACGACGATCAACGCGACCCCGAAGATCACCTGGACGTCCCGCGACGGGGTGAAGAGGAAGCCCAGGTGCGGTCCGAGCAGACCCACGATCACGCCCGTGACCACGCCGAAGCCCAGACCCCAGCGGATCAGCCGATGCATGAGCCGCCGGACATGTTCACGTTCCTCGCGCCGTTGCAGGTCCCTCGCGCCGAGTTCCTTGCCCAGCAGTGCCTGGGCGGCGATGGCCAGGGCGTCCAGTGCGAAGGCCAGGAAGTTGAAGATCGTCATGGTCAGTTGGTAGGCCGCGAGGTTCTCGGCCCCCTGCGCCGTGGCCACCACCACGGTCACCAGGATCGCGGCGCGCAGGGACAGGGTGCGCAGCATGAGCCATGTCCCCACCGTGAGGTGCGTGCGCACCCCGGCCCAGGACGTCGCGAGGCTCACGCCGCGCCGTCGGAACTGCCGAGTGAGCATGATCAGGTACGTCACAGCCATGGCCCACTGCGTGATGCTCGTGCCGATCGCCGCGCCCGCGACGCCCAGCTGCGCGCCGTACACGAGCGCCACGTTCAGCCCCGCGTTCACGGCGGCGCCCACGCCCGCGATCACGAGCGGGGTGGTCGTGTCCTGCAGACCTCGCAGCACACCCACGGCGGCCAGCACGATCAGCATGGCCACGAGTCCGGGCAGGGACCACAACGCGTACGACGTCGCGTGCTCCAGCACTTCGCCCTCCGCACCCAGGGCGCGCAGCAGGGGACGAACGGCCACAACACCCACCGCGGCGAGCAGCACCCCGAGACCCGCGGCGGTCCACAGTCCGTCCCGACCCACGCGCAGGGCATCGGCGAGTCTGCCACCACCCACGTGCCGGGCCACCGCGGGGGTGGTGCTGTAGGCCAGGAAGACCATGAGTCCCACGACCGTCTGCACCACCGTCGCGGCGATCCCTACCCCCGCGAGCTGCGCCGTGCCCAGGTGGCCGATGATCGCCGAGTCAGCGAGCAGGAACAGCGGCTCCGCGATCAGCGCTCCGAACGCCGGGACGGCGAGCGCGAGGATCTGGCGGTTCAGGCTCTTCCCGCCCGCGGTCTTGGACGGGGTCCCAGGATCCGACGGCGTTGCCGGGCCCTCGGGCGTCACGGGCTCCTCGGAAGCTGCGGGGCCCCCGCGGTGGAGACCTCCGGGACTGGGCTCCGGGGGGCGGGCGTTTTGGGGCGCGCGGGAGTTCGGGCGTGAGCGGAAGGAAGGCACCGCACCAGGGTAAGGGGATCAGTCACCCGCCGAGGCGGGCAGGGTCAGCGTCCCGGGGCGGGTTTCACCGCGATCACGGGGACGGCGGATTCCAGGATGATCTGCTGCGCGGAAGAACCCAGGAAGATCTTGCCCGCGGGGGACCGCCGTCGGACCCCCACCACCACGGCGTCGATCTCCGCGCTGTTGGTGGCGTCCACCAGATCCCCCACGGCATTGCGGCTGCGGGCGGCGGCATGCTCCACGCTCACGCGCTCGTACGGGATCGCGGACAGATCCGGCTCGTTCCCGTCCACGGGGAATACCACGAGGTCCGTGTCGCGACGCCGGGCTTCCTGGACGGCGAAGTCGCGGGCGGCGTGACCGGCCGGAGTCTCGGCGGCGGCAAGGATGATGGCCATGGGTCCTCTTCTCTGTGCGCGATCCATCTGGGGGCAGGTTCCGGGGCGGGGCGAGATCGCCCCCGGGCGGTGAACCGGTGCCGGCCCGGTGAATCCCGGGGTCCGCGTCGGTACCGCCTCCCACGTGGGGGTATGTGTATCCTAAGTCACACTTCTCGCGGCCCCGTGGGCGGCGGGAATCCTCCTTACCGCGAATCCCGGGAGAATCCATGAGCTCCACCCACTCCCCCGACCGCCGCACGTTCCTGACCTACGGTCTCGGGGGACTCGTGGCCCTGGGGGCCATCGGAACCGCGACGGCGGGGTCCATCGCATCGGCCTCCGGCGGCAACGACCTCCGTTCGTCGCTGACCATTATCGCCCCGGCGGCCGCGGGCGGCGGGTGGGACACCGTGGCCCGGGAGATGCAGCAGGCCCAACGGGCCAACGGCATCGTGAACAACACCCAGGTGGTGAACATCCCGGGTGCCGGCGGGACCATCGCGCTCGGGAACCTGGAGATCCTCTCTGGCAAGGCCAACAACCTCATGGTGGGTGGCACGGGTCAGTTGGCGGCCACCATCCAGTACGATTCCGCCACCACCTACGCGGACGTGAATCCCCTGGCCGTGGTGGTGGAGGAGTACGACGTGATCGTGGTCCCCGGCGATTCCCCGTACACGTCTCTGAAGGAACTCATGACGGCGTGGGCCAAGACCCCCGGCAAGGTCCCGTGGACCGGAGGCGGTTCCTTCGACCAGCTGGTCGTGACCGAGATGGCGATCAGTGCCGGGTTGGCACCCAAGGACATGATCTACGTGTCCTCGGACGGCGGCGGTGAATCTACCCAGGCCCTGCTCAACGGCACGGCGGCCGCCGCGGCCAGCGGGTACCCGGATTCCATCGACCAGATCGAGTCCGGGCGGTTGCGGGCCCTGGGCATCGTGGCCCGCGGACCCGTGCCCGGGGTGGAGATCCCCACGACCGTGGAGCAGGGCTTCGACGTCACCCTGGCCAACTGGCGCTTGCTCGTGGCACCGGGTGGGATCACGCCGGAGGAGAAGACCGAGCTCGAGACCATTGTGCGGGAAACGATCGCCACACCGCAGTGGCGGGAGGCCATCGAACGCTTCAACTGGAACGAGAACGTGATCACGGGCGAGGAGCTCACCCGTTTCCTCGCGGACGAGAAGACCCGCATCCAGGGCCTCTACAAGGAGTTGGGACTGTGACATCACAGGTGACCGGGTCGACCCCGGCGTCCGCACCATCCCCGCACGAGGCGCCGCCCTCCGCGCACCGGTCGCTGCTGTCCGAGCTGACCATGCCCTTGGTGCTCGCGGCTTTCGCGACGTACCTGCTGGTGAGCATGCTCAGCATGTCCGTCCCGGAGTCGGTGGACTTCCCCGGGCCCCGGTTCTTCCCGGCCGTGGTGACGGCCGTGATCTACGCCCTGGTGATCGTGGAGGTGCTCTCGATCCTGCGCCGCCGGTCCGCGGACCGTTCCCCTGGAGGCCACCCGACGACGTCGACGGGCAGCACCGCGCACACCTCCCCCGCCGATGACGACGCCGCACCCTCGGCGGACGATGCCGGCTACGAGTTCGTAGGTGCCTACGAGCCCGCCACGCCCCAATTCTCGTGGCGGTCCTTCGCCTGGGTGGTGGGCGGTTTCCTGGTGTTTGCACTACTGCTCGAGTTCCTGGGGTGGATCATCGGCGCCGCCGTACTGTTCTGGTGCGTGGCCCGCGGCTTCGGCTCCACCCGCCCGCTGTTCTCACTGGTCGTGGGGCTGACCGTGAGTTCCCTCGCGTACATCGCCTTCGACATGGCCCTGGGGCTGTCCCTGCCCTCCGGCCTCCTGGGGGGTGGGTTCTAGATGGAGACCCTCTCGCTGTTGCTGGACGGTTTCGCCGGGGCGCTCACCCTGCAGAACCTCTTCTGGGTGGTGCTCGGATGCTTCCTGGGCACCGCCGTGGGTGTCATGCCCGGCCTGGGGTCCTCCATGGCCGTGGCGCTGCTGCTGCCCGTGACGTTCGCCCTGGATCCCACCGCGGCGTTCATCATGTTCTCCGGCGTGTATTTCGGCGGGCTGTTCGGGGATTCCACCATGGGCATCCTCATGAACACCCCGGGGCAGGCCTCGGCCATCGCGTCCACGTTCGAGGGCCACAAGATGGCGCTCACCGGCAGAGCCCCACAAGCGCTCGCCACGGCGGCCATCGGAGCGTTCATCGGTGGTTTCGTGGCGTCCGTGGTGGTCGTGTTCTTCGCACCCTTCCTGGCCGAGTTCTCCACCCAGTTCGGTCCGGCGGAGTTCTTCGCCCTGGCCCTGTTCGCGTTCGTGGCCACGTCCTCCGTGGTGACGGACTCCGCGGTCAAGGGTTTGCTGTCCCTCGCCCTGGGACTGGGGATCGCCGTGGTGGGTATCGACTCCGTGACCGGCATCCCGCGGTTCACCATGAACTCCCCCTACCTCTTCGACGGGATCTCCCTGGTGACCGTCACGGTGGCGGTGCTCGCGCTGGGCGAGGTGATCTATTTCGCCACGACCGCCCGGTTCCAGAGCCAGGGAAGGATGCTGAAGGCCCAGGGGCGGCCCTGGTTGAGCCGCAAGGAACTGCGGGAGGCCACCCCGGCATGGTTGCGCGGCACGGCCATCGGCTTGCCGTTCGGCGTGGTCCCGGCCGGCGGCGCGGAGATCCCCACGTTCCTGGCATTCGGCGCAGAACGCAAGCTGGATCGGCGTCGTCGCGACCCGCAATTCGGCAAGGGCGCCATTCGAGGTCTTGCCGCACCCGAGGCCGCGGGCAACGCCACCACCGGTATGGCCATGGGTGCGCTGCTCGCGCTGGGCCTGCCCATCTCCGCGACCGCCGCCATCATGCTCGCCGCGTTCCGGCAGTACGGGCTGCAACCGGGACCGCTGCTGTTCGAGCGCGCCCCTGATCTCGTGTGGGCGCTGTTGGCCAGCTTCTTCATCGCGATGATCGTGCTGCTGATCATCAACCTGCCGTTCGCGATGGTGTGGGCCAAGCTACTGCTCATCCCGCGCCCGTACCTGTACGCGGGCATCACGGTGTTCTGCGGCCTGGGCATCTACGCGACGTCCGGCTCCGCCTTCGACCTGCTCATGCTCCTGGGCGTGGGACTCGTCGGCTTCTTGATGCGTATGCATGATTACCCGCTCGCGCCGCTGATCATCGGGGTGGTCCTGGGTCCGCTCGCGGAGACGAGCCTGCGGGACGCCCTGATCAGCGCGGACGGTGACGCCTCGGTCCTGGTGAGCGGTCCGATCGTGCTCGTGCTCTACGGGGTCCTGGTGATCATCCTGCTCCTGACACTGCGCAGCAGAGTCACGAGCCGCACCCGCAGGGACGTCTGAGCCGACTCGTCTCCGGGCAAACCCCGCCCTCTCCCACGTGCGGGTGCACTGATTTTGCTGAGCTAAAGCACGCAAACCCCCTCTCAGAGGGTGGTTCGCTGCTTTAGCTCAGCAAAATCACACGCCGTCGCGGTCCTCGGGGCCGGGCGGGATTGCCCGATCAGAATGGGTACTGCGGGATGTCCGGGCTGAGGGTGACCCATTGCAGCTCGGTGAACGCCTCGACGTTGGCGTCCGCCCCACCGAAGTGCACGCCCGTGCCGGAGGCCTTCATCCCACCCATGGGGGCGGTGGCCTCGTCCATCACGGTCATCTCGTTGATGTGGATCTTCCCGGCCGTGACGCGGTCCGCGACCTTCATGGCCTCCCCCACCTCGCCTAGGATCGACAGGGACAGCGCGTACTCGGAGGCGTTGGCCAGCGCCACGGCCTCGTCCACGGAGGACACCGCGATTACGGGTGCCACCGGGCCGAAGATCTCCTGGTTCCACGCCGGCATCTCAGGGGAGAGATCAGTCAGCACCGTGGGGCGATAGAACAACCCGTCGTGGGTGGCACCCGCCCGGATCGTGGCGCCGGCGATCACCGATTCCTGGACCTTGGAGTCCACGGACTTCAGCTGCTTCTCGTCGATGATCGGGCCCAGGTGGACCTGCCCCTCGGAGGGGTCGCCCACCACGAGGGCGTCCGCCTTGTCCGCGAGTCGCTGGACGTATTCCTCGTAGACGTCCCGGTGCACGATGTGCCGTCCCGTGGTCATGCACACCTGACCCTGGTGGAAGAAGGTCCCCATGGCACCCACGCTCGCGGCCAGGTCCAGGTCCGCGGAGGGCAGCACGATCATCGCGTTGTTGCCACCGAGCTCCAGGTGCGTGCGCTTGAGATGCTGGGCACCGGCCGCGCCCACGTGCCGCCCCGCCTCGGTGGAACCCGTGAAGGACACGATCCGGACCTCGGGTGCGTCCACGGCGGCCGCACCGGCGTCCCCGCCGCCGGGCAGCACGTGCAGCACGCCCTCGGGAAGCCCGGCCTCCTCGAAGATGCGTGCGATCAGCACTCCGCCGGTCACGGGCGTGCGCGGGTCCGGCTTGAGCAGCACCGCATTACCGAGCGCGAGCGCGGGTGCCACGGAACGGATCGAGAGGATCAGGGGGAAGTTGAACGGGGAGATCACCGACACCACCCCGGCGGGCAGACGCCGCGCGAGCGACCAGTGCGGGTCGTCCGAAGCCAGCACCTGGCCCTTCGCGTGCGTGGGCAGCGCGGACGCCTCGAAGCATTCCTGCGCGGCCACGTGGGCCTCCATCCCGGCCTTGGGCTGGATGGCGCCGGTCTCGCGCACGACCCAGTCCACGACCTCGTCAGCGTGCTCCTCGAACAACTGCCCCGCCCGGCGCAGCACGGCCGCGCGCTCGGTGGGCTTGAGCGCTGCCCAGGACTGCTGGGCCGACGACGCCGCGGACGCCGCCCGGTACACGTCCTCCGGCGTGGCCGCACCCACGTGACCCAGGACCGCTTCCGAGGCCGGGTTCAGCACCGTGATGGGCTCACCGGAACCCTCCGTCCACTCCCCGTCGAAGATCTTCCCGTCCCATCGGCCGTCCTCGAGAATCGCCATGTCCCTTACCTCCTGGTGTGCCACGTGATCGATCTCCATTGTGCGGGAGCCGGCCCCATCCAGACCACGGGGCCGGGTGATATCCGCGGCCCGCGAACGGCATGGGAGTGAGCGGGCGACCCGAGGGTGCGCGAGCGGCGTCGTCGTCCCCGAAGACGAGCCCCGTCGAGGAAGGCGCAGGCGGTCAGGGTTGCGGGTCGCGGGCGTCGTAGCGCATGAACCCGGGGAACATCCGCATGAGCAGCAGCACGAGCAGGAAGCAGATCACGGCACCCACCAGGGCGGCGAACCCTGGACCGAGCCACTGGCCGCCGGTGCCCATCGCGGCGTCGCCCAGGCGAGGGCCGCCCGCAACCACCACGATGAAGATGCCCTGGAGCCTGCCGCGCAGCGAGTCGGGGGTGGCCGCCTGCAGGATGGTGGTGCGGAACAGCATGGACACCGAGTCCATGACCCCCGCGGCCACGAGCACCAGGCAGGACATGACGAGGGGCCACGCGGTGTCCCGCCCCCAGCCGCCGGAGGCCACCAGGATCACCGCACCGAACGCCATGATGCACACGGCCCACGCGGCCACGGCGGCGGCACACCCGCGACCGTGGTGATTGATGCGAATGAATGTTCCCGAGAAGACTCCCGCGAGGACGGATCCCGCCGCGAGCGCCGCGGTGAGCAGCCCCACCGTGAACTGGTCCCCGCCCAGCACGGACGCCCCGAGCACGGGGAACAGCGCGCGGGGCATCGCGAAGATCATGGCGGCCAGGTCCAGCAGGAACGTCATGCGCAGGTTGGGGCGGGTGGCCAGGAACCGGAACCCCTCCACGACGGAGCGGAAACCGGCCTTGCTCGTGGCGCCGTCCTCCCCGGGGATGGGCGGCAGGGGTGGCAGTTTGTACATGGCCCACAGGCTCACGGCGAAGCTCAGGGCGTCCACCGTGTAGGCCCACCGGAAACCCAGTCCGGCCACCGTGAGCGCGCCCAGCAGCGGGCCCACCATGAGGCACGAGCCCATGGTCAGTTGGAACAGGGCGTTGGCGGCGGGCAGTTGTCGCATGGGGACCAGGCGCGGGACGATCGCACCGCGCACGGGCTGGTTCAGTCCCTGCGCGAAGGAGTGCAGGGCCACGATGCCGTAGAGCACCGCGACGCTCGCAATGTCCAGCCACGCGTGCGCGGCCAACGCCACGGTCATGATGAACAGGCCGAACGTGGTCCACAGGCCCGCCGAACGCCGGTCGGTGGCGTCCCCGATGCTGCCCCCGTAGAGACCTGCGATGATCAGGGGCACGAGCGCGAAGAAGCCCACCATCCCCACGGCGAACGTGGATCCGGTCAGCTCGAACACTTCCAGGCTGATCGCGATCACAGTGAACTGGCTTCCGAGCATCGACAGCGTGGACCCGATCCACAGTCGCCGGAAGGCGGGGATGTCCCGCACGGGGGCGATGTCGAGCAGGAAACGGGCCACGGGTCGATCCTAGGGGCAGGTGGGGGTGTGCACCTCACCCGTCACGATGCAAGTACGGCCCGTGCGCCCCACCCCTGAGTCCTCGTGCGTGTCCCCCGCACCACATACCCTGGGAGCACCCTTTTCCCCGGGATCACAGGAGTCCTTATGCGCACACGCGAACAGCGCCGGGCCGCGCGGTCGGCCCGCGGTTGGCCGCGGTTGCGCGTGCACGCCGTGCGCAACGGGGTGGGAGCCGTGATCCTCGGGGCGCTTCTCCTGTGGGTAACCCACGGACCCTTCCGTTTCGAGAACTTTCCGGCCGGGGACGTGGCCTGGGTCTGGCGGGTGATCGCCCTGGTCGTGGCGGTAATGCTGCCCTACGTGCTTCTGACCATGGGCGTGTATCTACTGCTCGCCGGCTTTCTGGCGACCAATAGGGCGGCGTTGGCCGCCGGGCGCGCCCGCACCGTGGTGCTCGAGCCCGAGGACCCGGAGGATCCCCCGGTCACCACGCACCGACTCTCGGAGCACACTCCCCCGGGCGTGAAGATCCGGGCCCACACGGTGCACGGTCGTCGTCACGACAGCCGCTACACCCGTGATCTCCTGGGTTTACTGCCCGTTCAGTCGCCCGCGGCCCTCGTGCCCCTGGGGGCGGGGATCGTGGCGCTCATCGCGGCCTCGATCTATTACTCCACGGGCTACGCCGAACCCGCCGCCGTCCTGCTGCTGGGCGTGCTCTACCTCGGCTGGAAACTCTTCCGGGGTTGGCGCAGCCACCGCGTCTTCGCGGACACGCCGTGGCAGGCGCCGCGGGAAGTCGACACCGGTTCCGTCCCGCGTGTCACCCCGCTGCGGGACCAGGACACCGCACACCACCCCGTCACCCGGGTCTCCTACGTCACGGACGACGACGCCGCGGCGCCGCACGTACGGGAGCGAGCGGCGCCGTCGTCGTACGAGGTCGACGACCCGGAGGAGCCGTACGAGACCACCGACGAGCTGCCCGTGATCGAGAAGATCCGCGACCGGTACACCGAGCCCCGCCGGATGAGTGCGTCGCAGCGACGGTTGGCGGAGCGGGCGGAGCGCGAGGCGATCCGGCGGAGGCTCCCGCGCGTGGTCGAGGCCGAACGGGCGGACACGCACGCCACCGCCCCCCGGGTGGTACGTGATTCGCAGCGCACCGACCCGCGGGACGGCTATAAGACGAATCCGCAGGGGGAGGCCGCGGAGCAGGAACAGCAGCGGCTCAACCAGAAGCGCTACGAGGACCACATGCAACGCCACCGCGACAAGCGGGAGGACCGGTTGCGCAATGCGGAGGCCCGGCAGCCCGAGGAGGCGCCCTCGCTGTGGGGGTACGCCAAAAACCGGCTCACGAGGCGCGGGGACGACTCCTAACGCTCAACGACCGCCACGGGGAGCTTCTCCGGCGTTTGGCTATCGTCGCGGGGATGACTTCTTATCTTTGGCGCTTGGCTCCTCCGCATTCAACACAGTGGCACCGGGCCGGGCCCCGGCCGCCGCGGGCGCACCCAGCTGCCAGATCCGCCGCACGGTCCAACCCAGGAGGATCACGAGCAGCACGTTACGCAGGGTCAGCACCCCGGCCATGACCGGGTTCGCGTGGATCAGCGGCGTGTAGAACAGCGGGTAGATCACGAACGTGGTCGCCGCGATGCCCAGGGTCAGTAAGGCCGGGATACGCCACCGGACGCGGTCGTGCAGCAGACCCACCATGATCACCGGGGCCAGCCAGATCATGAACTGCGGGGAGCCCACCTTGTTGAACACGATCAGCACGATGGTCAGCAGCAAGGATCCGGCGTGGACCAGGCGCGCCCTGTCCGCACCGCGCCGCAGTGCCCGGATGAGCAGCACCGCGGCAACGAGAACGGCCATGAGCAGCAGCGGCTGCATGAGGGAGGCTATGACCTCCACACCGGGACCGTAGACCTCGGTGGAGTTGATCGCGGTGTTGTCCGCGATCCGGGAGTCGGCGAGCCCCAGGACAGCGGCCCACACCCACGGCGTGGAGAACGTGGCCTCGAGCTGCATCCCGCGGGAGCCTTGGTTGAGCAGGAAGTCCGCGATCCGCTCGATCCCGCCGAGCACCAGCACGCCCAGCACCACGAACAGCGTGACCACCACGCCCGCCGTGATGATGCGCACGCGCTGTTTGAGCGCGATGACCATGGCCAGCAGCACCGCGGCCGGCCACACCTTGATCCACGTGGCGATGCTCAGCAGCGCCGATCCCACCACCGGATGGCGCACGGCGTAGAGCAGGCCGATGAACACGATCGGCGCCGCCACACCCTCCACACGCGCGAAGCTGAGGTACCCCAGGAACACGGTGAAGACGACCCACCACCACCCGGCCAGCACACCGCTGCGCGGGGCGCGGTGGAGGAGGAACCACATGGCCACGGCGTTCAATGCGGTGATCATGAGCGTCCACGCCAGAAGGTAGAGGCCGTAGCCCGCGATCCTCGGGAACATGATGGGCACCTGCGCGAGCACGGGGTAGACCCACGGGCTGACGGAACCCTGGTCGGGCGCGTTGTACCCGGCCATCGCCCATTCGCGGTACTGCTCGGTGTCGCTGAAGGCCCACCCGTGCAGGAAGAACGTTGCCATCCAGCACAGGAAGTACACGTGCACCACCGCGAAGCCCACCCACACGGCGGCGGGGCGGTTCAGCCACTCCTGCGGACGACGGCGCTGCGGCCCGGGCCGCGCGCCCGTCACCGAGTGAGCGGCGTCGTCGGCAGAGGCAGCCTCGGGGTGCGCGGTGGCTCCGCCAGTGGGTGCCGCGGGGGCACCCGTGCGCGGCACCGAGGTGCGGTGGGCGTCCCCGGGGGCGGGAGCCGCGTCGTCGTCAGGCGTGCGGGCCGGCAACCGGGCCTCCCTTCGCGGCGGAACCGGCGGGCCCGGCGGACCCCAGCCGGTACAGCCCGCGCGCGGACCACGACAGCAGGACCACGAGCAGCAGGTTGCGCAGGGTCAGCACGCCGGCCATGACGGGGTTGTTGTGGCTCAGCGCGGTGTAGAAGAGCGGGTAGATGAAGAACGTGGCGATCGCGATCAGCACCGCGAGGAACGCCGGGGTGCGCCACACTTTCCAGTTGTGCACCAGGCCCACCGCGATCACGGGGCCCAGCCACACCATGAACTGGGGCGAGCCCACCTTGTTGAACACGATGAAGGCCGTGACCATGGTCAGCGAACCCGCGAGGAACAGGGCCGTGCGGTCCAGGGCACCGGCGTGCACGCCGCGACGCAGCCCGCGGGCGATCAGCACCACGACCACCACGGCGGCCACCACGAACAGCGGCTGCATGAGCCGGGACATCACGTCCGAGCCGGGGCCGCTGACCTGCATCGAGTTGATGTCCGTGTTCATGTACATGCGGGAATCACCCACACCCAGCACCGAGAGCCACAGCCACGGGGTGCTGAACGTGGCCTCGAGCTGCATGCCGCGGTCGCCCTGCTGGGTCATGAAGTCCGCGATCTGGCGCGGTGATCCGGACACGAACGCGGCCGCCACGGCGAACAGCGTGACCAGGATCCCGGCGAGCAACACGGCGCCGCGGCGTCGTGCGGCGGTCAACAGGGCGATCACGACGGCGGCCGGCCAGACCTTGATCCACGTGGCCAGGCTGAGGATCGTGGAGGCCACGAACGGGCGGGACACCCCGTAGACCAGGCCCAGCAGCACGAGCGGGGCCGTGAGACCGTCCACGCGCGCAAAGCCCAGCCAGCCCATGAGCAGGATGAACACGAGCCACCACCAGCCAGCGGGCAGTGCGGCACGGTTACGACCCCAGTCGGTCAGTTTGCCCATGGCCACGGCGTTGAGCACCGCGATGATGAGCACCCACAGGAAGAAGTACGGGCCCGGTCCCGCGATGCCCGCGAGTCCCATGGGGATCTGCGCGAGCACGGGGTACACCCAGGGGCTGGGACCGTACGCGATGTTGCGGTCGTCGAAACCCGCTTCCGCCCACGCGCGGTAGATGTTGGTGTCGCTGAAGGCATTGCCCTGCAGCGAGACGATCAGGGCAAAAATCAGGAAGCCCACGTGCACCAGCAGGAACCCCACGAGCAGCGCGCCCGGTGTCATCAGACGATCCTGCGCGGCGCGGGGGAGCACGGCGTCCCGTGCCCGGGTGGCGGCCGTGAAATATCTCTCTGTGGGCACGGATGAGGTCCTTGTCCGAATGCGCGCGGGATTCTGTTCTGGTCCGGGGGTGTGCACTGGTCCTGTTCGGGGGCGTGCGGCGCCCGAGGGTCCCGGCGCCTCGGACATACCGGTTCCGATTCTATGGGGAACCACTCCGGGGACCGCATACGGCGCCATGATGCGCTCACCCCGCCCCCAGGGAACCCCCAGAACGCGCACTGTTCGAGTGCAAACCGTCCTGTAAAGTCAGGGGTCGGAGCCGCTGGACACCTCGGCTCGCCCACCACTGGTTGGCTGAGGGGGCTGGAATCCATGACCGCGACCGGTTCTCGCCCCTCTCCCGCGCACACCGGCTCCACCGCCAAGAATGATTCGCGCGCCCACATGGCGATCATCCAGGGCGTCATTGGTTCGCTCATGATGCTCGTGGGGTCCGTGGGGACCGGGTGGATCGCCAACGGCTCCCCCATGGTCCGGCACCCCCTGGTCATCGAACTGCGCGTGAACGTGTGGGGCGTGTACGGGTGCACCGTGCTGCTCACCGTGGGCGCCATGCTGCTCATCCGATCGTGGTTGCGCCTCGGTCAACGCCTGCGGGGATGGCCGCACGGGTCGTTGCGCACCGTGATGATCGCCGTGATCGCATGGTCCCTGCCCCTGTTCCTCGCCGTTCCCATCTACTCGCGGGACGTGTACGCGTACATCGGTCAGGGCCGGTTGATGCTGGCCGGCAAGGACCCGTACGTGGAGGGGATCTCCTCGCTCGACAACTGGTTCATGCTGGGCGCGGATCCGGAATGGGCGGAGGCCCGCACCCCGTACGGCCCCTACTTCCTGTGGATCGCCGCCGGGGTCGTCCGGTTGACCAACGCCCAGCCGGACGCCTCCGTGATGCTGTTCCGGGCGGTGGCGTACGTGGGAGTGGTGCTGTGCATGATCTACGTGCCCAAGCTCGCGCGCCTGCACGGGATCAACGGTGCCCGGGCTCTCTGGATCGCCGTGGCCAACCCGCTGTTCCTCATCAGCTTCGTGGCCAGCGCCCACAACGACGCACTCATGGTGGGCCTCGCCGTGGCCGGCGTATACGCCGCGGCCACAAAATATCCCCTGCTGGGCATACTTCTGGTCACGGGGTCCATCGGGATCAAACCCATCACCATCCTGCTGCTGCCGTTCATCGGTCTGCTCTGGGCGGGCAAGGGTGCCTCGTGGCCGCGGCGGTTCGTCATCTGGGCGGCCACCGCGCTCCTCAGTTTCGGGATCCTCGCGGTGAGCGGTTACGCGGATAACCTCGGTCTGGGCTGGGCCTGGGCCCTGTTGGACCCCACCCCGGGGTACACGGGGTACTCGCCGTCCGGGTTCCTGGGACAACAGGTGGAGCGCGTGGGAAACTTCTTCGGCCTGCCGGGGGACGCCCTCGCATCGGTGTTCCGTCAGGTGCTGCAGTACGCGGCCATCGCCCTGGTCCTCGTGCTGATGTTCGTGGGCGAGGACCGCAGGATCGTGCGGCGGATGGCCCTCGCGTTCTCCGCCGTGGTGCTGCTGTCCCCCATCATCCAGCCCTGGTACATCCTGTGGCTCATCCCCCTGCTGGCCGCGACCGGCATCAAGGACAACTGGCAGATCCGCATCCTGTACATCGTGATCACGTTCTTCGTGGTCTTCGGTGCCCAGGACCAGCTGTCCGTGTGGCCGTTCATCGACCTCAGCGTGAGCGTGTCCCAGGTGGCGTTCGTGATCACGGTGGCCTTCACGCTCTACCTGGCGCTGATCGATCCCCGCACCCGCACCCTGCTGACCCACGGTGGGTTCCGGGGCTGGGTGGATCCCGGCCCCCCTCAGGTGGCCGCGGGTACGACGGCGCACAAGGACTAACGCAGGCCCCTGAGCCTTTCGAGCTCGCGGCGGTCCTTCTTGGTGGGCCGCCCCGCCCCACGGTCCCGGCGGGCCACCGGCACGCTGAGTTCCGCGGGCCGCGGCGGGGAGTGGTCGATGTAGCACTGGGCCGCCACGGGGGCGCCCACACGCTTGACGATGAGCTTGGTGACCTGGAACTCCTGCTGCCACCCCGGGCGGCGCACACTCACCCGATCCCCCACCCGCACCGGCTGGGCGGCCTTCACGGGGGCGCCGTTGAGCCGCACGTGTCCCGCGCGGCACGCGGTCGTGGCGGCGGAGCGGGTCTTGAACAACCGCACCGACCACAACCACACGTCCAGGCGGGCGCTACCGGGTTCGTTGGCTGGGGCGTTCATGGGGTCCACGGTACTCGGGGACGACGACGTCGCTCCCGCAAGCCCCCAGTGGGGTCAATGGATCACCCGGGTCATGAACCATCACCAAACCATCCCTGTGCTGGTTTCGGCGCGCACACGGGAACCCCTGGCTCTTTGTGAGCAATCTCACGCCGCGGTGGGTACGGTGGGAGCGGGGCTTCACAAGGACGTGAGCCCCGAAGCATCTGCGAAAGACGCAGAGGCAGTTGAGAACGGGGGTTGAGCACTCATGCTCAAGAACTTCATTAACAACACCTATGTGGAATCCGCATCCGAGGAATCCTTCGACCTGGTCAACCCGGCTACCGGTGAGGTGACGGAACAGTCCCCCAACTCGAACGAGCAAGATGTGAATGCCGCGTACGAGGCAGCCGCTAAAGCATCGAAGACATGGGGGCGCATGACCCCCGGTGCGCGACAACTCGCCATGCTGCGCATCGCCGACGCCCTCGAAGCACGGGGGTCCGAACTCGTGGACGCGCAATCTCGCGACACGGGCCAACCCAAGTACCTGATCCAGTCCGAGGAAGTCGATGTCTCCGCGGACCAGATCCGCTTCTTCGCCGGCGCAGCCCGCTTGATGGAGGGCCTCGCGAGTGGCGAATACATGGAGGGTCTCAACTCCGTGATCCGCCGGGAACCGATCGGCGTGGTGGGCCAGGTGACGCCGTGGAACTATCCCCTCATGATGGCCGTCTGGAAAGTGGGGCCAGCCCTGGCCGCAGGCAACACCATCGTGTTGAAACCATCGGACACGACTCCGGAGTCGACACTGCTGTTCGCTGAAATCGCCTCGGAGTTCCTTCCTGAAGGCACCTTCAACATCGTCCTGGGCGATGCCAAGACCGGGGAAACGGTCGTGTCACACCGCACGGCGGGACTCGTCTCCATCACCGGCTCGATCCGAGCCGGTCTGGCTGTCGCCGCATCCGCAGCGAAGAACCTCACGCGCGCTCACTTGGAACTGGGCGGAAAGGCGCCCTGCGTGGTGTTCGGGGACGCGGACCTGGACTCCGCCGCCGCCACGCTCGCAGAAGCCGGTTTCTTCAATGCCGGCCAGGACTGCACCGCCTCCACCCGCATCCTCGTGGAGGGATCGGTCCGTGACGAGTTCCTGGAGAAGATCACCCAGGCCGCGAAGGACACGGCATTCGGCACCCCGGACAAGGAGGACATCCTCTACGGCCCGCTCAACAACGCCAAGCAGCTCGAACAGGTGTCCGGGTTCATCGATCGTTTGCCGGAGCACGCCACCGTGACCACGGGCGGCAAGCAGGCGGACGGGCCCGGCTTCTTCTTCGAGCCGACCATCGTGGCGGATCTCAAGCAGGAGGACGAGGCCATTCAGAATGAGATCTTCGGTCCCGTCATCACCGTCCAGACCTTCTCCACGGAGGAGCAGGCCGTGGAGATGGCGAACGGGGTGGAATACGGATTGGCGTCGTCCGTGTGGACCAAGGATCACGGCCGCGCGTTGCGGATGTCCCGCGATCTGGACTACGGCTGCGTATGGATCAACACCCACATCCCGTTGGTCGCCGAGATGCCCCACGGCGGCTTCAAGCACTCCGGCTACGGCAAGGACCTCTCCAAGTACGCAGTGGAGGAGTACACCCGCGTCAAGCACGTGATGAGCTCGTTGGACTGACGGCGGGAACGAACGAGGGAAGGAGCGCATCATGACCGACATTCGAGAGCTCGTGCTCACCGCTGACCGCGAGCTGTTCACCGAGCACGACCTGAGCACCCTGGACCGCAATTTCGCCGAGGAATACGTGGAGCATTCGCCGCTCGTGGCCAACGGTAAGGAAGGCCTGCGGGAGCTGGTCACCGACGCGGGCGAGGGTCTGAGGCACGACGTCGCGCGCGTAGTCGTGGACGAAAAGGCCGGTTTGGTCGCGCTGCACGGTGCCTATCCCGGGTTGGATCCGGACACCGTGTTCGTGGGGTTCGACATCTACCGCGTGGCCGACGGCAAGATCGTGGAGCACTGGGACGGCCTGGTGGATCAGACACCACCCAACGAGTCGGGCCACACCCAGCTGGACGGCCCCACGGAGGTGGACGCATCCGCCGACACCGAGGCCAACAGGGAGTTCGTCAAGCGGGCCTGGGCTACGTTCTTACAGGGCCAGGACTACGACGCTGCGGGCGATTTCACGCGTTCGGACGGGCGGTTCACGCAGCACTCGGGTGACATCGCCGACGGTGTGCAGAACATGGTCGACTTCTTGAAACAACTCAAGGAGGACGGCTCTGCACTGACCTACGACACATTGCACCGCACGGTGGCTGACGGGAACTTCGTCCTGACGTTCTCGGAAGGATCCATCGCCGGTGACCGCCACTTCTTCTGTGAACTGTGGCGCATCGAGGACGGCGCGTGGGTCGAACTGTGGGACGCCATCGGACCGGTTCCGTCGGATGACGAACTGGCGCACCCGCACGGTGCGTTCACGTCGGTAGCGGACTGAACCTGACCGAGACGACCTGACAATGCAGTGGCCCCGTGGACGCGTGATGGCGTCCACGGGGCCACTGCCCGATCTGTTCCAGTGATCGAGGAGCACATCATCCGGGACCGTCAGCGCCCGGGCCCGCCGTGACCTCCGGCGTCCGCAGGGGCATCCCCTGAGGGAGCGGCGTCGTCGTGGGCATGGTCGTGACCCTCGTGGGAAACGTGTCCGTGCGCCTTCTCCTCCCGCGCCGGAGCCTCCGGTTTGCCCGTCACCACCGCGAGTTCCACCGGCGTCTGCGGCAGGTCGATGGTCTTGGCCACTTCACCCTTGGTCAGATCCACCACGTGCAGTTTCTTGTTCTGCGCGTCGGTCACGTAGGCGCTCGAGCCGGCCACCTTGATCGCGGGACCCGCCTCCTGCCAGTCCGCCTTCTCCTCCCACGACTGGATCACGTCGATCTTCCGGACCACCTTTCCGGACTCCACGTCGATCACGTTGAGCTTGCCGTCGTACGTGAGCACCAAAGCCTCACCCTCCGGCCCGCGGGCCAGCGAACGGAACCAGTAGGACGAGCTCAGGTCCACCAGCCGGTGCGACCCGTCCCGGGTGTCGAAGAGGGCCACTCGCGTGGGGCACTCCTGCTCGGCATCCTCGTCCACCTTGTAGTCGCCGAGCACGATCGGCGACCTCTCCGAACCTGCGAGGTTGCCCGAGCGCGCGTAGGCGTCCGCCACGGCCACCTTGTGGAACGTCCCGTCCCGATAGATCACGGGCCCGTTCTCGCAACCCGCCATCACGGTGTCGGTGCTCGCTCCCGGCGCGGCCGCCGCCTCACCGTGCACGCCCGGGCAGTCCGTCGTCTCGGCCTTGACGGCGCCGTCCTTGCCAAGCACGCGCGCGGTGTGCCGTTCATCCTCCGTGCCCTGGGTCGTGAACAGTGTGCCGTCGGTCAGCTCGAGCGCCACACCGTGGTGCGGGTGCTCGGTCTTCCGTTCGGTCGTACCATCGGCCCCACCGGTTCCCTCGTCCCTCCGGGTGGGCCCGGCGGTTCCAGCCCCAGACCGCCCCTCCGTGAGATGTCATTACGCCCCCGGGTGCGGGTGGTGAGCATGACTGCGGGAGGCTCCATGACCTACCCCCGTGCATCGCCCAATCAATGGCCGGCATTCCCTGTCCGTTTCGAAGAAGAAATGCGAATGAAGTACCACACTATTTTCATGAGGGTGATCCTGCTAGACTGAATCCCCATCAATACACATGACAATGGACTTCACGACGTGCGAGGAGTGAATAATGGATCACCTAGCCATTCTTATCGGTTCGATATTGCTTATCCTTCTGGTTGCTGGCCTCATTTACTTTTTCGGAAGTGTCCTTAAATCCGCACTGTGCGGCGGCTCCAACCGGCCATCTGACCCGGATGATCCACGCCGACGCCGATGACCAAACGCTCGAGACGCCGGATATTGGGGCGCGGCCCCGCAATGCACGTAATGCAGTCATAAATCCAGTCATAAATATCCCACCCATAAGGGCTGGATGCACCCTCGGCACCTCCCATGGCGATAACCCACTGCCACCCAGTTCCACCAAATCAAAGATTGCATAGAATTTTCCCGGCAGTACGACGCCCATCCTCATTTCGGCATTTCTGTTCGAGGTAATTCGCCCCCACCCCTGGACGCCGGCGCCAGCATTCGGGGCATGATGGGACCACCCGTCACCGTCGCGAGGAGCCGCAGCATGAGCCCGTCACCGCACACCGTGGGAATCATCGGTCTCGGATCCATGGGCAAGCCCATGGCCGGGCACATCATCAGCGCCGGGCACGACGTGGTGGTTCTGCATCGCAGCCTCCCCAAGGCCCCGGGGGCCCGCGCGGTGGACACGCCGCGGCACATGGCGCGCCAGTGCGACGTCGTGATCCTGTTGGTGCCCGGCGCCCCGGAAATCGACGGCGTGCTGGAAGAACTCGCTGAGGGCGCCCGCGAGCGCGACGCCGACCACGACCGCCTGGTCCTGGCGATCAGCTCCACCGTCTCCCCCGTGGACATCACCCGCTGGCACCGGGACACCTCGGGTGTCGAGTTCGTGGACGCGCCCATCAGCGGCGGGGAGGCCGGGGCGATCCGCGGGGACCTGTCCGTCATGGTGGGTGGCGACGCCGCCGCCGCAGGCCTGGTCTCGGACGTTCTGTCCTCGTGCGGTCGCCCCGTCCACCTGGGGCCGCTGGGGGCCGGGCAGGTAGCGAAGGCGTGCAACCAGCTGATCTGCGCGGCGGAGATCGTGGCGATCTCCGAGGCCAGCGTCGTGGCCGAACGGGCCGGACTGGACCTGGCCACACTGCTGGACCTGCTCCAGGGCGGCTACGCGGGATCCACCATCCTGGCGGACAAGACTCCCAAGCTCGTGGCCCACGACTACTCGGTGTCCGCGCAGGCGGCCTTCGTTCACAAGGACGTCTCCGCGTACCTGGATGCCGCCCGTGCCACCGGAACCACGTCGGTGCTGGGCGGGCCCATCGTGGCCGCGGCGCAACAGCTCATCGATGGGGGGCTGGGCGAGCAGGACTCCGCGGTGTTCCAGAAGTGGATCGCGGACAGAACCGAGAAGTGAACGACCTGGGACCCACCCCTGAGAACACCTGTGCCCCGATAATGCACGCCACAGCGTCGTAGCGTGCATTATCGGGGCAGGAATGTAGTGAGGGGCCCTGAACCCTACTTGTAGAACCGGTTCAGGAAGCGCGCCACCGCCGCGGGGCGCTCCTCCCCCTCGATCTCGATCGTCGCATCCGCCACGAGGTGCAGGCCGTTGCCCTTGACCTCCGAGACCTCCGAGACCTCCGCGATGGTCACGGTCATCCGGATGCGTGCGCCCACCTTCACCGGTGACGTGAAACGGACCTTGTCCACGCCGTAGCTGACCTTGGTCTTCACGTCGGACACGTCGAAGAGCTCGGACCACATGGGGATCAGCAGCGACAGGGTCAAGAACCCGTGTGCGATGGGCCCACCGAACGGACCGTCCGCGGCCTTCTCCGGATCGGTGTGGATCCACTGGTGGTCATCGGTGGCGTCCGCGAACAGGTTCACCTGGTCCTGGGTGATCTCGCGCCGCTCGGAGTAGCCCAAATCCTTCCCCGCGAGCTCGGCCACCTCGTCGAACAGAACAACGGTCCTGGCGGTCATGACATGCTCCCTCTGGGGTTCTGCTCCGGCGGTGATGGGCGTCACCGCATGTTTCTTTCATGGGACCGTATTTAATTGAGATTACCAACGGTTAAGATTATCCACCATGATCCTTCGGCGGACGGTCCCACCCCCCGCCCACCGCACGGAGCACGTCACGACACGACACCCAGGAGCAGCGACATGACCACCCCCCTTCCGCAGGACGCCCTTGACCCAGCGCCGGACCTGAGGACGAGTGATCTCGCGAGCGAGCCGGTGTTCCTCATGGCCCGGGCGAGTTCCCTGGCTTCCGCGTCCGCCAACCGGGCCCTGGGGGAACTGGACCTGAAGGTGCGCCATTACTCGGCCCTGTCCCTCGTGTGTTCGGACCTGCACCCGTCCCAGCGGGACCTGAGCAGGTACCTTGTCCTGGACCCCAGCCAGATCGTGCTGATCGTGGATTCCCTCGAGCGTCGCGGGGCCGTAGTGCGGCGCACCGACCCCAATGATCGCCGCTCCAAGTTGATCGAGCCCACGGACAAGGGCCGCGAGCTCTACCGGCGTGCGCGCGCCGCGGTGGACCGCTGCACGGACGGGACAATGGCACCCCTGAGCGAGGACGAACGGGCCACCCTGTTGGACTTGCTGCAGCGCGTGGCACTGGGCTGAGCGCACCGTCATACGGCCCCGCCCGCCCCGGGATTCCGGGTGTTCACGCCCGCGAACACGTACCGTGGAACCAGCACACTCGACTCCCCCGCGCTCCCCCTACCGATCGAGGTCACGCACCATGCGCTCCGTCGCCCCCGCCGCCCTTTCCGCCCTCTGCGCCATGCTGCTGCTCACCGGTTGCGGTTCCGGCGGCGACGCGGGGGGCGACGACGCCGCGAACGGTACCGCAGCGACGTCGTCCACCGCGACCGAACAGCCCAGCGCGACACCCACGCCCACCCAGCCGCCAGAGCTGATCGGCGGGGGCACCACCCTGTTCCCCGAGCGCCGGTTCGTGGCGCTCTACGGACACCCGGGCACCCCGGGGCTGGGCGCGCTGGGTGAGCAGGGGCCGGAGGAATCCGCCGAGCGGGCGATCGAGCTGGCCAAGCAGTACGAGCCCTACAGCCAGGAGAAAGTGATCCCGGCGTTCGAGATCATCGCGACCACCGCCTCCTCCGACCCGGGACCGGACGGCGACTTCTCCAGCGAGGCTCCCGTGGAGCGCCTCATGCCGTACATCGAGGCCGCGCAGAAGCACGGGATCTACGTGGTCCTGGACCTGCAGCCCGGCCGCTCGGACTTCCTGTCCCAGGCCAAGCGGTACGAGGAACTGCTCAAGCGGCCCAACGTGGGCCTGGCCCTGGACCCCGAGTGGCGGCTGGGGCCCGGGCAGTACCCGCTGCAGCAGATCGGGTCCGTGAGCGCTCAGGAGATCAACGAGACCACGCAGTGGCTCGCCCGGCTCACGACCGAGAACGGCCTGCCCCAGAAGACCCTGATCCTGCACCAGTTCTCCATGCCCATGATCCAGAACCGTGAGGCCATCACGACGGACCACCCCGAGCTCGCGTTCCTCCTGCATGCGGACGGACACGGCACCCCGGATCTGAAGATGTCCACGTGGGACGCTCTGCAGCACGAGCTGCCCCGGGGGATCCGCATGGCGTGGAAGAACTTCTACGACGAGGACACCCCCACGTTCACCCCCAAGCAGACCTTCGAGCTGACGCCCAAGCCGTGGTTCGTGTCCTACCAGTGAGCCGCTCGGGCTGGCGGAGTCTTTTGGTTCGGCAGACACCGCGGTTCCGGTGAGTCGCCCGGGCCGGAAGGCCCGCCACTCCCGAGCTTTCGAAGCGGGTGCTCCCAGGAAATTGTTCCGCGCCATGTCTTCCCCCGGCCGGGATGTCGGGTCTAGATTATGAGGACCTGTTCGCTCCACGGAAGGAAGTGCCTATGGGACTCGGTGACAAGATCAGTAATGCTGCGGAGAAGGCTTCCGGTTCCGCCAAGGAAAAGCTTGGTGACGCCACGGACAACGCAGATCTGCAAGCTGAGGGTGCCGGGGAGAAAGCTTCCGGTGGCGCCAAGCAGTCCGTGGAGAACATCAAAGACGCCGGCAAGAATCTGAAGGACGGGCTGGGCTGAGATCCGCACCCGCCACCTTTCGACCGGAGGGCCCTCGTCGTGAACACGACGGGGGCCTTTCGTCTGCCCGCCCCACCGCCGGCAACGGCGCCTGTCGTGCACTCCGCCCCACCACCCCTGCATTAGTGGAGCAAAAGCAGCTTCGGGGCACCGAATCCTGCTTCTACTCAGATAAAGCAGGGGCTGCAGTGGGTCCGGATCACCGCACCGCGAACCGCTTGCGCGCGATCAGCAGGCACACCAGGGATAGGGCCGCCACCACCGCGTAGTAGATGCTCGGTGAGGTCAGAGAGCCGGTGGAGCTCACGAGCCACGCGAGCACGAGGGGTGCGAATCCCCCGAACACCGTGACGCCCAGGTTGTAGGCCACGGACATCCCCGTGGTGCGGATCTGCGTGGGGAACATGTCGGTGAGCAGCGCGGGCATGGGGCCGAAGTACAGGGCCATGATCACGCCCAGCACCGCTTGCACCACGGTTAGGGTAGCCACGGTCGGGACCGCGACCAACCACAGGAACAGCGGGTACACCACCACGATGCCCACCGCGGAGGCCACGAGCATGACCCGGGCAGGTCCCACGCGGTCCGCGAGGTGCCCCACGAACGGGGAGCCCACCAGGGTCACCGCGCCGGCCACCACACCGCCCAAGTACGCGGCCCACGAGGGCAGGTCAAAGTTCTGGATCGAGTACGTGGGCATGAACAGGATCGTGTACACGGACATGGACGCCAGGCCCACCACACCTGCGGCCGTGAGCCACCGGCCGGCGGAGTGGACGATGGTCTGCGCGAGGGGACCGCGCCCGAGGGACGGGCGGGGCGGCGTCGTTGTACCCGTGCTCTCCGAGGGCGACGACGCCGCTCGCGCACGCTCGTCCTGCAACGCCCGGAAGTCCGGGGTCTCGTCCATGCGCAAGCGGATGTAGAGACCCACGGGGCCGATGAGCAGGCCGAAGAGGTAAGGGATGCGCCAGCCCCACGAGTACAGCGCGTCGTGGCTCAGCAGGGTGTGCAGCGCGAACCCGAAACCGGAGGCCATCAGGATCGCAAGGCCTTGGGTCGCCACTTGCCACGACCCGTAGAAGGCGCGCTTGTCGGGGGCGTTCTCGATCAGGAACGCGGTGGCCGTGCCGAACTCGCCACCGGCGGAGAAGCCCTGGATCAGGCGGGCGAGCAGGATGAGCAGCGCTGCCGCGGGGCCGATGACCGCCGCCGTGGGGGCGAGCAGCATGATGAGCGTGCCGAGCATCATCAGGGCAATCGTGATGGTCAGGGCCGGGCGGCGACCGTGGCGGTCCGCGTAGGAGCCCAGCACCAGGGCACCGAGCGGGCGGATCAGGTACGACAGCGCGAACGTACCGAACGTCAGCAGGGTGCCCGTGACCTGTCCGATCGAATCCGACTCGAAGAACAGCGCGGAAATCACGACCGCGAGGGACGAGTAGACGATGATGTCGAACCACTCGAGCGCGTTACCGATCGAGGACGCGACCACGGCGCGGCGAGCGGTGACACGCTGCTCGTGCGTGACGGGCAGATGGGTAGGTGCGCTACTCATGTCTGCACACTAGCCCACGGTTCGCTCCTCCCGCGGCCGCCGTGACGCCGCATGACGGCGAGCCGCCGACTTATACTGGGGCACGGCATGGAACCGGCACGGGACGTGTCACACCCCAGGACAGGAGCAGTGCAATGATCTTCATCGTGGTCAAGTTCGAGGTCAAGGACGAGTACGCCGAGCGCTGGCCCGAGATCGTCGCGGACTTCACTGCCGCGACCCGCCAGGAGCCGGGCAACAAGTGGTTCGACTGGTCCCGCAGCCTGGACAACCCCAACGAGTACGTGCTCGTGGAGGCCTTCGAGGACGACGCCGCCGAGGCCCACGTGAAGTCCGAGCACTTCACCGCCATGACCGAGAAGTTCCCGCCGTACCTCGTCCGCACCCCGCGCATCATCTCCCGCCAGATCGACGGTGACGGCTGGGATGAGATGGGTGAAGTCACCGTCGAGGGCTGAGGCATTGATGACCGGGGAACCCGTGAACCCGTGAACCGGTTCCTCGTGGGCCTGGACATCGGCGGATCCCACACCCGCGGCGTACTGTTCCGCGGGGACTCCCCGGTGCGCGAAGCTCGTTCCGGCAGCGCGAACGTGCAGAACGTCAGCCGGGAGCGGGCCACCCAGTCACTGCGGGAGATCTTCGCCCGCTTGGAACCGCCACCCGGCACCACGGTTCTCGCCGGCGCCGGCGGTGTGGACACCCCGCACGACGCCGCTGCACTGACGCAGCTCATTCGCTCCGTGGCTGAGGCCGCAGCGGGCGCTGGCCCGGCGCCGGGCATTTTTTCGGCGGCGGACGGTCACCCGGCACCGGGCGCCTACCCGGCGTCGCAGACGCCCGTGATCGCGGTGCATGACACCCGCCTGATCCTCGCCGCGGGCGGACACACCGAGGGCATCGCGGTGATCGCGGGAACCGGTTCCGTGGCGTGGGGTGTGAACGCTTCCGGCCACGGGACCCGCGCCGGGGGCTGGGGCTACCTGCTCGGCGACGAGGGCAGCGGGTACTGGCTCGGCCGGGAAGCGGTGCGCCATGTGCTGCGGGACGCGCAGCACCGGGGAGCGAGCGACGAGACCCCCGCAGAGGACGACCGGTTCGCTCGGGCCGTGTTGGGACACGCCGGGGTCGACACGCCCACCGAGCTGATCGCGGCGTTCCACGACCGCCCCGACCGCACCCACTGGGCCGGTCTAGCCCGCACGGTGATCGAGCTGGCCCCGCACGACGACGCCGCTCGCGAGTTGGTCTCGGCGGCCGCCTCGCACCTCGCGGAGCTGATCATCACCGTGGCCAGGAACCTGGGCGAGCCCCTCCCCGTAGTGATGGGAGGCGGGCTCGCAACCACCTCGGTGGGCGTGGAGCTCAGGGAACGCCTGGGCGATCATGGACTGCGGGTCACGCTGTTGGACCGGGAACCCGTGCTGGGAGCGCCCCTGCTCGCCCGCGCCACGGGGCTGTGGGACGGGCGAGCGGGTCGGGCGGGCTGAACACCCACGGGATCAGCGGAAGGCCGCCTCCCCGGTGAGCTGCTGGCCCAGGATGAGGGCGTGCACCTCATCCGTGCCCTCGTATGTGCGCACGGATTCCAGGTTGTTGGCGTGGCGCAGCGGGGAGTAGTCGAGGGTGACGCCGTTGCCGCCCAGGATCGTGCGGGCCTCGCGGGCAATCTTGATGGCCTCGCGGCAGTTGTTGAGCTTGCCCACCGAGATCTGGTGGTGCTGCAGTGTGCCGGCGTCCTTGAGGCGGCCGATCTGCAGTGCGAGCAGGAAGCCCTTGTCGATCTCGAGGGCCATGTCCGCGAACTTCTGCTGCGTGAGCTGGTACCCGGCCAGCGGGCGATCGAACTGCATGCGCTCCTGGGAATACTTCAGGGCCACCTCGAACGAGTCGCGGGCGGCGCCCATGGCACCCCAGATGATCCCGTACCGGGCTTCGTTGAGGCACGAGAACGGGCCGCGCAGCCCCTTGGCCTCGGGTAGCAGAGCGGATGCGGGAAGTCGCACGTCCGTGAGTTCGATCTCGCACTGGATCGAGGCCCGCATGGACAGCTTGGGCTGGATGGGCGTGGCCTTGAAGCCCGGGGTGTCGGTGGGCACCACGAAACCGCGTATGCCCTCGTCCGTCTGGGCCCAGATGACGGCCACCTTGGCCACGGTCGCCAGGCCGATCCACCGCTTGGCGCCGGAGATGACCCAGTCCTCGCCGTCGCGGCGCGCGAACGTCTTCATGGAACCGGGGTCGGAACCCGCGGTGGGCTCGGTGAGCCCGAAGCACCCGATGGCCTCACCGGCGGCCATGCGCGGGAGCCACTCCTGCTTCTGCTCCTCGGAGCCCCACTTGTAGATGGCGCTCATGGCCAGGGAGCCCTGCACGGACACGAACGTGCGCAGACCGGAATCCCCGGCTTCCAGCTCGGCGCCGGCCAGGCCGTATTCCACGGCGGAACGGCCCGCGCAGCCGTATCCCTTCAGGTGCATACCCAGCAGGCCCAGCTTGGCCATCTCCGGGACGATCTCCAGGGGGAAGACCGCTTTCTCGTACCACTCGGCGATGTTGGGGCGGATGGTGGTGTCCACGAACTCCCGCACGGTGGATCGCAGAGCGATCTCTTCCTCGTTCAGCAGGGAGTCGAAGCCCACCAGGTCCATGACGTTGACAGTGTTCTGTTGGCTCATGTTCTCACTGTACGGTGACGGGGTTCACGGAGCCACGCCACAATCGTTTCCGTGTCCTGCCCGAGCTGCGGCGGGGCGACCGTGGGGGATTCCAGGGGTGGGGTCCAGCGGGCCGGATGACGGAACTGCCGTCCCACGGTCCTGCCCTCCCGATCCTGGACGTCCACCGTGGGTTCCAGTCCGAGGTCCTCGGCCAGCGTGACGCCCTCGCCGATCCCGGCGACCTTGCCCGCAGGGACCCCTTCCTCGGTCAGTTCTTCCTGCCACTCGCGGGCGGTCCGGGCGGACAACGCATCCTCCAGCAGCGGGACGAGATCCTCGCGGTGGGCCACGCGCGCCGAGTTCGTGGCGAACCGTTCGTCGTCTGCGACCTCAGGAATGCCCAGCACGGCCGTGAACCTGCGGAACTGCCCGTCGTTGCCCACGGTCACCGCGAGGGGCGCGTCCGCGCAGTGCAACAACTGGTAGGGGACGATGGACGGGTGGGCATTGCCCATGCGCTCGGGGACCTTACCGGCACCCAGGTATGCCTGGCCCTGGTTGACGAGGGCACCCTGCAGACTCGAGAGCAGACTGACGTCGATGTGCGCGCCGCGGCCCGTGCGGCGTCGCGCTTCGAGGGCCGCGAGCGCGCCGATCGTGGCGTCCTTGGCGGTCAGGACGTCCACCAGGGCCACACCCACCTTGGTGGGCTCGCCGTCCGCGGCGCCCGTGATGCTCATGAGCCCACCCACGGCCTGGACCAGGAAGTCGTAACCGGCCAGGTGGGCGCCCTCGGCGGTGCCGAAACCGGACACGGACACGTAGACCACGCCGGGGTTCTCGCGCGAGATCTCCTCGTAGCCCAGGCCGAGCTTGGCCATCCCGCCGGGCTTGAAGTTCTCCACGACCACGTCCGCGCGCAGGGCGAGTTCGCGCGCGAGTTCCCGCCCGTCCTCGTCCTGCAGGTCCAGGCACACGGATTCCTTGTTGCGGTTCACGGACTCGAAGTACGTGGCACCGGTCTCGGAATAGGGCGGACCCCACGCGCGAGTGTCGTCACCGGTGTCCGGGCGCTCGACCTTGATCACGCGGGCACCGAGGTCCGCGAGCGTCATGGTGCACAGCGGCCCCGCGAGCACGCGCGAGAAATCGGCCACGAGCACACCGTCCAGGGGTAGCGCTTCGGTCACGGGGTCCTCCTTGGATCGACGATGTCCTCCACTCTAGGTGCGCCGCCGCGGCCGCGGCTCGACGACGTCGCTACGCTTCCGGGTCGCCGCCCGCCGCACGTCTACGGGCGACGACGCTCGGCCGGGCGCGCTACCCGTCCAGTTCACCACGCACAGGTTGTACGTCAGTTCCGTCTCCCCGGACGGCGCCGCTCGGTACAGCTCCGCGCACACGGTCGCCCCGGCAAGCACGCCGTAGGCGCCGTCGAACCGGCCGGCCCTGGGCTGGGAGTCCAGATGCGAGCCGACCATCACGTACGGGGCGCCCGGACACAGCTCGACGAGGCCGAACTCGTTACCCATCGCGTCGTAGTACACCGTGGCACCGCGCGCGATCAACCACCCGACGAACCACTGCCGATTGAGCCCGTCCGCGGTGGTCGCCGCTTGGCACTCCACTCCCCGGACTCGAGCCCGCCGTTGCGGGACATCCGCCGGAAATCCCGCGGGAGCGCCTGATGCAGTGCGGACATGAACCCTCCTGAGCCATGAACCAGTTGCGGCCACGGTAGGCACGGTCACATCACGAACGGTCCGCGCGGCGGTCCCCCCACGCCTTCTCCGCACCGCTGGCCAAGAGCACCCCGCAGCACATCCACACCGCGGCGGCCGGGCCCAGGGGTGCCGCGAAGACACCCGCAACCAGGGGGAGGATCACCTGCCCCAGGCGATTACCCGTCAACCGGACCGCCAGGGCGGAGCCGCGCCAGTTGCCCGGGACGGACGTGGTGATCATGGTCATGGTGAGTGGCTGACCCAAACCCAACAGGAATCCACCCACGGCCAGGAAGAACGCCGCGGCCCAGAACTTCCCCAGCACGAGCGGTGGGATGACCAGCGTGATGCCGGCCCCGAACAAACATGTCAGCAGCAGACCCCGCCGCGAGAACCGCTGGGACAACCACGGCAGGAGCAACCGGGAGGCAATGGACGCGAAACCCCGGACGCCGAGCAACAGACCCACGACCGCGGGAGCCACACCGGCCTCCTCCCCGATGACCGGCAGGAAGGCGGTGAGGATGTCGAGCATCGCGAGCAGGGACAGTGCGGCGAGCATGTGGGACGCCACCCGGGGCACCCTGAGCACCCGTGCGATGGTGGGTTTGTCGGCTGATTCGGAACGCGCCGCAGTACCAGAGGCCGCGCGGGACGGGGCCGCATCCGCCGCGGGTGTCCCGGCGCGCAGGAGCAACAGCGGAACGGCCGCGAGCGAGATCGCGGCACCGATCCACAGTGCCTGGTTCACGTCCGCGAGGCGCTCCGGGGAGGTCGCGGACGAGCTGTGCCCCACGAGCCAACCGCCCAGGGCGGGGCCGATCATCTGCCCCGCGGAGAACGCTGCGGTGAACCACCCGAACCCCTTGTCCAGGTCCCGGTCCGCGGCGTAACGGGCGATCGCCGTCTGACCCCCGATCGTGAAGCTCAGGTGCCCCATGCCCAGCACGGCGCTCGCGGCCACGACCGCCCACACCGTGGGTGACAGCGCCAGCAGCGCCCCACCGGCGACCAGCAGAAACACCCCGGAAAGGGTCAGCACGCGCAATTGCCGGGTGCGGTCCGAGTACCGCCCGAGCCACACCGCGGTGAGCAGCGGGACCAGGGCGTACGCGGCCGTGGTCAACCCGATCGTGATCGAGTCCGCGTGCAGCGCGAGCAGTTTGTAGGACGTGACCGGTCGCAACAGGTTCACGGTGGCCTGGGTCAACACCCCGCACGCCACGAGCAGCCACAACCACGCGCCGGCGCGTGCCCCACGAACCGAATCAGTCACCGGCAGCCTTCCTCAGGCATACGCCCAGGGGCGTCCGAGGCGACGCGCTCCGACAGCCGGAATCGTTGCACGGTGCGGTGCAGGGCGCCACCGCCGCGGCCCTCGCCGAGCTCTGAGGACACCAGGGAGAGCTCGCTGACGGTCCACGCGGGCCCCTCGTACACGGACAGCGCGTGCACTACATGCGCGAGCTCGGGCCCAGGGCGCGCCACGGTGCGTGAGCTGCGGCGTCGTTCGCGAGCCTTGCGCGTGCGCTCGGCACGGGACATGCGCGCGACCGTGAGATGGGCGCGCTGTCTTGCGCGCTCCTCGGGGTCCAGCGAGCACGCGTGCATGAGCTCCACGAGCGCGTCCGAGGCACTACCCACGCCCATCCACAGGGTTGTGCCGGAGAAGGATCCCGCGCCTCGCAAGCACACGGTGAGCGGTGCGTGGTCCCGGGCGACGTCGCTCAGCAGCTCCCCGAGCTCCGGCACCGCAGCCTCGGGTCGCTCGCCGTAGAACGCAAGGGTGACGTGCCACTGCTCGGGGTCGCCCCAGCGCAGTGCGGTGCCGGTGAGTTCACGGACCTCACGCAATGCACCGATCAGGTGCTCACGTGCGGCCCGGGTGGGGTGAACAGCCGCGAACAGCCTCATGCGCCCACCCTAGACGGTGCGCGGCGGTAACCGGATCAGCTCCACGCTCGTGAGGGCACCCGCGTCAGCGACCGCGCGCATGTACGTGCAGTGTGGTTGGCGCCGCCGGTCGGTGGGGCTGCCGGGGTTGAGCAGGCGCATCCCGGAGGGCGCCACGGTGTCCCACGGGATGTGGCTATGGCCGAAGACCAGGACGTCGATGTCCGGGAACGCCCGGTCCATACGCCGCTCCCGCCCGCTTGAGGCGCCGGTCTCGTGCGTCATGGCGAACCGCACCCCCTCGAGCTCCCAGTATGCGGTTTCAGGCATGCGTTCGCGTAACTCGGGGCCGTCGTTGTTGCCCCACACCGCGATCAGCTTCCGGGAGCGCTGCTCGAGGGCCTCGAACGTGGCCAGGTCCACCCAGTCACCGGCGTGGAGCACCACGTCCGCGGCGTCGACCTCGCGCCACACCTGGTCCGGGAGGGCCTTGGCCCGCTTGGGCAGGTGGGTGTCCGCGAGGAGGAGGATCGAGGTGCTCACGCCCCCATTGTGCCCGTCAGCATTCGATCACATTGACCGCGAGGCCGCCGCGCGAGGTCTCCTTGTACTTGATCTTCATGTCCGCGCCGGTCTCCCGCATGGTCTTGACCACTTGATCCAGGGAGACCTTGTGGGTCCCGTCCCCCTGCATGGACAGCCGGGCGGAGTTGATGGCCTTGACGCTCGCGATCGCATTGCGCTCGATGCACGGAATCTGCACGAGCCCGCCCACAGGGTCGCACGTGAGCCCCAGGTTGTGCTCGATCCCCATTTCCGCCGCACACTCCACCTGCCGCGGGCTCCCGCCCAGCACCGCACACAGGCCGGCGGCCGCCATGGAACACGCCGATCCCACCTCGCCCTGGCAACCCACCTCCGCGCCGGAGATCGAGGCGTTCTCCTTGATCACGATCCCGATCGCCGCGGCGGTGAGCAGGAAGTCCACGATCTTGTCATCGCACGCGTCCGCCATGAACCGCGTGTAGAAGTGCAGCACCGCCGGGATGATCCCCGCCGCGCCGTTCGTGGGGGCCGTGACGATCCGCCCGCCGGACGCATTCTCCTCGTTGACCGCGAGCGCGTACAGGTTGACCCAGTCCATGCCGTAGAGGGGGTCGTTGCCGGGTTCCTTGGCGAGCAGCCGCTTGCGCATCTCCGGCGCACGACGGCGCACCTTCAGTCCCCCGGGCAGGGTCTTCTCCTCGCGCGTGCACCCGTTCTCCACACATTCCTGCATCACGGACCAGATGTGCAGCAGCTGCTCCCGGGTCTGTTCCGCGGGCCGCCACGACAGCTCGTTCGCGGCCATGATCTGGGCGATGCTCAGACCCTCGGTCTCGCAGATGGCCAGCAATTCATCACCCGTGCTGAACGGGTAGGCCACGGGGGTGCTGTCCGCGACCACCTTGTCCGCACCGCTCGCGGACTCGTCCACCACGAAACCACCGCCCACGGAGTAGTAGATCCGTTCGCGGATGACCTCGCCGGCGGCGTCGTAGGCGGTGAAGCTCATCCCGTTGGGGTGGGTGGGCAGGGACTTCCTGCGGTGCATGATCACGTCACGGGAACGGTCGAAGGCCACGGGGTGTGTGCCCCCGAGCAGCAGTTGCCCTTTCTCCCCCGCGAGCGCGACCTTCTGGTCCGCGAGATCCGTGTCCACGGTCTCGGGGTCCTCGCCCATGAGCCCCAGCACCACGGCCTTGTCCGATCCGTGGCCCCACCCGGTGGCCCCCAAGGAGCCGAAGAGCTGGGAGTGGACCCGGGTCACGGACTCCAGCAGGGCGTCGGCGGCGAGCCCGGCCACGAAGAGCCGTGCGGCCCGCATGGGCCCCACCGTGTGGGAGGACGACGGTCCGATACCCACCGAGAACAAATCCAGAGCACTGAGTGCCACGATCTCACCTCCGGTTTTCTGGTAGCAATGATTCCTGAAAATTATCAATATTGGCTCCGGCGTCATGGGCCCACCCAGACCGCCTGGGTATGAGACGACGACATGTTTTCACAATCATCAGAACTAGCAAGAAAATTCCCACGTAGCCATTGATGACATAAACGACGTTGACCATCTGTGAAAACGGGAGCAGAAGACCCACGACGGCACCGACCGCCGCCAGCGCTATCGCGAGGTATTTGAAATTTCGAGTGCTGTCCGTGAAGAACCTCGATGAAACCGTCCACAATAAAGGAACGGCCGTGGTGTAAATACCGGCGACAATCATCACCGAAATAGCGGCGGCCAGTACCGGGCTGAAGTCCCTGGCAAGCACCAACATCGGGATCTCAGTCCCGTTGACCCGTGCGATGTTGGCGAGCAGCCCCAACCCGACCACCACACACGCCGCCGAGAACGCCGCACCGCCGACTAGGCCACCGGACACTGCTTCCCTACGACTGCGAGCAGTTTTCCCGAGTGCCGTGAGGAAAGCAGCCAACCACAACATGCAGAATCCCACGTACGACAACCCGGACATGAACCAGTTAGTCGATGCTCGAGTAAGTTCGAGATCGGCCACCATGGCGTTTCCCGCCGCGATGTTCCCGGGTTCACGAATGAAGGATAGAACCCCCAGCAGCACCGCCACAACTACGATGACGGGGCCGATCTTGCCGATCACATCGACAAGGTTCTTCAACCCGAACCAGACCGTTGCGCTCACCACGATGGCCAAACCCGCACCGCCCAGGTATTTGGGCAATCCGAAGTGCTCCTCGAACACTGCCCCCGCACCGGAGACCATCACCGTGAAGCTGAGGAACACGAAAAATATTGAGAAGTAGTCGAAGAACGTGCCCAGGTGCTTCCCCGTGTAGTACCGGAAGATCATCGAGGGGTGTTCGAATTTCTTCATATGACCCACGAAGAGGAATTCAGCGGCCACGTAGGTTATTAGGATCAACACCACGGCACCCGTACCGACGATTCCCTGGAATCCGTAGGACGCGAAGTACTGCAGTATTTCTTGGCCCGTTGCGAAGCCGGATCCGATGAGGAAGGCGATGATCGCTCCCGCGTAGGTGAGCACTCGCAAGACACTCGTTCGCTCGGCCGTATCCAGACGGGTTCCCGTTCTCGTTGGCATTGCCATAATGACTCCCTTTTACCGGCTGCGATTGGCGTCCCCGTCTTCCCGCGGAGACTCCACCGCCCACCTGACTTGTCTCATTAACCACCTGGCGGGGTTCCGTACCGGGCCGTGCGATCAAACTGCTGCGGTGGGCGGCCTGGATGCCGACATCGGCTACCGCAACACCACCGTGCGGTTCCCGGTGAGGATCACACGGCCTTCGCAGTGCCACCGAACGGCGTTGGACAACGCCTTGCATTCCGAGTCCCGCCCAACGGCCACCAGGTCTTCCGGGCCGTGAGTGTGATCGACCTCCAGAACCTGCTGAGCAATGATGGGGCCTTCATCCAGTTCGTCACTCACGTAGTGTGCGGTGGCTCCCACGGTCTTCACCCCACGTTCGTACGCCTGGTGGTACGGCTTGGCGCCCTTGAAACTGGGGAGGAACGAGTGGTGAATGTTGATGACCCGCCCCCGCATGCGTTCCACCAGGGACTCACTCAGCACCTGCATGTACCGGGCGAGCACCACCAGATCCACCGTGTATTGGTCCACCAAATCCAGGAGTCGTGTCTCCGCCTCCGGCTTGTTCTCCTTGGTCACAGGCACGTGATGGAAGTCGATGCCGTGCCACTCCACCAGCGCTTGGTGATCCAGATGGTTGGATACCACCGCCACGATCTCAATGGGAAGTTCCCCCACTCGGGCACGGAACAGCAGGTCATTGAGGCAGTGACCGTACTTAGAGACCATCACCAGCACGCGGCGCTTCTGCTCGTGAGGTCGCAGCTCCCAGTTCATGTGAAACCGTTGCGCCACCGGCTCCAAGTCCGCCCGCAGCGCTTGCTCATCCAGTGCCTCATCCCTGGATGACACCACGTGGACGCGCATGAAGAACCGTTCCTGACGGCGATCGTCGAACTGCTTCAGTTCCGCAATGGTGCACCCGTGCTCAAGCAGCACGCCGGTGACCGCGTGCACGATGCCCACGTCCTCCGGGCAGTCGAGGGTCAGAACCAGTTCGGTGGTGTCAGCGCCGGTGCGCGCCCGTTGTACGTCCGTCACAAGGCAACTCCTTCTTCGATCTTTCACGACTGTGGTGGTTCCGCCCGTGAGCTGATGGTGACCGTCACGGGCGGAACCCTCAGGCGACTTCTTCCCCGGAGTACTCCACCATCGCGTCCAGGAGCCACCGGACCGTGTAATCGGCGAAGGACGCCCTGGGCATGATCCGGTAGGTGAGGTCCTCCGTCTGCCACAGCAGGACGGGTACCGGCCCCAGCAAAGTGGAAACCGCCCGACCGGGGGTGAAGCTGCGCGGGTGCAGATCCACGTGGCAGCCCTTCTCCAGGACGTCGCGCGCCGAGGGCCCGGACAGCTCCAACGTGGTGCGGTTGGCGGACAGGTCCACGGCCTGCCCGGCCGGGCCACCCTCGGCGAAGACCGCCGCGAGCTTCTGCGCGAGCGGGTGGGTGGCCAGGGTGGGCAGGGCGCCCGGCTCGCGCTCGGAGCGGGTGTCCAGTCCGGGCACGGGGGCGACCTCGTCCCCTGTGACGGCCAAGAACTCGTCCGGGCCCAGCCACACCACGGCTACCTCCGAGGTGTCCCCCGTGACCTCACCGCATGCGGCGGGGAGCCCCACGCCGAGCACCTCGGTGACCGCCTCCGCGGCGGGGGTCCCCGGCGTCACCCTGATCCCGACCATGGTCAGGAAGGGCACCTCCCGCAGACTCACCCCGCGCTCGCCGGACACGCTCGCGCTCTTCATCTCCCCGGCCAGGTGCTCGACCGGGCTGCGGCGCAAGTGCGCCACGTGCTCCGCCGTGCGCTCGGCCCTGTTCATCATGGTTTGCTCAGCCATCTCGACGCTTTCCTTCCGGGTCGTACACGACAGGTTCGGCCACCAGCACGTCCACCAGCTGCCCGTCCAGGGGTGCCTGCAGGGTCTCACCGATGCGGTTGCGGCCGTCCTTGATCAGGGCCAGCCCGAAGGTCCGGCCCAGCGCGGCACTGTTGTAACTTGAGGTCACATGCCCCTCCATGGGCACAGGTCCCTCCTGAGGAGTGATCGGTGTGCCCTGTTTGACCAATTGGGTGCCTTCCGGCAAGCGATAGTCGGTGTCCACGGGCAGCACGGCGACCAGTTCCTTGCGCACCTCGCTCTCCAGTCCCTTGCGGAAGTACGAGCGGTTGCCGATGAAGTCCTTACGCTTGGACACCACCCAATCCATCCCCAGATCCTGGGGGGTGACGGTACCGTCCGTGTCCTGGCCCACGATGGGGAAAGCCTTCTCGGCACGCAGCACGTGCATGGTCTCGGTGCCGTAGGGCGTGATGCCGTATTCCTGACCGGCCTGCCACACGTCCTCAAAGATCGCCGCTCCCCACCATGTGGGGACGTTGATCTCGAACGCGAGCTCCCCCGAGAACGAGATCCGGCAGATGCGGGCGGGGATCCCGCTGGCAAGGGAGACCTCTCGGTAGGCCATGAACGGGAACGCGTCGTTGGACACGTTCAACTCCGGGACGAGCTTGGCGACCACGTCCCGGGAACGGGGCCCGGCCACGGCCACGGTGGTCCACTGCTCGGTCGCGGAGGTGCACACCACGTCCAACTCCGGCCACTCGGTCTGCAGCCATTCCTCGAGCCAGTCCAGCACGTTGGCGGCCCCACCGGTGGTGGTGGTCATGAAGTACCGGTCCTCGTCCAGCCGCAGCGTCACGCCGTCGTCGAAGACCATGCCGTCCGGCTTGCACATCACGCCGTAGCGGCCCATACCGGGCTTCAGTTTCTTGAACGCGTTGGTGTAGACGCGGTTGAGGAACTCCCCCGCGTCCTTGCCGCGGATCTCGATCTTGCCCAGGGTGGTGGCGTCCATGAACCCCACGGAGTTGCGCACTGCCGCGCACTCGCGCAGCACCGCGGTGTCCATATCTTCCCCGTCCTGGGGGTAGTACCACGGCCGCTTCCACTGCCCCACGTCCTCGAACTTCGCCCCGTGCGCCAGGTGCCACCCGTGGGGCGCGGACAACCGGGCCGGGTCGAACATCTGCCCGCGCTGGGTGCCCGCGAGCGCCGCGAAGGCCACCGGGGTGTAGGGAGCACGGAAGGCAGTCACGCCGATCTCGTCCGGTGAGCTGCCGCCCAGCGCGGTGGCGATCACGCCCATGGTGTTCACGCTGGAGGTCTTGCCCTGATCGTTGGCCGTGGAGATCGAGGTATAGCGCTTGACGTGCTCCACCGAGCGCATCCCGGCACCCAGCGAGCGCATCACATCCTTGACGGCCTGGTCGCGTTGGAAGTCCACGAAGTGCTCGTCCCACGTGCCGGGCTCGCCCTCGGCGCCGGGGACCAACCACAGCGGGCGCACGAGTCCCGGGGCCTCCGGGTCGGTCGTGGCGGCACGCGCCGTGGCGCTGAAGCCCGCCGCGCGGGCGGCGTTCGCCCCGGCTTGGGCGCCCTCGACCAGGCACCCAGCCAGGTCCAGGGTACCCGCGGTTCCGCCGGCCACGTGCTGGCCCGCCATCGCGGCCTCGGGCACGAACGCGGCGATCGTCTCGTTCCAGCGCAGCGGGCCGCGGCGCTGGTTGTGCAGGTGGATCACGGGGTTCCAGCCACCGGACACCGCCAGCAGGTCCGCCTCGAGGGTCTCGGGCTCACCGGCGAGTTCGCCCGCGTCGTCGAGCGCGCTGACGACGACGCCGCTCACGCGCCCGTCCGCGTCGGCGGTGGTGTCGATTACGGCCGAGCCGTAGCGCACCGACAGGCCGCCGGCCTCGGCGATCTCGGCGGAGACCGCGGAGGCCTGAGGGCGGGCGTCCACGATCCCGGCGACCGTGATGCCTCGCTCCATGAGATCCGCCACGAGCCGGTAGGCGGAGTCGTTGTTGGTGGCCACCACCACGGTGGAGCCGGCGGCGGCGCCGTAGCGGTTGAGGTAGCTGCGCACCGCGGAGGCCAGCATGATCCCGGGTCGGTCGTTGTTGCGGAAGACCACGGGGCGTTCGTGAGTGCCCTGAGCGAGCACCACCTGCCGGGCGCGCACGTGCCACACTCGCTCGCGGGACACACCCTTGGGCACCTCCCCCGTGAGGTGGTCGGTGCGGCGCTGGACGGCCACCACGTAATTGCTGTCGTAGCTGCCGATGGCGGTGGTGCGGGTGAGCACCGTGACCTCCTCGGCCGCCTCCAGCTCGGCGCTCACGCGCTCGACCCATTCGAGGGCCGGGACACCGTCGATGCGCTCGCCGTTGCCGGACAGCAGGGCCCCGCCCGGGCGCGGCTGGTCATCCATGAGGATCACGCGCGCCCCGGAGGCCGCGGCGTCCCGGGCGGCGGACAGCCCCGCCGGGCCCGCGCCGATGACAAGCACGTCCGTGTGGACGTACTTGCGGTCGTAGTAGGCGCGGTCGGTCTCGGGGTCCAACTGTCCGTGGCCTCCGAGGTAGACGGCGTCCATCCCGGGCGTCAGTTCGGTGACCGTGGCCTGCAGCATGGACTCGGCCACGTCCTGCTGGTGACGGGGGGAGACCTTGATCAAGGCGTTGGGCTCCTCCACGCCGGCCGAGTACAGCCCGCGGGGGCGGCGCCGGTACATGGACGGGGCGCAGTCGATCTTGCCGTTGGCCACCAGCGCGGAGGCCACGGTGTCCCCGCGGTAGCCCGTGTACGGGACGCCCTCGAAGGTGAAGTCCACCGCGGTGGAACGGTCGATGCCGTGCCCGGCGGCTCGCTCGGCCGTCAGGCGATGGGTCTGCTCGCTCACAGGGCACCTCCAACATTTCCCAGGTTTGGCCGGGGGTCGCTCATCTTGTACTCGGTCTTGAACTCGTAGGTCACCGTGTCACGCACGGCGTTGAACCAACGGCGGCAGCCGGCGGCGTGGGACCAGCGCTCGGACAGCAGCCCCCGCGGATTGGCGCGGTAGAACAGGTAGCGGGCCCACTGGTGGTCGTCCAGCTCGAACGGGTCCCGGGGGTAGGGCACGTGGGCCTCTCCCCCGTAATGGAATTCGGTCTCGTCCCGTGGACCGCACCACGGGCAATTGATCTGCAGCATGTTCGCTCCCTCTAGTGCGCCACGGCAGCAGCGCCGTGCTCGTCGATCAGCATGCCCGTCTCGAAACGTTCGAGGCTGAAGGGCTCGTTGAGCGGGTGTGGTTCATCGTGGGCAATGGTGTGCGCGAGCGTGAAGCCCGCCCCCGGGGTTCCCTTGAAACCGCCGGTGCCCCAGCCGCAGTTGACGTAGAGCTGATCCACGGGTGTCTTGGACACAATCGGGGAAGCATCCAGCGTGACGTCCACCACGCCGCCCCACGTGCGCAGCACGTGGGCCCGGGCGAAGATGGGGAACAGCTCCACCGCAGCGGCCATCTGCTCCTCGATCACGTGGAACGAACCGCGCTGCCCGTAGCCGTTGTAGGCGTCAATGCCGGCGCCCATGACCAGCTCGCCCTTGTGCGCTTGGGAGACGTACACGTGGACGTGGTTGGACATCACCACGGTGGGGTGGACCATCTCGTGCAACTCAGAGACGAGAGCCTGCAGCGGGTGGGACTGGATGGGCAGCTCGAAGCCCGCCAGCTCGGCCAGCACCGAGGAGTTACCCGCCCCGCACAGCGCAACCTTGCCGGCATTGATCCGGCCCCGGTTGGTCTCCACGGCAATTACCCGCCCGGCTTCCTTCACGAATCCGGTGACCTCGCAGTTCTGGATGATGTCCACGCCCATCTCGTCCGCCTTACGGGCGAAGGCCCAGGCCACGTGGTCGTGCTTGGCGATACCCGCGCGCGGCTGGTAGGTGGCTCCCATGATCGGGTACCGGATGTCGTCACCGATGTTGATGATGGGGCACAGTTCCTTGACCTGCTGGGGGTCGATCCACTCCGCGTCCACGCCGTTGAGCTTGTTCGCATTCACGCGCCGTGTGCTTTCACGTACGTCCTGCAGCGTGTGGGCCAGGTTCAGCACCCCGCGCTGGGAGAACAGGAAGTCGTACTCGAGTTCGTCCGGCAGCTGCTCCCACAATTTCAAGGAGTGCTCGTACATCCCCGAGGACTCGTCCCACAGGTAGTTGGAGCGGATGATGGTGGTGTTGCGGGCCATGTTGCCGCCGCCCAGCCAACCCTTCTCCAGCACCGCCACATTGGTGATGCCGTGGTGCTTGGCCAGGTAGTAGGCGGTAGCCAGCCCGTGCCCGCCACCGCCGACGATCACCACGTCGTAGGAGGGTTTGGGATCCGGGTTGCGCCACAGAAAATCCGGGTGGTCCGGCAAGAGATCAGCCATCAGGACACTCCGTTCATCGCCGCTTCGGCGTAGTCATGGGTGGATTCGGCGTCAGCGTTGCTCGCCGAGAGTTCGGGGTAGAGCGGGAAGGCGGCGGCCAGGGCGTTCACGCGCTCGCGTAGGCCGTCGAGGGCGGCGGCGTCGTCGGCGGCCGTCAGCAAGGTCCGGGCAATGATGTCGGCCACCTCTCGGAACTCGTCGGGGCCGAATCCTCGGGTGGCCAACGCGGGGGTGCCGATCCGCAACCCCGAGGAGACCATGGGCGGGCGCGGGTCGAAAGGCACCGCGTTACGGTTGACCGTGATGTCCACTCGGTGCAGCAGGTCCTCGCCCTGCTTGCCGTCCAGCTGGGCGTTGCGCAGATCCACAAGCACCAGGTGCACGTCCGTGCCGCCGTTGACCAGCCCGATCCCCTGCTCCGCCACGTCATCGTGCAGCAGTCGCTCGGCCAGGATTTTGGCGCCCTCGAGGGTGCGGCGCTGCCGGTCCTTGAACTCTTCACCGGCGGCGTACTTGAAGGCCACGGCCTTCGCCGCGATCACGTGCTCGAGCGGGCCGCCCTGCTGGCCGGGGAACACCGCGGAGTTCATCTTCTTGGCCAGCTCCTGCTTGCACAGGATCACCCCACCGCGTGGGCCGCCCAGGGTCTTGTGCGTGGTGGTGGTCACCACGTCCGCGTGGGGCACGGGATTGGGGTGCAGGCCGGCGGCCACCAGACCGGCGAAGTGGGCCATGTCCACCATGAGATAGGCGCCTACTTTGTCCGCGATTCGCCGGAACCGCTCGAAGTCCAGCTGGCGGGTGTAGGCGGACCAGCCGGCCACGATCAGCTTGGGCCGGTGCTCCAGGGCGAGGCGCTCGACCTCGGCCATGTCGATCTCCAGGTCCTCTTCCGACACGCCGTAGGCCACCACGTTGTAGAGCTTGCCGGAAAAATTCAGTTTCATGCCGTGGGTCAGGTGACCACCGTGAGCCAGGTTCAACCCCAGAATCGTGTCCCCTGGGTCCAACAGCGCGAACATCGCCGCGGCGTTGGCCTGCGCACCGGAGTGGGGCTGCACGTTGGCGTGTTCGGCGCCGAACAGGTCCTTGACCCGGTCGATGGCCAGTTGCTCGATCACGTCCACGTGTTCACAGCCGCCGTAATACCGACGGCCGGGGTAGCCCTCCGCGTACTTGTTGGTCAGCACCGACCCCTGCGCCTGCATCACCGCGACGGGAGCGAAGTTCTCGGACGCAATCATTTCCAGGGTTCCTTGCTGGCGTCGCAGCTCGGCCTCGATGGCCTCAGCCACTTCCGGGTCGCCCTGGGCGAGATGAGTGTTCAGATCGACCATCCTCGGCCTCCTCAGGTGTTAGTCCGTGTCTGATACGTAATTGATATATCAGGGTGTGATCCAGGTTACTGTTGCAGGCGCACGCCGTCAATGAACTTCTGACAACTGGTGACCCCGGCGTTATCAGGACCCACCCTGGGTCCGGACACTGCCGCCCGGCAGCCCGTCGGTCGGTCGACACGGGGCCCGGTTAGAATCTGAGCGGAACCGAGAGGAGTGGGTGGATGAAAGAGACTAAATCCAGCGGATCACTGGCCACCCGGGCGTTCGAACTCCTCCAGGACAAGCTCGTCTTCTTGGAGATCGCCCCCGGTGAACCATTGAACGAGACGCGGCTGGGACTTGAGCTCGAGGTGGGACGCACTCCACTGCGTGAGGCGCTGAAAAGGTTGGAGACCGAGCGATTGGTGGCCACTTTCCCTCGTCGCGGCACGTTCGCCACCCCTGTGGACATCACCGTGCTCTCCGAAATCTCCGAGGTCCGAGAAGTGCTTGAGCCCCTCGCTGTGCGGTTGGCGGCCAAGCGGCTGGACCACCGATCACGCGGTGAGCTCAAGGACCTCAAGGACCAGCTCGATACGGCCACCCCGGGAGGTTCCTCGGATCCGCAGGACGCGTTGCGCTGGGACAGCACGATCCACCGCGCTCTCTACTGCGCGGCTGGCAATGCTCATCTGGAGGCCACGCTGAACCGGTACGGGAACCTGGCTACCCGAATCTGGTGCTTGGCCGCCACCCGGAATCCCACTCCCGTGGAACACATCGCGACCCATTCACAACTGCTGGATGCCGTTCTCAACGGCCGCGGTGAAGACGCTGCGGAGATCATGCGTGAGCACGTGGGGGAGTTCGAACAACACATGCGCGAGGTGCTCTGACACCCCACGGGATCAGCGGACGGTATCGGCAATGGTTCGGCGTAGCGGGATCTTTGCCGCTTGCCCTATGTCAGATACACATGTCCCCAGCCCGGTCCGACGACAGTCGGACCGGGCTGGGGACCTTGGGCAGCGGGCTCTACAGCGCGATGCGCCTCAAGCCGGATTCGCAGGAGCCAGCACCTCGGACTGGGGACCCGAGAGGTTCTTCGGAACCGTGTCCTCGAACCGTGGGAGACCGTTCAGGTAATCCACCACCGAATCCGTGGACTCCACGTCACCGAACTTGTTGTCAATGTCGTAGAGGTTCCACTGCGCGACGCCGGGGACACGATCGCCGATGGTCTCCCTGGGGATGATCGGGCGGAATCCCTTCCCGATCGCATCCTCGACGGTGTGACACACACCCGGCCGCAGTCGCACCGGTCACAATCAGAGTGTCGATGCGGTTGGAGGTCAGGAAGAGCTCAAGGCTCGTTCCCGGGAACGCAGAAGCGCAGTTCTTATCAAACCAACAACCACCTGGCCCCCGCGACCTATCTCACAATGACCGCCGCGGGGGCGCTTATCGCGACATGGCTGCTGCCCGAAACCCGGCACCAGGTCATGGACGACACCCAGCCCCACCAAATCGTCCCGTCCGCCACCGATATCGCCGCGGCTCCATTCGGCGAGAAAGTGGATGCCCGTCCCGCAGGGACCGAATTCCCACCCCCCTTGGCGCCCCGCCCCTCGCGAGGTCCGCGGCTGTGGGGTCTTCGCCGAGAAGCAATGCCCTTCTGCTTCCCGGCCAACCTCCCGGGGCGGCAGGCTGGCCGCAGTCGTTGAGTCGAAACGTCCTTAAAGTTGCATAGATTGCAACGAAGTTGTTCCGTCGCGACGTTCTAGTGAGGTTTGCCCCCTCCCGCCGGGTTTGTACGAATCAGGGCCCAGCGCCCTGGAAGAGGTCTTCCGAGGGGTGTTCCGGAGCGAACGACCGCGAAATTTTGCCCTCCAAGCCTTGACTCGACATGTGATGTAGCTTACTTTTAAGCAACTAGCTTGCACTCACTGCAACGTAGTTGTCTGCTTAGCGAGTTTTCCACTGCCACTGATCACACTCCTGCCTCTACATGACAGGCCGCCCGAAAGGAATCCTGTGGCACAACACACATCCAGCATCACCTCAAACGCGGTCACCTCCAGCGAGCGACGCCGAGTCATTGCTGCGAGTTTCGTCGGCAACTTCGTGGAGTGGTTCGATTACGCGGTTTACGGCTATTTGGCCGCAACCATCGCACGAGTGTTCTTCCCGGAATCGGACCCGCAAACAGCCCTGCTCGCAACTTTCGGCCTCTTCGCCATCTCGTTCTTCATCCGACCGATAGGCGGGTTCGTCTGGGGGCACATCGGGGACAAAATCGGGCGAACGGTGGCTCTGTCGTTCTCCATCCTGGTGATGTCCGCCGCCACGTTCGCTATCGCCCTGATTCCCGACTACAAAACTATTGGCATTGCGGCACCCATCCTGTTGCTGCTCGTGCGTGTGGTCCAAGGGTTTTCAGCCGCGGGCGAGTACGCGGGCGCCTCGGCCTTCCTGGTGGAGTACGCCCCGGACCACAAGCGAGGGATTTACGCAGCGGTGGTACCGGCGAGTACGGCAAGTGGCCTGCTCTTCGGCTCGTTGTTCGTCGCTGGTCTCACGGCCATTCTCTCCGACGATCAGATGCTGTCCTGGGGCTGGAGGGTCCCCTTCCTTCTGGCGGGACCGATGGGTCTCATCGGCCGATACATCCGCAACCGGCTCGAGGACGCACCCGTGTTCCGCGAACTCGCGAAACAGGAACAGACAAAATCAACCCCGGTCCTGGACATGTTCAAGTACCACTGGTGGACGTTGCTGCGCACCATTGGCGCGGTACTACTGAACGCGGTGGGCTTCTACATACTGCTCAGCTACATGCCCACGTACCTCCACGAGGAAGTGGGGCTCGGCCAGACGGAGTCCTTCATTGCCACGTCCATCGCCCTGGTCACATATGTGGGATTCATTTTCCTGACAGGGATGGCCTCAGACCGATTTGGGCGAAAGAAAGTGCTGATGGCGGCGTCTATCAGCTTCATGGTGCTCACGGTCCCCATCTTCATGCTCTTGGACACCGGCTCGTTTGTCCTGATCCTCATACTTCAGGTGGTCCTCGGAGCCATGCTGACCCTCAACGACGGGACACTACCCAGCTTCCTGGCCGAATCATTCCCCACCCGAATGCGTTACAGCGGTTTTGCCGTCAGTTTCAATGTCTCCAATGCGTTGTTCGGCGGCACCGCGCCTTTCATGGCTACCCTTTTAATTTCAGCTCTCGGTACACCATTGGCACCCGCGTGGTACTTGGTGGTTGCAGCTCTTGGATCTTTGATCGCCGTAGCCGTCTCCAAAGAGACTGCAGGCCGCCCACTCACCCATTGATCGCGTTTGTCCCTAACACCCTCCGTTGCGCTGGGGTCGCAGAACTGACCAGTGTTGCAACAGGGTTGCGTACAGGTTCCGCTTACATCAACGTTTCGTGGGGAAATTACGTGCGTATGAAGAAAAGAACCCAGATCTGCTGGCACCCTTGACCAAGGCACTGTGGTGTGGTTCACTTTCTTTGCAACACCGTATTGCTGAATGCAACTTCGGTGGACAGCCAGCCATCCTGCATTTTTAGCGAACGGTCGTCGGCGAGATCGCCGTCGATAGAAGGAGGCCCCATGGCCCGCACTAAAGACCAGCAGGTCACTGACCGCACGGGCGAAGCAGTGCCCGAGGCAGATCAGCAGCTGAAGGTTTCGCTTCCACGGTTCCGAGGACGGGTAATCCCACCGGTCGATCGAACGATCATCACGGTCCTGCCCCCGCTGTTGATCATCGCGGTCATCGTGGCCGTCAGCGTCAATCCCGACGGGTCGGCTCGCGTCATCAACGATCTTCGGACGTGGGTGACCTCCGGATTCACCTGGTGGTTCGTGCTCTATTCCTTGACGGCCATCGCAGTGTGCGCGTGGTTGGCGTTCAGCAAGATCGGCCGGGTTCGACTGGGCGGCCCGAAGGCTCGGCCCGAGCACAGCAAGTTCGCCTGGTACTCGATGCTGTTCGCCTGCGGGCAGGGCGTGGGACTGATCTTCTGGTCCGTTGCCGAGCCCATCCTGCTGGGCGACGAGGCTCCCGTGGTCCCGAGCTCCGACAGTCCGGGGGAACCCGGGATGGTCTGGGCCTATTTCCACTGGGGATTGACTGCGTGGGCGATGTACTGCGTGGTTGCCATCTGCCTTGCCTACTCCCACCATAATCTGGGGAAGACCCTGACCTTCCGTGAGGCCACCGTTGACATTCTCCCCGCACCCCTGCAGCGTTCCGCAGGCGTGATTGTCGAACTATTGGCCATCATCGCCACCGTCCTGGGTCTCGCGACTTCTTTCGGTTTCGCCGTGATGCAGTTCACCAGCGGCCTGTCCACCTTCACCGGCGTGGAGCCGAGCATCACCGTATGGGTCATCGTCATCGTCGCACTGGCCGCGTTCGCCGCTTTCTCGGCATTCGTCGGGGTCAACAAGGGCATGAAGCGCATCAGCGAGGCCAACTCGGTGCTCAGTATCGTGCTGGTGGTGGGGGTCTTCCTCTTCGGCCCCATCGTTTTCGTTCTTTCGAACCTAACGCAGACCTTCGGTACCTTCATCTACAACTTCATCCCGATGAGCTTCTGGTCCGACTCCGGCACATCCGGCGCCCCTCTTGAGAGCTGGTCCGATAGCTGGAGTGGACCGTGGACAGTCTTCATCTGGTGCTGGGTGATCGCCTTCTCCCCCTTTGTCGGGGGATTCATCGCCAGGATCTCCCGTGGTCGCACCATCCGGGAATTCATCCTGGGCGTGACCATTATCCCGTCGTTGATCGTCATGATCTGGATCGGCATCATTGGATCTGCCGCGGTGTACTACAACCAACAAAGCGGCGGTGAAATTGCAGAGAAGGTCGCCGCAGACACCTCCTCCGGTCTGTTCGCAGCGCTCGAAATGGTCCCGATCGTGGGAGGGATCCTCCTGGTGGTGGCCACCATCCTCGTGGCGACCTACTACGTCACCAGCCTTGACTCAGGGACCTACGCGCTTGCCGAGTTCGTGTCCGCACCCCGGAAGGCCGGTCCGTGGTTCCGGGTGGTCCTGGTTGTGAGCATTGCCGCCGTGGCAACCGTGCTCCTGTCCATCGGTGGCACCTCGGTGGTCGACACGGTCCAGACCGGCACCATTATCGGGGCCTTCCCCTTCTCCTTCATCATCTTCCTGATGATCGCCAACCTGATCCGCAGGCTGGTCACACGGACCAAGGACAGCAGGAGACTCGAGAAAGAGATCAACGACCCGAATCCTCGCCCTGAGGACGACTACGTGGACGAGCACGGTCTCCCCACCGGAGAGATGCCCATCCTCACCGACACCTCCGTCGCGGATTCCCGCCGGCCTTCCACCGCGCCGGATGAAGATCCCATGAAAGGGGGACACGCGTGAAAACTTCCCTGCTCGCACATGCCACGGCACCTGAATTCTCCAACTGGCTCGACAACGAACGCGCCACAGTCCTGGTCCCCGTGGGAGCGCTCGAACAACACGGGCCCCACCTCCCCCTGGGAACCGACAGCCTGCTCGCGACCGCCGTGAGCCTGGGGGCGGCCGAGCGCACCGGCGCCAAGATGGCCCAGACTCTCAACTACGGATACAAATCCCAGCAGAAGTCCGGCGGGGGAAACCACTTGCGGGGCACCCTGAGCCTCGATGCCGACAACTTGATCGGCATCGCCCGGGACATCACCCGCTCGTTCCTGCAGCAAGGTGTCCGCAACGTGGTGTTCGTCAACGGCCACTACGAGAACTACCAATTTCTCTACGAGGGCGTGGACCTGGCGCTGCGTGAACTCGGCCTGTCCGACCCCGCCGGCCCGTCGGTCCTTCTGTTGTCCTACTGGGACTACGTTTCCGAGAGCACCCTCGCAACCGTGTACCCCCAGGGCTTCCCGGGCTGGGACATCGAACACGGCGGAGTCCTCGAAACCTCCCTCATGCTCCATCTGCACCCCGAGCTGGTGCACATGGACAAGGCCGTGGAACACAACCCCGCGCTGCTCCCCCGGTTCGACCGGCTTCCGGTCGTTCCGGAACGGACCCCGCACACGGGCGCACTGTCCGCACCGAGTGGTTCCACGGCGCAGAAAGGGCGGCTGCTGTTCGAGCGGACCGTTACGGACTTGGCAACCGATCTTTCCACCGAACTCGGGCTCGAGCGCTGAACGTACGCCCTCGAGTCTGGACATCCACACCACACAAAGGAGAAATAATGTCCACCAATACCCCAACCACCACCAGCGTCTCCGAACTCGAGCGCCTCAAGGTCCTGCACAACGGCGAGAAAACGCCCCTGACGTTCTCGGATGCGGAGTTCGAGCGTCGACTGGGCGGGCTGCGTCAGATCATGGCGGAGAAGGACCTGGACGCCGTGGTGCTCACTAGCTACCAGGGCATCAAGTACTACTCCGATTTCTTGTTCACCTACTTCGGCCGCTCATACGCCCTCGTGGTCACCCCCGAGGACTCCGTCTCGGTGACGGCCAACATCGACGCCGGCATGCCGTGGCGGCGCAGCTACGGCGAGAACATCGTCTACACCGACTGGCGCCGTGACAACTACTACTACGGCGTCCAGCAGGCCTTGCAGGAGCGCGGGATCACCGCCAAGCGCCTCGGTGTGGAGGACGACACGATGCCCGAGCTGATCCGCCGTCGTTTCCGGGAAACCTTCCCGGACGCCGAGCTGGTGGACGTCTCCCAGGACTCCATGCGCCAGCGGACGATCAAGTCCGCAGAAGAGATCGAAGTCATCAAGCACGGCGCCCGCATCGGCGACCTGGGTGGCGAGGCGATCCGCAAGGCCATCCGCGAGGGCATCATGGAGTACGAGGTCGCTCTGGCTGGCGTCGAGGCCATGACCCACGAGATCGCCCGCACGTTCCCGGATTCCGAGATTCGCGACACGTGGGTGTGGTTCCAGTCCGGGATCAACACGGACGGGGCCCACAACTGGGCCACGACCCGCAAGCTGCGCCGCGGGGACATCCTCTCACTAAACTGCTTCCCCATGACCAGCGGTTATTACACGGCCCTGGAGCGCACCATGTTCCTCGGTGAGCCGGACGCCGAGTCCCTACGACTGTGGAACGTCAACGTGGAGGTTCACGAGGCTGGCTTGGAACTCATCAAGCCCGGTGCCGTCTGCAAGGACATCGCCGCGGAACTGAACAAGATCTACATCTCCCACAACCTGCTGCCCAACCGCACCTTCGGCTATGGTCACTCCTTCGGTGTGCTGTCCCACTACTACGGCCGCGAGGCGGGCCTAGAGTTGCGTGAAGACATCGACACCGTTCTGGAACCGGGAATGGTCGTGTCCATGGAACCCATGATCACCGTTCCCGAGGGCCAGCCCGGAGCGGGCGGGTACCGTGAGCACGACATCCTGGTGGTCGGCGAGGATGGTGCCGAGAACATCACCAAGTTCCCGTACGGCCCGGAGAAGAACATCGTGGACGCCTGATCCGCGATATCGGACCTTGGCGCCGCAACCCGATGTGGCGCCGAACGGGTGGGGGCGTGGGACGGCATCACCGTCCCACGGCCCCCACCCGTGTCACCACCGAGCACCCCGGCCCGGTCGACAACCCCTCGGAAGGACGAAACACCGATGAGCGCAACATCCCAGCAACCGGGGCGACCGCAGGGCAATTCGGTGATCGACCACGCCCTGGCCGTCCTGCGCTGCTTCTCGGCGGAGGAACCCCTGCTGGGGGTCACCGAGATCGCGAGCCGGGTGGGCCTGCACAAGTCCTCGGTGTCCCGGATCCTCGCCACCCTGGAGAACTCGGACGTGGTCGAGCGGGATCCTGTGTCCCGCCAGTTCCGCCTGGGGATGGGGCTGATCACGGTGTCCGGTCCGCTGCTGGCCACTATGGACGTTCGGCGCGTAGCCTACCCGCACATGCAGGAGCTCACAGCGCAGACCGGGGAGACCACCGCCCTGCTGCTGTGGAACGGCTTCGAGGCGGTGTGCGTGGAACAATTGCCGAGCCCGCATTCGATCAAGCACACCTCCCCTCTGGGCACCCGGTACAACACCGCATACAGCTCATCCGTCCAGCTGTTCCTCTCCGACCACCCCGAACCGCGTATCCGGTCTCTGGTCACGTCGGGCGCCATAGAGCTACCCGTCCAGGACGAACCCCATGTGGCGAACTACCTGGGGAAACTGGCGGAGGTCCGCCTCTCGGGCGTGGCCCTCAACTACGGCAAGACCTCCGTGGACGAGGTGGGCATTTGCGCCGGGATCCGGGACCACCGGGGCGATCTGGTGGCCGGTCTCATGGTCGCTGCGCCACGCTTCCGCGTAGGTGAGGAACAGGCGCGGCACATGTGCCATGCGGCCAGTCTTGCGGCCACGGAGATTTCCCGCCGCATGGGCCATACCGGCGCCTGACCGGCGGATCGATTATTTACCCGCGTCCCGCAGCTCGAGTCAATCCCAGGTGACTGAACCCTTGCGGAAAATTACCCGCCATCCTGTGGGCGGCTACGTCGTACTCTTCGACCAGAAGGCCCAATTCCGATAAGGACCCCACCGGAGTGCGCGCGGGTTCCTAAGCTCTCTCCAAGCGACCCGAACGCGCGTACCGCTCCGTGAACCAGAAGGCACGAACCATGAACGGGTATTCGTGCCTTTTCAGGCCGTCCATGGAACCGTCGGAGCCAAAAATGGGTAATGCTAAATGTTGTGGGGCATGAACGGGCTCTCTTGCTGCGGACGGACGGTGTAGGAACTAACATCGTGTGGCGAGGAGCCCGCTCCTCATCTCAGTGGCACACCCACGGCGAATACCTCATGCCCCGCAACAACTAGACCGCGTCGTTCGCGGTGTTCCACGACACTCCCAGGCCCTCGGCGACCCTGGCGAACGTCAGGTGCTCACACACGTCGACTACCAGAGGCCACCGCAGCCCCCAGCGCGAGAGCATGGCCCACGGCTGCGCTGCAACGCCGCAGTCCTGACGCCATTCGTGCCCGCCCCCGGTGCATCGGTACCGACACAGCCGCACCTCCAACACAGTCAGACGGGACTACTGCTTGAATAGCTCCCTGGCCTATCCATGCAGCAGTTCCCCGGATAGAGGTATAGAACTGCGAGGAATACGCAAACTAGGACACCCCTCAGCATGGTATCGCTCCTTTCGGTCAGTGCATCGATATACGGCCCTCCATTGAATGGCGTGCGCGGGTGAAGAACTTTTTCTCAAAGGAGGGGGTGTCAGCACGAAAGGCCACCTCTGCCCCGGGAGGTGCCCAGCTGTCTCTCCAGCAGTCCGTCCGCCCAGAGACCGCCCAGCAACTCAGACGGTCCCGCGGGCACCGTGGGCTCAGAGGTCCTGCGGGCCCAGCGGCAGACCCAGCAGGTACCACACGATGAACAGCAGGAACCAGCCGATGAGCATGGCGATCGAGACCGGCAGCACCAGGGAGATGAGCGTGCCCACGCCCGCTTCCTTCTGGTAGCGGCGCAGGTACCCGAGGACCAGGGCGAAGTACGGGCTCACGGGGCTGATCACATTGGTGGGGGAATCCCCGATCCGGAACAACGCCTGGGTCATCTCCGGTGAGACGTCGAGCAGCATGAGCATGGGCACCATCACCGGGGCCAGCAGGGTCCACTGCGCCGAGCCCGAGGTGATGAGCAGGTTCATCACCGCCACGATCGCCACGATCCCGGTGAACGTGAGGATGGGATGCAGTCCCAGCGAGCCGATGAAGTCCGCGCCGTAGATCGCCAGGACGGGACCGATTCCGGACCACTGGAAGTACGCGGTGAACTGGGCCGCGGCGAAGAACAGCACCAGCACGGGGGTCACGGTGGTCAGTCCCGTGGCCATGGCCTCGGGGATCTGTCGCGCCTCGGTCATGGTCCCTGCGGCCCGTCCGTAGATCCAACCGACGACGGCGAACATCACCGCGATCACGATGCCCACGTTGAGCAGCAGCGGGGACATCAGCACGGAACCGTCCTCCGCGCGCAGGGGTGAGCCGGGGATCAGCAGGACCGCGAGATAGATCACGAGCATGATCGCGAACGCGATGCCGGCGTTGCGCAAACCCCGCTTCTCGCGGGGCTTCAGGCGCATGTCCTCGAAGTCCCCCATGTTCTGCTGCTTGGTATCCGTGTCCTCCTCGAGCGCCGCACCGCGTTTGGCGAGCACGGTCTCCGTGACCAGGGTGATGATCGCCGCGAGCACGAGCGACGACACGAAGGTGAAGAAGTAATTGGAGACCGGGGTGACGATCACGCTGTCGTCGATCAGCCCCGCGGCGGCGGTGGTGATGCCACCCAGGAGGGCGTCCGACGCCGTCGGCAACAGGGACGCGTTGAAGCCCGCCGCGACCGAGCAGAACGCCACCACGAGCCCCACGACCGGGGACCGGCCGGCGGCCTTGAACGCGAGCGCACCCAGGGGGATCAGCACCACGTACATCGCGTCCGAGGCGATGGACCCCGTGATGCCCGTGAGTGCCAGGACGAAGGTCAGCCACTTGGGACCCACGCGGGACACCGAGCCGCGCAGCGCCGCGGAGAGCATTCCGGACTGTTCGGCCACGGCCACGCCCAACAGGATCACGACCACGAGCCCCAGGGGCGGGAACTCCACGAAGTTCGTGACTGCTTCCGCGACCATCTTGCGCAGCCCGTCCGGGGCCAACAGGTTGGTGACCGCCACCGTCTCGCCCGTGGCGGGGTTGACCGCGCTGAGTCCCACGGCGGAGAGGATCCAGCTGAGCAGGATCACGACCCCCGCGAGCAGGAAGAACAGCCAGAACGGGTCGGGAAGCTTGTTACCCACCCACTCGATCCAGTTCAGGACCCGGAGCAGGCCACCGGTCCCCTTCTGTGTGCCGTGCGAGCGGGCACGGGGCGTGGACGAGGACATCTCTGGTTCCGTTCTGCCGGCGGAGTCTGCTGCGCCCAACGTACGCAACCGCGGGGCCATGACACGTGATTACGGCGCAGCAGTGGTGACGTGGCGCACCTTTGTCACCGATACACCGGCGTCCTGTTCCGCTGGCGCACCTGCATCCTGGCATGCACCCCGTTCATTCTCGCCCCACGAGCCGGGGCGGGTACGCGCCCGGTGTAATCTCCTAGAGGCCCGGATCCGGCCGCCCCTGGTGTGCGGCGCCCCGGCCGCCACCTGGAAACCCTCGAGAAGGACCGCCCGTGAGCGAATTCCCCGCCGCCCTCAAACGCGGACTGACCGTGCGCCACGTCCGCTTCATGGCCCTCGGCTCGGCGATCGGGACGGGGCTGTTCTACGGCTCGGCCTCGGCCATCCAGACCGCGGGCCCCGCGGTGCTGTTCGCGTACATCGTGGGCGGGGCCGTGGTGTTCCTGGTGATGCGTGCGCTCGGTGAGATGGCCGTGCTCCACCCCGTCTCGGGGTCCTTCGGTCAGTACGCCGGCCGCTACCTGGGTCCCCTGGCCGGTTTCATCACAGGGTGGACGTTCGTGTTCGAGATGGCGATCGTGGCCCTCGCGGACGTCACGGCGTTCGGCATCTACATGCAGTTCTGGTTCCCGGACACACCCCAGTGGATCTGGGTGCTGGCCATCGTGCTGCTGATCACCGGCCTGAACCTGCTCAACGTCAAGGTCTTCGGTGAGCTGGAGTTCTGGCTCTCGGTCGTGAAGGTCACGGCCATCATCCTCATGATCGTGGGCGGTTTCGCGATCCTGCTCTTCGGCTTCGCCGTCCCCTCCGACACCCCGCCCGGGCTGCACAACCTGGTGGATCACGGCGGCCTCTTCCCCAACGGGTTCACGAGTCTGCTGCTGTCCTTCTCCGTGGTGATGTTCGCGTTCGGTGGGATCGAGACCATCGGCATCACCGCCGGTGAGGCCCGGATCCCCGCCAAGACCATCCCCGCCGCGATCAACACGGTGCCCGTGCGGATCCTGCTGTTCTACGTGCTGACCCTGTTCGTGCTCATGAGCCTCTTCCCGTGGAACGAGGTCACCGGCGAGGTCAGCCCCTTCGTGCAGATCTTCGACTCCCTGGGCATCCCGTTCGCACCCCACATCCTCAACGCGGTGATCATCACCGCGGCGATCTCCGCGATCAACTCGGACATCTTCGGTTCCGGGCGCATGGTCTACGGGCTCGCGCAGCAGGGTCACGCGCCGCGCGCGTTCACCCATGTGGGCCGCAGCGGCGTGCCCACCCTCACCGTGGCGCTCATGGCCGTGGTGCTGTTGATCGGTGTGGTGCTCAACGCGGTGATCCCGGAGAACGTGTTCCTGATCATCGCGTCCCTGGCCACGTTCGCGACCGTGTGGGTGTGGATCATGATCCTGGTCTCCCACCTGGGCATGTCCCGTGAGCGCGCCCGCGCCGGCGCCCCGCGCAGTTCCTACCCCCTGCCCGGCGGTCGCGTGAGCACGTACGCGGCCCTCGCGTTCATGGCGTTCGTAATCGTGCTGCTCGCCTTCACACCGGACACCCGCATCGCCCTGAGCGCCGGGCTCGCGTGGCTCGTCATCATGACGGCGGTGTTCTTCGCGTTCGTGCGCGGCAAGGGCCGCGAGCGCACGGTCCTGCCCGACGACGCCGCTGCGGTCACCACGGATCCCGTGGCCACCGGTTCCAAGTAACCCGGTTCAGCCGGCCGGGTCGATCAGTGGGCGGATCACCACGCCCGCTTCCGCGGCCGACTCCAGTCCGGCGGAGGCGGGCTCACCCCGCCACCACGCCGTGAACTCCCGGGCGGTGAACACCGGCTTGCCCCACTTCGCGGCGTTCTTGGCCTTGTTCGACTGCGAGCCGTCCTCCGCGGTGACCAGGACGTCGCAGCGGGTCTTGGTCACGTTTGCCACCGGCTGCAGCCCACGCTCCACGGCCATGTCCTCGAGGTCCTCCCGGTAGACCTCCCGCCCGTCGGGGCCGATCACCGTTCCGGTGAAACAGATCCGCGCACCCGGCACCAGGACCGCCTCGATCCCCTGAGCCGCATCGGCCGACCCGTCCAGGATGTACTCACCCGTGTGCTCCTCCACGGCGCGCACCACCGCGAGGCTCTGCGCAGAGAGCCGCCCGCGCTCCCGGGCCTCCCGCAACTTCTCGGCGAGTACCGCACCCGGGTGCCCCGCGGTATCCGCACTGCACCGCACGGTGAACCCGGTGACACCGTCCGGCCGGGGCATGAGATAGCCCGACCGGTCCTGAGCTTCGGGGAACGGATCGGCCAGTCCCTCCGTGACGCCCGACGAAGCCGCGATCTCACGCACCGCACGGGCCCGTTCGAGCGCCGTCGCCGCCTCGAGACCGCGGCGCTGCTGGGCGGAGACCCGCCCCGCGGCGACGTCGTACCCCAGGGGCATGTGCGTGACGTACCCCGTGCGTTTGAGCTCGTAATCGAGGTACCCGAGCTGGCGGTCGATGTCCGCGCCCACGGGGACGCGACCCGCGAGGTGCGGGGCGAGCGCGGCCCACGCGTCCGTGAGCAGGGGCGCGAGCTGGACCTGGCCCGCGGTGATCCCGTATGCGCTGCGCGCGTCCCCCATGTCCCGCGTGGGGTTGACCAGGGTGCTCAGCTCCAGGCCGTCGTCCGTGACCAGGGCGAGCTCCACGGGCCGGGGCCTCCAGCGCTCGCCCACGTCCCCCACGCTGCAGATGCCCAGGTACACGTTGCCCTTGCTCGTGTCCGCGTCCCGGGACCCCGAGCGCAGGAAGCGGCGAATGCGCTGATCGACCTTGAGATCGCGCGGCAACACGTTGCGCCGCAGCACGAGCCCCTCGAAGGACGTGCAGCGACTCAGCGCCACGTACAACTGGCCGTCGGCGAACGTGCCCCCGGTCAGGTCCACCACCACATTGTCGAGCGTCTGCCCCTGGCTCTTGTGGATGGTCACCGCCCACGCAAGGCGGAACGGCAGCTGCGTGTACGTCCCGATCACGTCGTGGCGCAGCGTTCCGTGTTCGACGGCGGGCCGCGTCACCTCCCACAGATTGGGTTCGACCTTGGCCAGGCGACCGTCGGGGAGCTCGATGTACACGATGAGCTCGCCGTCCTCCCAGAAGTGGTCGGCCACCTTGGCGATCGTGCCGTTGACCCACCGGTCGGAGGGATCGTTGGTGAGCATCATGACCTGCGCGCCGCGTTTGAACACGAGCTCCCGGTCCACGGGGATCTCGAACCCGTCCAGCTGCCCCGTGAGGATCGCGGAGTGGTGCACAGCCGGCTCGGGGATCTGCTCGAGCATCCCGCGGTTGCGGGACGTGGCCATCCGGTTGGTCGTGGTCAGGGTCAGCCAGAACTCGTCGATGGGTGGGGTGAAGTCCGGGTCGGTGCGGGCGTTGAGCTCCCGGCGGGCCTCCTCGAGCAGCGCACCCTCCCGCACGGCATTGAGGATGTCCACGAGACGGTCGTCCCCGAGCTGACGGAACACTGTGGTCAGTTCCACCGTGGCGAAGTCGTCCCGGTGGTAGGTGTCCGCGGAGAAGAAGTACGGGGTGGAGTAGCGGGTCGCGAAGTACTCGCGTTCGTGATCGGTGACCACGGGCGGCAACTGGTAGAGGTCCCCCACCAACACCAGCTGCACACCGCCGTACTTGCGCCCGGGTTTGGGGCCGAAACGTTCCAGGGCGGCCACGAGGCAGTCGAAGAGATCCGCCCGGACCATGGACGCCTCGTCCACGATCAGTGTGTGCAACTCGCGCAGGGTGGCCGCGAACCGGCCGGGGTAGTACCGCCCGCGCCGCACCTCCTCCGGGGACATCCCCGGGGCCAACGAGAGCAACCGGTGGATCGTGTACCCGCCCACGTTCAACGCCGCGATACCCGTGGGTGCCACGACCACCACGTTGCGCCGGGTGTGGGCCATGAACTCCCGGATCAGGGTGGACTTACCGGTCCCGGCCTTGCCCGTGAGGAACACGCTCTCCCCGTGGTGCAGCCGCTGCAGGGCCTCCCGGAACTCGCCGGTGAGAACCAGCTCGGAGGGATTGGTCGCGTTCACCCGGGCCTATCCTTTCCATGCGGCGGTGCACGTGTGACCCTACCGCGCCCACCGCGGGGTCCGGCCTCCCCGCCCTGAATGAGGCTGACCAGCGGCACCCACCATCAGCAACACCCACCACCGGCCACATCCACCACCCGCGAGTCCGAGGACGGTCCACCCGTGAGCACCCAGCACACATCCCAGTCCCACGGCACCGGAACGGACGTGCTCGCCGTGGACTTCGCGGCACGGATCATGGCCGCCGTGGTGGCCAACGGCGGAACGGTTGCTGAAGCAGTCCGCTACGGTCGCGAGATCCTCTCCCGGGCCGGCGTCGAACACTCGGACCTGGACGTTAGCTACGCCGCGGTGGGGCCACCTCCAACGCGACGGACTCGACGGCCGTGGGGGACGACGGCTACCGCGACGGCACACGGTAGCAGGCATCCCGAGCGTTCGACCCCTCGCACCGACGGCGTCGGCGACGGCGCACGGCAAGCCGGGCCCGCCGACACGCTCCCGCACCCCGATGGTCTCCTGGCATCCCCGGGGAACGGGACCCCCGCTCGGTGGACCGCCCTGCTCCCTGCTGGGTGAAGCATCCCGTCGCACTTATGGTCATAACGACTTTAGCAAGTTAGAGTCATCTTGACACTAACGATTCGGCCCCGCGGGGCGTCGAAGACCGGGGAGCCGCCATGACCGATCAGCGCGTGCTGCTGGCCGTGTCCACGGTGATCTTCACGGTCCGCCCCACGGGCGAGAACAGTGCCCACGAGCTGTGGTTACCCCTGGTCCGCCGGATTCGCGATCCCTACCGCGGCATGTGGGCTTTGCCGGGCGGTCCATTGCGATCCACTGAAGATCTCGAGGACTCCGCCCTGCGCAGCCTCACCCTGACCACCGGGTTGGCCCCCACCCACCTGGAACAACTGGCCACGTTCGGCGGGCTGACCCGCTCCGCCGGGGCTGAAGAACGCCAGGTCACCGTGGTCTACTGGGCCTCCCTCCCGCCGCACGAGGCCGCGATGGGCGAGAACGACCTCAACGTCACGTGGCTGCGCGTCACCGACCTGCCGGACCTCGCGTTCGACCACTCACTCATCGTGGCCCACGCCCTGGAACACCTGCGCGGTCGCATCGCCGAGCCAACCGTGGCCCGGGCGTTCCTGCCGGAGACGTTCACGATCGCGGCCCTGCGCGAGGTGCACGAAGCCATCATCAGCAAAGCCCTGGATCCCCCCAATTTCCGGCGCCACGTCCTGTCCTCCGGCCAGCTCCGAGACACCGGCGAGCGCCTCGCCGGCGCCCGGCACCGCCCTCCCACGCTGTACCGCTTCGCGGCGGCCAAACCGCCCGGACTCTTCCGCCCATCCCCGTCAGACCGTACCGAGGAGACCCCATGACCTCCGTGGCCACCCGACTCACGCTGCTACCCACCCGCCCATCCGGCACCGCGGCGACCCTTGAGGGCGGTTCGTGCAACGCCGCTCTCACCCAGGACCCGTGGGAGTTCCCCGCCCCGCTCTCGGCGGGTTACGGCCCGGGTGCTTCCCAGGACGACGCCGCTCCGGCCGGCTCCCCCGCGCAGCCCACCATTCCGCAGCGCTACCGGGATGCCTCCCCCGAGGAACTGGACGCCATGATCACGGCGGCCAAGAAGACTCTGGGTGAGCGCGCCGTCGTCATGGGGCACTTCTACCAGCGGGACGAAGTGGTCAAGCACGCGGACTTCATCGGTGATTCGTTCCAGCTCGCGCAGCAGGCCAAGGCGCACCCGGAGGCGGAAGCCATCGTGTTCTGCGGTGTGCACTTCATGGCCGAGACGGCGGACATCCTCTCCCGGGGCGGCCAGTCCGTGATCCTTCCCAATCCCGCTGCGGGGTGCTCCATGGCGGACATGGCGGACGCGGATTCCGTGGAGGAGTGCTGGGCGGATCTCATGGACGTGTTCGGCCCCCACGCCACGGACGCCCACGGCCGGACGATCATGGGCGAGGACGGCGAGCCGCTCGCCTCCGTGATCCCCGTGACCTACATGAACTCGTCCGCCGCGCTCAAGGCGTTCTGCGGTCGCAACGGCGGAATCGTGTGCACGTCCTCGAACGCACGGACCGTGCTGGACTGGGCCTTCGGCCGCGGCCAGCGCGTGCTGTTCTTCCCGGACCAGCACCTGGGTCGCAACACCGCCAAGGCCATGGGTGTGCCGCTGGAGCACATGCCCCTGTGGGATCCCCGCAGGGAGCTGGGCGGCAACACCGCGCAGGTCCTCCAGGATTCCCGCGTGATCCTGTGGCACGGCTTCTGCTCCGTCCACAAGCGCTTCACGGTGGGCCAGATCGAGAAGGCCCGCGCGGAATACCCCGGCTGCACCGTGATCGTGCACCCCGAGTCCCCTATGGAGGTCGTGGACGCCGCCGATTCCTCGGGCTCCACCGACCACATCCGCAAGGCCGTGGAGGCCGCGGAGCCGGGGCAGACGTTCGCGATCGGCACCGAGATCAACATGGTCAACCGCTTGGCCGCGGAACACCCCGAACACACCATCTTCTGCCTGGATCCCGTGATCTGCCCGTGCTCCACGATGTACCGCATCCACCCGGGCTACCTCGCGTGGGTCCTGGAGGAACTCGTGGCCGGCCGGGTGATCAACCAGGTGTCCGTGGCCGACGACGTCGCACGGGAGGCGTCCGTGGCGCTCGAACGCATGCTCGCCGCCGTCCCGAGGGCCTGAGTCATGACTGACGTCCTGGTCATCGGCACCGGGGTGGCCGGTCTCAGCGCGGCATTGTCCGCAGCAGAGGCCGGTGCCCGCGTCACCGTGGTCACCAAGGCCGCGCTGAGCCACACCGCGACGGATCGCGCACAGGGCGGGATGGCCGCAATGACCGGATCCCTCCCCGGCGGAAACCCCACGGATTCGGTACGGCTGCACGTCCAGGACACCCTGGTGGCCGGCGCGGGCCTGTGTGATCCGTTGGTGGTGCACGGCGTGGTCCGGGATTCCGCCGCGGCCGTTCGGGATCTCACCGGCCGCGGCGTCGCCTTCGACCGCGTGGCCGGCCCCGACTCCCCGTGGGTGCAGGGCCTGGAAGCCGCGCACAGCGTCTCGCGCATCCTGCATGCCGGAGGCGATGCCACGGGCCACGCGATCCAGGAGGCCCTATCCGCTCGGGCACGCGAGATGGCGCACGGGGGACATATCCGTCTGTGCGAATACACCCTGGTCACGGACGTCATTGTGGCCGGTGACCGGGTCGTGGGCTGCACCGCCCGCCCGGTTCTTCCCGGCCGCGAGCTGGGCGGCGAGGAGTTCCTGCCCGCGGACCACGTGGTGCTCGCCACGGGCGGCGCCGGTCAGCTGTATCCGTGGACGACCAACCCCCCGGTGGCCACCGGGGACGGCATCGCACTGGCCCTGCGCGCGGGTGCCGAGGTGCGTGACCTGGAGTTCTTTCAGTTCCACCCCACCGCGTTGGCGGCACCGGGTTCGTTCCTGATCTCCGAGGCGGTCCGCGGTGAGGGAGCGGTACTGCGCAATCAGCACGGCCGCCGCTTCATGACCGATGTGGACCCCCGCGAGGAACTCGCTCCCCGGGACGTGGTGGCGCGCGCGGTCTTCGCGGTGCGCACGGCATCCGACGACGGCGCCGCGTACCTGGACTGCTCCACGATCCCCGTCCCGTCCGGGCTGACCCGCGCCGAGTTCCTGGCCCGCCGCTTCCCGTCCATCCACGCCGAACTCACGAGGCGAGGCATCGACTGGTCCACCGAGTGGGTCCCCGTGAGCCCCGCCGCGCACTACCTCATGGGTGGTATCGCCACCGATGCGCTGGGCCGCACCACCGTGCCCGGGCTGTGGGCCGCCGGCGAATGTGCGCGCACGGGCATGCACGGGGCCAATCGCCTGGCCTCCAACTCCCTATTGGAAGCGGCGGTCCTCGGACGGCGGATCGGCGAGCTACTCGGCGACTCGGGAGCACCTTCGGACGTGTGGCCCGTGGCCCGCGGCACCGATCCGGAGCCGCGCGAACTTCCTCACTGCGATTCGACCACCGCCGAATCGTTCTCCCGCGCAGCACTGCAGCGCACCATGTGGCAGGGCGCCGGGGTGTTCCGCACCGCCGAGGGCATCGAACGGGCGAAGGCGGGGCTGGAGAGCTGGCTCGCGGCGGCGTCGTCATCGGACGAGGAGGATACGGCGGCGGCCCCTGGAACCCTGACTGACGCGGAGGACCGGAACCTCCTGACCGTGGGGCACGCGCTCGTGTGCGCGACACTGGCCCGCGCCGAGTCCCGCGGGGCCCATCAGCGCGCGGACCACCCGGCCACCGACCCCCGCCTGGCCACGAGCACCGCGTGGATCGCCTCCGGATCCGCAGCACCCACCCCCGAAAGGACAGACCATGCTGACTCGCTCAGCCGTTGAGACCGTGATCCGTGCGAGCCTGGCCGAGGACGCGCCGTGGGGTGACATCACCTCCGAGCTCGTGATCCCCGCCGCGGCGACCGCCACCGCCACGCTCACCTCGCGTGAGGAAGGGATCTTCGCCGGGGAGGAGGTCATCCGGACCGGCTTCACCACGGCGGACCCGCGCCTGGAGGTCACGCTCCACGTGCATGACGGTGACCCGCTGACCCCCGGAACCACCATCGCAACCATCACCGGCCCGGCGCGGCCGCTGCTGAGCGCGGAACGCACCGTGCTGAACCTCGCGCAGCGGATGTCCGGGATCGCGACGCTCACCGCCCGGTACGTGGCCGAGGTCGAGAGGGCCGTGGCGGAGGTGGAACGCGCCAACAATCTGCCCGCCGGAACCATCACGCGCACCCGCGTGACCGACACCCGCAAGACCACCCCCGGGCTGCGAGCGCTGGAAAAACATGCGGTGACGTGCGGCGGCGGCCACAACCACCGCTTCGGGCTCTCGGACGCCGTGATGCTCAAGGACAACCACCTGGCCGTGCTCACCGCGGACGGCACCTCCGTGACTCACGCACTGCGCGAGCTGCGCAGGAAGCTGCCGCACACCACGCACGTGGAGGTCGAGGTGGACCGGCTCGATCAGATCGAGGACGTCCTGGCCGGCGGGGTGGACACCATCATGCTGGACAACTTCGCCCACGCGGACCTGATCAGCGGCGTGGCCGTCGTGGACGGTCGCGCCATCGTGGAGGCGTCCGGTGGCATCACGCTGGAGACCATCGGCAGGGTGGCCTCCGCCGGCGTGGACGTCATCTCCGTGGGCGCACTCACCCATTCGGTGCGCGCGCTGGACCTGGGTCTGGACGTGGCCGTGGCCTAGCCCTTGTTCACGAGCGTCAGCAACACCACGGAGTCCTCATGCGCGTGCAGGGAGTGACGCTGCTGCGGGATCACGGCGTGCTGGGCAGGACCGAGCTGCACGGATTCATCACCGGCGACCAGCTCCACCCGACCCGTGATCACCTGGATCGTGGCTTCGCCCGGGTTCTCGTGTTCCTTGAGGTCCTGGCCCTCGGCCAGCGCGATCATGGTCTGCTGCAGCGTGTGCTCGCGGCCGCCGTGGAGGTGGTGGGCGGAACGCCCGCTGGACGCCTCGCGCGCCTCGGCGAGCATGTCCTGGGCAATGGTGGTCAGCGTGTTTTCTTCCATGGTCCATCTTTACAGTCCGGCTCACCGCCCGTCACGGGCACGACACGTCCGTCATCACGAGAGGTCACATCATGATCTACCTGGATCACGCGGCGACCACCGCCCCGCGCCGCGAAGTGCTCGAGGCCATGTGGCCGTGGTTGACCGGCGGGTTCGGTAACGCGTCCAGTCATCACGAGCGCGGCCAGCGTGCGGCCCGCGCCCTCGAGGACGCCCGCCAGCGCGTTGCCGCGGTCCTCGGGGCCCGCCCGGGTGAGATCATCTTCACCTCCGGCGGCACCGAGGCGGACAACCTGGCGGTCAAGGGCATCGCCCTGGCCCGCCAGGAACGGCAGCCTTCGCGTCACCGCGTGCTGGTCAGCGCCATCGAGCACGACGCCGTCCTGGAATCCGCCCGCGCGCTCGCCCGGCACGACGGTTTCGAGGCGCTCGAACTGCCCGTCGATCCCTCCGGTGCGCTCTCCCCCGACACCTTCCGCGCCGCCCTCGTGTCCGACGACGACGCCGCTCACACCCTCCCCGACCGTGCCGCACCTTCCCGCGGCGTCGCCTCCCATGCCCCTCCCGGGAGCAGCGGCGTCTCCGATCCAGCCACCGTGGCCATGGCGTCGGTGATGCTCGCCAACAACGAGGTGGGGACCGTCCAGGACATCCCCGCCCTCGCGGAGATCGCAGCGGAGCACGGAGTTCCCCTGCACACGGACGCCGTGCAAGGGGCCGGGAGCCTACCGCTGAACGTCCGAGACCTGGGCGTGGCCGCACTGACCCTGGCGGGACACAAGATCGGCACACCACAGGGCATCGGTCTGCTGTGGGTCAAGCGGGGCACTCCCCTGCGACCGCTCATGAGCGGCGGCGGTCACGAGCGCGGGCGCCGCTCGGGAACCTCCAACGTGGCCGGTGCCGTGGGCATGGCGGTGGCACTGGAGCTGGCCGAGCGGGAACGGGTTACCTACGCAGCCCGCTCGACAGCCCTGCGTGACCACCTGATCTCGGGCATCCTGAGCCGCGTACCGGGCGCAATCCTGACCGGCCCGGATCCGCGACCGGAGCGCCTCGGACATGTGCACGCCCCCTCGGACCGCGCGGAACCGGCGGCCACCGATCCCCTTAGCCCATCCGCAAGGATGCCGACGTCGGGACGGAACGGGATCACGCGACTACCGACCAACGCGTCCTTCTGCTTCCCGGGCGTCAACGGCGAAACCGTCCTGGTGGACCTCGAGAACGCGGGGGTGCTCGTGTCCTCGGGCTCGGCGTGCGCGGCCGGCTCCAGCGAGCCCTCCCACGTGCTCACGGCCCTGGGGATCCCCGCGGAGCTCGCCACCACGTCCGTGCGCTACAGCCTCGGTCGGGACACCACGGAGGAAGAGGTCGATGCCGCCGTGCGGGCAACCGCGGAAGTCGTCCGCCGGCTGAGCGCCTAGGGCGTCACCTCGTACGGCGGCTTCTCACCGCGGGCCATGGCCACGGCGTTCTCCGCGGCCTTGCGGGCCATCCCCGCCCGTGAGCCCACTTCCGCGGAGCCCACGTGCGGCAACAGGAACGCGTTGGGCAGATCGGCCAGACCGTCCGCGAGCTGGGGTTCGTTCTCGAACACGTCCAGCCCGGCCGCGAAGATCTCCCCGTCCCGCAGCGCAGAAACCAATGCATTTTCATCGACCACGGGGCCGCGGGCGGTGTTCACGAGCACCGCGGTGGACTTCATCCGCCGCAATACGTCCGCGTCGACCAGGTGCGTGGTGTCCTCGGTGAGCGGCACGTGCAGCGAGAGGTAGTCACTCGTCTCGACCAGTTCGTCCCACGGCACCTGACGCACCCGCCCGGCCAGGTCGCCCAGCTCGTTGTCGGAGACCTCGCGGTCCTCGGGCGGGCGCTGCGTGAAGATCACCGTCATGCCGAAGCCCAGTGCGCGGCGGGCCACAGCCTTGCCGATCCGACCCATGCCCGCGATCCCCAGGGTGGCCCCGGTGATGTCCTGACCGACCAGCAGTTGGGGTCCGATCCCCGTGAACTTCCCGTCCCGCAGGTACTCGGCGGCCTCGTGGGCGCGCCGCGCGGCTCCGAGCAGAAGCAGCATGGCGGTGTTGGCGGTCGCGTCATTGAGGACGTCTGGGGTGTTGCCCACGGCGATCCCGTGTTCGGCGGCCGCCGCGACGTCGATGTTGTTGTACCCCACCGCGTAGTTCGCGATCCCCCGGATCCGCGCTTCGCTCAGCAGGTCCGCGTCGAACCGGTCGGAGACCTGCGAGACCACCACGTCGTACTCGCCGCCGGTCACCGCCTTGCGCAGTTCGTCCCCACTCATCCCGTCCCGGATCTCGACGTCGCCCGCGTCCTCCAGGATGGACGGCCCCGGTTCGGGGATCTCACGTGTGACCAGGAAACGCGGTGTCTTCATGAACTCTCCTCGGGTGCGACACGCACCGACTCATGCGGCACGGACCGGGCGGATGGGCGTGGGAGGTGGGGAGCGGCGTCGTCGGCGGCCGCCCGAAGGAACACGGAACCCCGCGCGGCCACGAGAACTGCCGTGCGGGGTTCTAATGCACCCCGTGGGGTGCGAACGTCACATCCGGATCAGATGAGGGACTTGGCGCCGCCGCGAGCCTTCTCGAAGCGCTCGGCCACGTCCGCCCAGTTGACGATGTTCCAGAAGGCCTTGACGTAGTCGGCCTTCACGTTCTGGTAGTCCAGGTAGAAGGCGTGCTCCCACATGTCCAGCTGCAGCAGCGGGATGGTGGCCACGGGCACACCGTTCTGCTGGTCGTACATCTGCTCGATCACCAGGTTGCCGGCGATGGGCTCGTACGCCAGGATGGCCCAGCCGGAGCCCTGGATGGTGGTGGCCACCGCGGTGAACTGGTCGCGGAAGGCGTCGAAGGAACCGAAGAAGTTGTCGATCGCCGCGGCGAGCTCACCCTCGGGCTTGTCGCCACCCTCCGGGGAGAGGTTCTTCCAAAAGATGGAGTGGTTGATGTGGCCGCCCAGGTTGAACTGGAGGTCCTTGGAGAGCTTGGCGGCACCGGCGGCGTCGCCGTTGGCGCGGGCCTCCTCCATCTTCTCCAGGGCAGTGTTGGCACCGGTCACGTAGGTGTTGTGGTGCTTGTCGTGGTGCAGCTGCATGATCTGGGCCGAGATGTGCGGCTCGAGCGCTGCGTAGTCGTAGGGAAGATCGGGGAGAGTGAACTTTTCAGCCACGGTGAATCATCCTTCCTTTGCGGGTGCGTGATGCTTCAACTGTCCGTCCCTGCGGTTCGGCGGGTCAAGAATGTTCAGCCACTAGCGTATGTTTCACCGAGCCCGTCATCTTCCGTCACAACCGGTGCGTTGCCGCCCGGGCCGTGACCTATCCTCGGGTCCATGTCCACCCCCGATACCGCCCCGGAGGCCACCGCGACCGCCACCGGTTCCGGCGGCGCCACCGCGAGCGCCCACGTACCGGGACGCGACGACGCCGTCCACGCGCCGTCGGCGGCCCGGACCGCCGAGGGCAACCCCGCGAACCTCGAGGTCGTGCGCGCGGACGCGTCCCACGCGCAGGGCATCGTGGACCTGCGGGACCGTCTGGCGCGGTGGTTGCAGGGCCGGGGCATCGACCAGTGGCGCGAGGGCGAGTTCGACCCCGCCGAGGTGCGCCGCGAGATCGACCGCGGCGAATGGTGGGTCGTGGAATCCCCGGTGCAGCCGGACCTCATCCTGGCGAGCGTCCGGGTAATCTGGGCGGATCCGGAGATCTGGGGCGAACAGCCGGAGCCCGCCGGTTACACCCACGGGGTCGCGGTGGACCGCTCGCTCGCGGGCACCGGAATAGGTGCCCGGCTGATCCGCACCGCAGAACGGGTGATCGCCGAATCCGGGCGAAGCGTCTCCCGCCTGGACTGCGACGACGACAACCCGGTGCTCAAGCGCTTCTACACGGGCCTGGGCTACACGCCCCGCGGTGCCGTGGATTTCACCGTCCCCCGGCTGGATTACCGGGTCACGGTCATGCGCATGGAGCGCCGCCTCACCCCGTGATCCGGGGCCGACGGGCGCCGCGGGACACCCCCGGCTGGTCCCGGTGGCGACCGCGCGGCTCTCAGTAGTAAGCGCGTTTCGAGCGGTTCACGCGCGTTGCGCGCGTCGCCGTCCCGTGGCTTTCCGGTGCGTTCCCGCGTGCCTCCCGTGGGCGGCAGCCCGCACGCCGTGGCCGGTGCCGCGAGAGGAATACTCGGTGGACGACGTCGCCAGCTCCCCCGGCTGCCCCGCGGCCAGATCCCGCCGCATGCGTTCCAGCCCCTGGGCAAGTCGGCGCTCGGCCATCATTCGGGCCCACGGACGCTTCCACCACAACCCCCCGCGCAGTCGGAAATCCGCGCGCAGCTGGACGGTCACCCCCGAGCTCGTGGGCTGCCACGCGTACTCCATGATCATGTCCGCGAACCCCTTGGTGGTGCGCAGCATGAGCGATTCACCGGGCACGCGGTCCGCGACGATCATGACGTAGTCGAACGTGAACGGCCCCACCGGGGCGTCGAACTCGATCGCCGAGCCCACGTGCAGTTGATCGTCCGGGGACGTGGGCCACGTGACGTGGATCCCGAACCATCGGCCCATCCCCCTGGGCCGGCCCAGGGCCAGATCGAACTCCTGGGCGGTGACCGCCACGTCCTGCTCCACGAGCAGCGAGAATCCGTGGTCGGTGGAATCGACCTCGGTGATGCGAACAGACATGTTTCCCCCTTGGTGCGTGCTTCTCCCCATGGCGCCCGTCCCACCGGACGCCAACTACACGCGAGTAACTTACGACCCTCAGTCTGATGCAAAGACGACAAGCCGTCACTCCGCCGGGGGAAGTGTGACGCGTCCACAAGAGGTGGAGAAAAGTTATCCACAGGGGTGGAAAAGTCTGTGCACAATTCGAACACAGTTTCGACGCACACGCCCTGGGCAGGCGCGGTAACGGCAGGAAACGACGCATGACCAGGGGAAATACCGAACAAGCGTCTGGCCAACCGGGTCGAATGACAGTCGTGTGACTTATCCACTCCTGTGGAGAAGCGTTGTGGATAACGCTCACTGTCCGCTTATCTGCGTTGAGTTACCCCCTTTTAGGGGGCAGTTATGTGACGCTGTGATTTCCGCGGTGTCAGGAGGTGGGAATCACGCGCAGCCACCGAAAACCGTGAGCCTCCACCAGGATCCCCCCGCGCAGGTCCACCCGCTCGTTCTCGTGCAGCATGGTCGCCGAGGGCAGGAAACCGCTCAGCGTCTCACCCGTGACGAACTGGGGCCAGTCGCTGAAGTTCGCCAGGCACAGCACCACGCTGTGCTCGCCGGGACGCTGATAGCCCAGGACATGGCGGTTGTGCGTGATGAACGGGATGAGCGCGGTGCCTTCGAACTCCGGGGTGGCACGGCGCACCGAGATCATCCCCCGGATCCCGCCGAAGATCCGCCCCTGCACCGAGAACAGGTCGTGGCGGCGTTCGTAGTCGTCGCGGGGGTAGCGCGGGCGATGGACCCAGCGGGCGTCGTCCGCGGCGTCCGGGTTCTCGTCCCAATGGACGTCGTTGCGCTGACCCACCTCGTCACCCAGGTAAAGCAGGGGGACTCCGCCGGTGCTCATGGCCAGCGAATGCGCCAGCAGGATCCGATCCACGGCCGGACCCGGCTCGGTCTCCAGACCCAACAGGGACGCGGTGGTGCCGCAGATCCGGCAATCGCCCGTGCGGGGGTTGCCCTGGAAGGCCACGCCGTGCGCGAAGCTACCGGGGTGGCGCCCGGTGTAGAAGGCATTAAGGAAGCGGCGGTGGTCGTGGCCATCGACACCCAGGCGAGCGGCGTCGTCGTCGGAGAACGTCCACCCGATGTCGTCATGGCCGCGCACGTAGTTGACCCACGCGGTGCCCGCTGGCGTCTCGTGACGTTCGGCGAGCGCGGCGGAGAGCAGGGAGACGTCCCGGGTGGCCATGGCCTCCCATGTGAGGGCCATCTGCAGGGGGTTGTAGGACAGCGCACACTGGTCCGGGTGGACGTAGCGGATGACCTCGTCCGGGTGGACGATCGCCTCCGACTTGAACTCCACGGCCGGGGCGGCCAGGGCCGTCACGGCGTTGAACGCGCGCAGCAGATCGTGGACCTGTGGCTGGGACTCGCACGAGGTGCCGAGTTGCTTCCAGATGAACGCCACGGCGTCCAGGCGCAGCACCTGGGCCCCCTGGTTGGCCAGGAACAGCATTTCCGCGGCCATGGCGTGGAAGACGTGTGGGTTGGAGTAGTTGAGGTCCCACTGGAAGCGGTGGAACGTGGTCCATACCCACCGGGGATCCGGGTCGTAGGGGCTCGCGTCCCGTCCCGCCGGCGTGCTGTCCACGCGCGTGAACACCCCGGGGTGGTCATCCGGGAAGATCTCCCGCGCGGTGCGCTCGAACTCGTCCGGCACGGTGCGCTCCGAGTACATCCAGTAGAAGCGTTCGTAGAACGGGTCCCCGGCGGCCGCGGCCCGGGCCCACTCATGCTCGTTGGAGGTGTGGTTGAACACGAAGTCCAGCACCAGGGCGATCCCCTGGGCCCGCAGTTCGGCCGCCAGGTCCGCGAGCTCTGCCATGGTCCCCAGCTCCGGGTCCACCCGGCGGTAGGAGGACACCGCGTACCCCCCGTCCGAGTTGCCGGCGGGGCTCTCGTAGAGGGGCATGAGGTGCAGGTAGGTCAGCCCGAGTTCTTCGAAGTACGGGATCTTCTCCCGGATCCCCGCGAGGTCCCCGCCGTAGCGGTCCACGTAACACACCCCGCCCACGGCCTCCCGGGACGTGAACCACGGCAGTTGGTCCTCGCGGCGGCGGTCCAGGTCCTTGAGGTCCCGGGGGCGCTGCACATAGGCCTCCCACGCGGTGAGGACGGCGCGGGTCACGGTGTCCCAGATACCGAGCCCGGGTCCGTAGACCGCGTGCAAGGAGGTGATCAGACGGTCCAGCTGACGGCTGAGCCGACCAAGGAAGACGGTGCGTTCCTCGGGGGTCGCGCGCGTATCCAGCGCGAGATGCTCCCGCACCGATTTGAGTACGTGTTCGCGATCGGTGGTGTCCCGGGGGATCGAGGGTTCGGACAACACGGGAATGCCTCCTCGGTTGACGCACGTCACGTGCGTGGGGAGTCATGGTGCCCGGGATCCCCCTTGATGCCGAGCTCGGATCGACCGCCTCCGCGTTCCCGCGGGCCGGTTGCGTCCAGGATACGGGCGCGGTTGCACTCGACGCTCAGGTGACGTCCGCGTGACTCGTCCCCGCACCCCGTATTCACCCCACAGGTTGTGCACAGAGTTATCCACAGGTGTGGAAACCATGGCGCGTTCCCGGGTGGGCCACGTGGGGCGATACCTCTGAAACCCCAGGTCAGGGCGATATGACGCGAATCCCCAGCGGGTGTGGACAAGCCTGTGCAGAACCGCGCACACGGCCGTGGAGAACGCGCTCGGCCGGACGCGGATGAACGGAACATGACGAACGCCCGGTGCTTCCCCATGCGGGGAGCACCGGGCGATCCCACCCCGTGGGGTGGATTCCGGACGTCACCAGGCGACCCTGACGGCGGTTCGTCGACCAACGTCGCTGCGGGTGTCGCGGATCAGGAGGCCTTCTCGTACCCGTGGTCGGAGAGCCACTGCTTGGCGGCGTCCGCGGGGTTCTGCTGCTGGTCCCCGCTGACCTTGCGGTTGAGGTCGATCAGGTCCTGGGTGGTCAGCTTGGTGGAGAACTCGTTCAGCGCGTCCACCGCGTTCTGCGGCAAGCGGTCCGGGGCGGTGAGCGGGAGCACTTGCTGGGCGATGAAGTTGTTCTTGGGGTCCTCGAGCACCGTGAGGTGCTGGTCCTGGATGGCCGGGGTGGTGGTGAAGATGTCCGCCACCTGGGCGTCGTCCTGGGTCAGGGCCTGCACGGTGAGGGGGCCGCCGCCGTCGTTGATGGGCTGGAAGGATTTGAAGGAGCAGTCGTACTTCTGCTTCAACCCGTCCACGCCGTAGGCGCGTTCCTGGAACTCCGGCGGGCCAGCCATGATCAGGTCCCCGCACACCGAGGAGAGGTCCTCGATGGACGTCAGACCGTACTTCTCCGCGGTGGCCTGTGTGACCACCAGGGCGTCCTTGTTCTCCGCGCGGGAGGGGTCGAGCACCGAGAGCTGCTGGCCCTCCAACGCGGAAGGCAGTGCCTTCATGATGTCCTCGGCGGAGGCCGCGGTGGCGTCCTTGTCCGCGAAGAGCAGCAGGTTCCCGGAGTAGTCCGGGACCACGTCCACGGAACCGTCCTTGACGGCACCCACGTAGGCCTCGCGCGCGCCGATGCCCGGCTTGGTCTCCACCGTGACGCCCGCGTCCCGCAGCACCCCGGCGTAGAGCTCGGCGATGACCTGCGACTCGGGGAAATCCGCGGAGCCCACGGTGACGGCGTCCGAGGAGCCGCCTGAGGCGGCGTCGCCCGAGTTCTCCGCGAGCGGGTCGGAACCGCCGCCGCACGCGGTGAGGGCGAACACGGCCGTGGCGGTCATGGCCGCCCACGCGGCGGGGCGGAGGGCGCGGCGCGCAGCGCGCGTGCGCTGCGTAGAGGGGGACGGTGTCATGGTCGATCTCCTGCCAGTCTGAGGCCCGGCGACGTCACCAGGCGTTGTACGAGAGCGAGTACTGCATCCGCGGCCAGTGCGAGCACGGCCACGAGTACCACGGACGCGAGCATGCGCGCGTAGTCGCGCACCGCGAGCCCGTCGATCAGATAGCGGCCCAGACCGCCCAGGTTGATGTACGCCACGATGGTCACGGTCGCGAGCACCTGCAACGCGGCATTGCGGATCCCGCCCAGGATCACCGGCAGCGCCACGGGGATCTCCACGCGCGTGAGTACCTGACCCTCGGTCATGCCCATGGAACGGGCGGCGTCCACGAGCGCCGGGGAGACCGCGGCGACCCCCGAGTACGTGCCCGAAAGGATGGGCGGGATGGCCAGCAGCACGAGCGCCAGGATGGGGGGCATGAGCCCCAGCCCCATGAGCAGCGTGAACAGGCTCAGCAGACCCAGGGTGGGCAGCGAGCGCAATGCGCCGGCCAGGCCCACGATCACGCCGCCGCCGCGGCGTGTGTGGCCCACCCACAGGCCCAGGGGCACGGCGATCGCGAGCGCGATCCCCATGGTCAGCACGCTGTAGCCCACGTGTTCGAGCAAACGCTGCGGGATCCCGGTGGCTCCGCTCCAGTTGGCGGGGTCGGTCAGGAACTGCGCGGCTTCCGAGAACAGGTTCACGCGCGATCACCCCGGGCTTCCACGGCGGCGACGGCGCCCGCGCCGGCGGGCGCACCGGCCACGGAATCGCGGCCCTCGGGGTCCCCGCCCCCGGGCCGGTCGACTCGGCCGTTAGCGCTGTCGTGCCGCGCCGCGCCGGCACGACGCCGCTCGCGCGCCGTCGTGGTCCCCGTGCGCTGCCAGCGGGTCAGGACATGGCCGAGCAGACGCAAGAGCTGATCCAGCACGATCGCGATCAGCACGGTGGCCACGATGCCCACCACGATCTCCGAGACGATCGAGCGGCGCAGCCCGTCCGTGAACAGGGTGCCCAGGGACTGGATGCCGATCACGGCGCCCACGGAGACCATGGAGATGTTGGAGACCGTGGCCACGCGCAGCCCCGCAATCATCACGGGCACCGCCAGCGGCAGTTCCACCCCGAAGAAGCGGCGCACGGGTTTGTACCCCAGCGAGGTGGCGGCCTGGAGGACATCTCGGTCCAGGGACTCGAACGCGTCCACGCACGAGCGCACCAGGATTGCGATCACGTACAGGGTCAGCGCCACGATCACGTTGACCACGGACGTGATGCCCGTGCCCAGGATCAGCGGCAGGACCACGAACAGGGTCAGCGAGGGGATCGTGTACAGCAGTGACGAGCCCGTGACGAACACCGGACGCAACCAGCGTCTGCTCGTGGCCAACCGGGCAAGCGGGACGCTGATCAGCAGGCCCACGACCACGGGCACGATGGACTGGATCAGGTGCGCGCCGGCGAGGTCCAGGACCGTGGACCAGTTGTTCGGCAGCCAGTTCACGAGCGTTCCGACCTGTCGTAGCGCGCCGAGCGCTGCTCTTCGATCGCGCGCATCACGTCCTCGCCGGGCACTACGCCCGCCACGGAGCCGTCGCGGTGCACGGCCACGGCCTGCCCGGACGGGGAGGACAGGGCGGCGTCGAGCGCGGTGCGCAACGACCCGCCGTCGTGCCACAGGGTCCCTCCCACACGCAGTTCCTCGCGCGCGGCCGGTTCTCCGGACGCCGTCACGGGCAGCCAGCCCAGCGGGTGGCGGCGCTCGTCCACCGCGAGCACCCAGTCCGACGACGACGCCGCTCCCGCCGCCTGCCACGGCGCGGGGTCCTCACTGCAGGGGCCCACCAGGAAGCGCTCGCCGGTGTCCACGACCAGAACCGTGACGGGCTGCAGTGCCACGGAGGCGTTGTCGAAGCTCAGCGAACGGAACCCGCGGTCACGGCCGATGAAGTCCGCGACGAAGTCGTCCGCGGGGGCCCGCAGCAGTTCCTCCGGGGTCGCGTACTGCGCGAGCCTGCCCCCGCGCGCGAACACGGCCACGCGGTTGCCCAGCAGGATCGCCTCGTCGATGTCGTGGGTCACGAAGATGATGGTGCGGTGCAACCGCTTCTGCAGGTCCAACAATTCGCTCTGCAGGTCCTGGCGCACCACGGGGTCCACGGCGGAGAACGGTTCGTCCATGAGCAGGATGGGCGGATCCGAGGCCAGGGCACGTGCCACGCCCACGCGTTGTTGCTGACCTCCGGACAACTGCGCCGGGTACCGGGTGGCCACGGACTCGTCCAATCCCACCGAGCCCAGCAACTGCCGGGCGTGCGCGCGGGACTCCCGTTTGGACACCCCGTTCAGCCGGGGGACCGTGGCGATGTTGTCCTCCACGGTCTTGTGGGGCAACAGACCCGATTGCTGCATCACGTACCCCATGGAGCGGCGCAGCTTGGCGGCCGGGATGCTCGCGACGTCCTGACCGTTGACCTCCACCGTCCCCGAGGAGGGCTCCACCATGCGGTTGAGCATCCGCAGGGACGTGGTCTTGCCGCAACCGGACGGGCCCACGAACACCGTGAGGGAACCCGCGGGAACGTCCAGGTCCAAGTTATCCACCGCGGCCGTACCGTCCGAATAGACCTTGCTCACCCCGCGGTAGCGGATCGCCAGATCGGTCATGGGGCCGTATCCCTTCGTAGCCGTGGCCTCATCCTAACGGAGCACAACCATCAGTGAGCGAACCATTTCCGGTTTCGTGACGGTTCACCCGGTGGAGCCGTCACAAGTGCCGCTGAAGCATGCCGTCCGGAAGGAAGGCACGAGGAAGACGTCCGCGATGGCGGCCAAGGATCGGAACCGCCTGGGCAGCACCAGCGAGTCCGGACTGGACCAGAAGCTGCGCGAGCGGGGACAACGCGCGGCCACGCGCGCCCCCAAGCCCCAACCACAGCGATGGGCGGAACACTCGTAAATGCCCCACCCATTTTATTTTGCACTCACGCGCGCCGCTCACGTGTCAGATTTGTATGATGTCCCGCGTCTGGATGAACACCGGGATTGCCGGCTCATCGCATTCGAGGGTATAGGTGTGGTCTGAATCCTCCAGCCTCGAGCAGGCTCCCGGTGATGAAGTTGGTGAGGTTGCCGAAACCGAAAGCGGAGCCGCGCAGGTGCTTAACGCGCCCATTGATCGCCTCTGTCGGCCCGTTGCTGGTGCCTGACCGGTCGAAGAACGCGAACACGTCGAAGGCGCGTTGCCTAAAAGTGTGGCCAAGCTTGCGGATATCGACGAGCGTAGCCGGGACGCCGCTGCTAAGCGCGTGGATCACCGCTCGCATCATCTGCTTCGCCTTCTTCTTCTCGGGCTCGCGGTAGGCGGGGACAATGCGCTGGTAAATGCCCCAGGTCGCTTCGACCTCGACATGCTCCTCGATCGCGAACACGGCGTTGAAGCGGGCGGTGTGCTTCTCGGTGAGCAGACCGGCACCGGCGTGCAGGACCCGGCGCGCCTTCTACAGCGGGTCGCCGACGCGGCCACGATGCCCCAGAGTGTCCTGCTGGACGCGCTGCCGGCACCGGTCGAGGGCGTCGCCGGCCAGACGAACGACATGGAACAGGTCCATCACCGGGACCGCGTCGGGCAGCTCCTCCGCCGCGGCGGCCTTTAACCCGCTGAACTTACGCCACCACGGATCACCCCCGACGACACGACACTCAATGACCGCCCGATCCGGGTCGAGTCGCTGCCCGACGGCTTCGAGGCCAAGTACGGCGAGGCGGCAGAACGTGATCAGGCACAGCGCGGCGAAGATAGCGTTGAACACGTCGAGCTCTTCCGGATGGTGAGTGCAAAACCTCCATCCACGGGGACCCCGACGTCCATGCGACCACCGCCGCGTGAACCCCCACCACACCCCCAACCTCGAAGAACCAGATTGCCAGTATCGCACTGATGATGAAAACGCAGATCAAATATGCGCCGGCCGGTCTTGAGATCCTTGTCTACGTCCTATTCACTCGCACTACCGGACCTGTAGGCGTTCGAATCCCACCGCATCTGCTTTCCCCAGACGGCATCGGAAACGACGAAAAAGGATGTCATGAGAGACCCTAGACAGAAAAACGCCAGAGTCAGGGCCAAGGGGAAAACAACCCCCTTAGAAATCAGCAACCATCCGCATATGGTCAATCCGATCACTGCAAACGCACTGCAGTAAACTGTGATCGGGCTTTTTAATTTCATGACATTCTCTTTCTACGAGGTTCCACCAACCGAACCTGCTATAGAGCATCCCTGGGACTTCGCCCCGCACCACCGGGGTGGGTTCCCATCAGTGAGTTCACCGATCATGTGGCGCATCAAGTGGCGCGTCCCCGATGTCCTCGGTCAGGAACTCCTCCGGGATCCGGTCCGCCCCGGCCACGTCCGCGAGGATCCGCCGGTCGATGGGAACCCCCCGGTGCAGCACACTGATCCCGCCCCCGGGTTCGTGCAGCACGCACGCCACCTCGCGGTAGGAGCGCACCCCCGCCCGACGCAGTGCCCCGTTGAGTTCGGAATGCGTGATGTGGGCGCGACGCAGGGCGTGCTCGTCCACGCGGTCACCGATCATGAGCAGGCGGGCGGGTGAATTGAACACGCGCTGCCACCGAGCCCGCGTGCCCAGGTGGCCGAACACCACTTCCAGCAGGAACAGGGTGCCCAGTCCCAGCACACCGCTCATGAGTGTCGGCGGGTGCCCCAGGATCACGCGCCCCGCCACGGCACCCAGCATCACAGTGATCACCACGTCGAACGTGGACATGGCCGTGAGCACCCGCTGGCCGAAGATCCGCACAAAGACGAGGAATGCCACGTAGATCCCCACCGCGGAGAGCACCACCACGATCGCATGGGCGGACGTGATCCCCAGTTCGGCGCCCAGACCCTCCCAGGACGGCACGCCTCAGCCCCGGCCCGTGCCGCGTTCCAGCGACGCCGACGACGCCGGTCCGGCGCCTTCCTTGGGCCGGGCGGAGTCATCGAGGTGGGTAGCGGCGTCGTCCTTGCGGCCCGCCGCGAACTGCGTGGCGTGCAGCTCCGCGTAGCGGCCAGCGCGTGCGAGCAGTTCCTCGTGGGAACCGCGCTCCACAATTCGGCCGGCCTCGATCACGAGGATCTGGTCCGCCTGGCGGATCGTGGACAGCCGGTGCGCGATGACCACGGCGGTGCGCCCGGACATCGCCTCGTCGAGTGCCGCCTGCACATAGGCCTCGTTCGTGGAATCCAGGGCGGAGGTCGCCTCGTCCAGGATCACCACGCGGGGTTGGGCCAACAGCAAGCGAGCGATCGTGAGGCGCTGGCGCTCGCCACCCGAGAGCCGGTAGCCGCGCTCCCCCACCACGGTGTCCAGACCGTCCGGGAGGGATTCGATCACGTGCCGCAACCGAGCGCGCTCCAGGGCGTTCCACAGCTCGGCGTCCGTGACCCCCTCCCGGGCCACACCGAGGTTCGCGCGGATCGTGTCGTGGAACAAGTGCCCGTCCTGCATGACCATTCCCACGGAGCGGCGCAGGGATTCAAAGGTCGTGTCCCGCACGTCCTGGCCGCCGAGCCGGACCGCGCCCGAGTCGACGTCGTACAACCGCGCGACCAACTGCGCGATCGTGGACTTCCCGGCCCCGGAGGACCCCACAAGGGCCACGGTGTGGCCGGGTTCCGCCCGGAAGTCGATGTCGTGCAGGACTTCCTCGCCGCCGCGCGAATCCAGGACGGCCACGTCCTCGAGGGACGCGAGCGAGACCTTGTCCGCGGAGGGGTAGGAGAAGCGCACGTGATCGAACTCCACGGCTACGGGCCCCTCGGGCAGGGCACGCGCCTCGGGGCTCTCTGTGATGAGGGGCTTGATGTCCAGGACCTCGAACACGCGCTCGAAGCTGACCACCGCGCTCATGATGTCCATGTGGGCGTTCGCCAACATGGTCAACGGGGTATACAACCTGGTCAGAAGCATGCCCAGGGCCACGACCGAGCCCGCGTCCAGGTGACCCAGCAGGGCCTGCGCTCCGCCCACGCCGTACACGAGCGCCAGTGCGAGGGCGGAGACCAGGGTCAGGGCGGTGACGAACGTGGTCTGCAACATGGTCGCGCGGATCCCGATTCCCCGGACGTCGTTCGCGCGGGCGGCGAACTCCCGCGATTCCTGCGCGGGATCGCTGTAGAGCTTGACCAGGGTGGCGCCACCGGCGGAGAACCGCTCGGTCATCCGCGTGGACATCTGGGCGTTGTATTGGGCGGAGCGACGCTGCAACGCGGCCAACCGGCCACCCATGGCCCGGGCGGGGATCAGGAAAATGGGCAACAGCAGCAGGGACAGCGCGGTAACCTGCCACGAGATGGTGACCATGACCCCTACGGTCAGCACCAGGGACACCACGTTGGACACCACACCCGACAGGGTCCCGGCGAACGCGCGCTGCGCGCCGATCACGTCCGTGTTCAGCCGGGACACGAGAGCCCCGGTGCGCGTGCGGGTGAAGAAGGCGAGCGGCATGGTCTGCACGTGGTCGTACACGGCGGTGCGCAGATCGTAGATGAGCCCTTCACCGATCCGCGAGGACTGCCACCTGTTCAGCAGGGACAGTCCAGCGTCCGTGATGGCTACCGCCGCGATGGCCACCGCGAGCCACACCACCACGGAGACGTCGTGCCCGCCGGTGATCGCATTGACCACCCGCCCGGCCAGCACGGGCGTGACCACACCCAGAACGGCCAGGGCCACCGACACCAGGACGAACGCCAGGATCGCGTGGCGGTGGGGACGCGCGAACGTGATGATGCGTCGCACGGTTTCACCGCTGATCTTGCGGCCCTTGTTCTCCTGCCCCTTCATGGTCCGCCACATGGCCATGTGGGCGCTCTGCATACTCACGCTCGCAACTGTATCCCCGGGTCAGGGAATCACGCGGGGCAGTCCAGCCCCATGGCACCGCGGGTATTGGAGCCGCGGTTGAGGGCGCGGCCGATCTCACTGAGTTGGCCCACCTGCTCGGGGGCCAGTCGGTCGAAGACGATTTCCCGCACATGACGCACGTGGGCGGGAGCAGCCTCACGCAAACGTTCGAGTCCCGCGGGGGTGATCTCCGCGATCACCACGCGGCGGTCGTCCTGACGGCCCGCGCGAGTGACCAACCCGTCTTTCTCCATCCGCGCGACGATTCGCGAGAGCCGGGACTGGGACGTGTTCGTGGCCGTGGCCAGAGCGGACATCTTATGCCGGTGGTCCGGGGCTTCGGACAGCATGGCGAGCACCAGGTATTCCGCGAGTGACATGTCCTCCTCGCTGCGCAACTGCCCCTCCACGGCACCCGGCAGGCGGAACATGATGGAGACGAGCGCGAGCCACGCTTCCCGCTCGTCCTCTGACAGCCACTTTGTCTCTTCCATACTCACGAGTGTAGTGAGCATATATTGACGCAGCAAATATCTCGCGTATCTAAGGACCTGGGTGACCCCGCCCCACGCCGACCGCTCAGGCACCCAGCGTGCGACGCCGCCCCGCGAGGGCGATGAACACGCCCTGTGCCACGGCCACCCCGACCATCACGAGCAGCGGTGCGGTCCAGGACCCGGAAGCGTCCTCCAACAACCCGATCATCACGGGGCCGAGCGCGGCGAAGAGATACCCCACGCTCTGCGCCATGGAGGACAGGGCCGCAGCCCGGTGGTAGTCCGTGGTGCGCAGCCCGAACAGGGCCATGGCCAGCACGATCGCCCCGCCGGTGCAGAACCCGATGAACAGCGCCCACAACAGGGACAGGGAGGGGACGAACAGCAGACCCAGCAGACCGATCACCGCTGAGGCAGCGAACACCGCACCCAGACCGGACTGCTCCCGGAGCCGGGGGATCATGAACGCGGCGAAGAGAGTCCCCACGAGTCCGCACGCCTGGAACGCGAAGTGGTACCACCCGGCCTGGACCGGGGTAGCGCCGGCGGAGATCTGGATCGTCGGCAGCCATGTGACCATCGTGTAGTAGACGGTGGACTGCAGCCCCATGTACACGGTCACTTGCCAGGCCAGGGCGGAGCCCAGCGGGAGCCGGGCCCGGGAACGTGCAACGGACGCGGTGACGGCCGGGGGAACCGCCGGTGCGGCGTCGTCGTCCGCTCCTGAACCCGGAGTCGGCGAACCAGGCCCCGTCGCATCGGGGGCCGCCGGGCCGGGGGCCGCAGCCCGGGGAGCGGCAGTGCCCGAGCCCACCCGGGAGGCCACCCCCAGGATCCACGGCAGGAAGACGGCCACGCCGATGATCGCCACGGCCGCCCAGATCCCGAGCGCGAACCGCCAGCCGGACGGGGCGACGTCCGCGATGGGGACCACCACACCGGAGGCGAGCGCCGCGGTCAGCGCCGTGACCGCTTGGTACACACCCGTCATGGGGCCGATCCGGTGCGGCCAGTCACGTTTGATCAGGGACGGGATGAGCACGTTGAGCACCGCGATGGCCGCGCCCAGCAATCCCGTGCCCACCCAGATCAATCCGGGTCCGGGAACCGAGCGGACCACGATGCCCGCCGCGAGGACCACGAGGGCGAGACCCAGGACCCGTTCGAGCCGGAATGCCTCCGCGAGTCGCGGCGCGAAGGGGGAGATCACGGCGAACGCCACGAGCGGCAGGGGCTCACGAGCAGCGACGCCTGCGACGCGCTCAATCCCACCTCGTGTTCGATCTGCGGCAGCACCGGGCCCACCGCGGTGATCCCCGCCCGCAGGTTGGCCCCCAGCAGGAGCACGCCGACCAGCAGCAGTCCCGCGCGGGGCGCACGGGCGGACACAGAACGCTCGGGGCGTGGATCGACTGCGAGCACGGGGCCACCTCTCCTGGACGTCCATGCCACCATAATGGGAGGCATGGACTCCCACGACACCTGGCCCGCGCCCGTGACCGTTGACGACCGCGGGTTCGACGCCGCCGCCATGCGTCAGTTGGGCCGCGCACCCGCGTCGGGCGACGCCGCAGGGACCGGTTCCGCGGGTACCGGCACCGGGGCCCCGGGGGCCGATCCCGACCTCTCCGCCAAGCCCACCCTGCGCGAGAAGCTCACGGCCTCCCTGCTGCTCGTAATCCCCCTGGTCTCCGCGCTCGTGGTGGTGCTCAGCGCCATCCGGTACACGGACACCCGTAACGGGCTGTGGCTCGGGGTCATCGCGGTGGTGCTCGCGCTGGCCGCGCTGTCCTGGGTCGCGGTGCTGCGGGGCGCGTTCGCCCGCGCCCGGGGCCACCTGGCCGCGCGGTTGCCGGGGGTGATCGGCCACGGTGTGGGCATCGTACGCGAGCTGGACGTGGAGTCCCCCTTCGACGAGAACGGCGTCTCGGACACCGTGACCGCCCACCTCACCCTGCGCGTGAACCCCACGCAGGGCCCGGCGTTCACCGCCGTGCTGGACGCGGTCTACGCACTGGCTGACGCCGAGAAGCTCACCGTGGGATCGCACGGGCCGGTGCGCTACCTGCGCTCGGACCCGGAGAACACGGTGGGGATCGAAACCCGGTTGCCCGAACTGACGGTGCAGCAGATCTACCGCGCCGCGGCCATGAACTGACCGCGGGGCAGGGTCCCATACCGCGCCGTCGTCATCAGCTCCGGTGCTGCGGAACGACGACGCACGGCCGGGGGCAGGGTCAGTGGCGGGAACCCTCGTGTGCGTCCCGGACCCACTCCTCGTCCCGGCGCAGGGACGACGAACCCACGGGAGACGATCCGGCGGGCGGGACCGCCGCGTGCTGCTCGGTGTCCGCCTCGGGCTCCACGACCACCCGGGTGCCGGCACCGCGGGCACGGGACGAGGAATCGGGAACGTTCGTGACGCTCACGGTCACCACGTTCAGGGCGATACCCAGGAGGAAGAAGATCCAGGCGGCCACGGCCACCGAGGCCAGGGCGAACAGCAGACCGATGAGCAGGAGACCCACGGACGTGAGGTAAGCGGGGGATTTGACGCGCCGGAAATTGAACTGCATACCCCTATTCCATCACGTTTCCGCGGGGCCTCCCGCCGGGATACCGGCCCCCACCAGGGACTTCACCCAGAACGTAAAGGGCTTGTCAGAACCACCCGGTAGGCAGTTGACTGAGCGGTAGTTGTCAACGAAAGGATTTGCCCTCATGCCCACCAACCAGACCGTGCAGCTCAACGACGGAAACACCATCCCCCAGTTCGGGTACGGGGTGTGGCAGGTCGCGGCGGACGTCGCCGAGGACGTCGTGAGCAAGGCACTGCAGATCGGCTACCGCCACATCGACACCGCCAAGATCTACGGCAACGAGGAAGGTGTGGGTCGCGCGATCGCCAAGAGCGGGATCCCCCGCGAGGAACTGTTCGTGACCACCAAGCTGTGGAACGACGACCAGGGTCACGATTCCGCGCTGCAGGCCATCGACGCGTCCCTCGAGCGGCTCGGCCTGGACTACGTGGACCTCTACCTCATCCACTGGTCGCAGCCCGAGAAGGGCAAGTACCTGGAGACCTGGAAGGCGTTCCAGGAGATCAAGGAGTCCGGTAAGGCGCGTTCCATCGGTGTCTCCAACTTCACGGAGAAGGCCCTGCAGGACGTCCTGGACACCGGCGTGGTCCCCGCGGTGCACCAGATCGAGCTGCACCCGTACTTCACCCAGGAGCCCCTGCGCGAGATCGGCGCCCAGCACCAGATCGTGACCGAGGCGTGGTCCCCGCTGGGCCAGGGCAAGGCGGAGCTGCAGGACGAGACCATCGGTGAGATCGCCCGCACCCACGACGCCACCCCCGCGCAGGTCATCATCGCGTGGCACCTGGCCCTGGGCAACGTGGTGTTCCCCAAGTCCGTGACCCCGGAGCGCATCCAGGAGAACTGGGACGCCCAGGAACTCACCCTGAGTCAGGACGAGATCGAGCGGATCAGCGGGCTGTCCCGCGAGGACGGGCGCCTCGGCCCCGACCCCGCCGATTTCAACGACTGACATCTCCGACACACGCGTCCCGTGACGCGGCGCACACTGCTGTGACGCGGCGTCGGCCGGTCACGAGGCGGCGTCGACTTCCCGCGACACGGCGGGCCATGCCCCGGAAACGTGCCCCCGAGGTCCTCATGAGAGGGCCCCGGGGGCACGTTCGTGCGGCGTCAAAGGTCACCGCACCCGGCGCGCGGGTGCATCATAGAGAGTTATGAGTCACGACACTTCGGACGGCGGCCAGGCCAGCAGCGTGCCCGTCGCTCCCAATACACACGTGGACCCGCACAACCCCGCGGGTCGCAAATCCTTCTTCGGCCAGCCAGGAATGCTGGCCAATCTCTTCTCCGTGGAGATGTGGGAACGCTTCTCCTTCTACGGCATGCAAGCACTGGTGCTGTACTACATGTACTACGCGGTCTCCGATGGCGGCCTGGGTATCGACCAGGGCGTCGCCGCGGGCATCGTGGGTGCTTACGGCGGTACCGTCTACCTGTGTTCCATCCTGGGCGGTTGGATCGCGGACCGGTTGCTCGGCTCCGAGCGCACCATGCTCGCCTCGGCCGTGCTCATCATGGCGGGACACATCGCCCTGGCCCTGATCCCCAGCGTTGCCGGGCTGACCATCGGTCTGCTGTGCATCGCCGCGGGGTCCGGTGGTCTCAAGACCACGTGCGTGAACCTCGTGGGAACCCTCTACGACCGTGAGGACCCCCGCCGTGACGCCGGCTTCTCCATCTACTACATGGGCGTGAACATCGGCGGCTTCCTGGGCCCCCTGCTGACCGGCTTCGCCTGGAACACGTGGGGCTTCCACTTCGGCTTCGGCCTGGCCGCCTTCTTCATGGCGATCGGCCTGATCCAGTACGTCCTCACCCGCAAGGGCCTGCCCGCCAGCGTGCACACCGTAGCCAACCCCCTGCCGCGCTCGCAGTACGGCAAGTGGATCGGCATTGCCGTGGCCGCCGTCGTGATCATCCTGGTGCTGCTGTTCACGGGCCTCCTCAACCCGGGCAACCTGGCCGACGCCGTGGTCCTCGTGGTGCTGGTGGCGACCATCCTGTTGTTCACGATCATGCTGCGGGACAAGGACCTCTCCCCGGAGGAACACTCCCGGGTCCTGGCCTTCATCCCCATGTTCATCGCCACCGCGGCATTCTTCGCCCTGTTCCAGCAGCAGTTCACGGTGCTCGCCATCTATGCGGACACCCGCCTGAACCTGAACTTCCTGGGCTACGAGTTCCCGCCCTCCTGGGTGCAGTCCATCAACCCGGTGTTCATCATCCTGTTCGGCATGGTGTTCGCGGCCATGTGGACCAAGCTCGGTACCCGTCAGCCCAGCACCCCCGTGAAGTTCGGTATGGCCCTGCTGGCGATCGGCGTGGCTTTCCTGCTGTTCATCACGCAGGCGAACACTGCCTCCGTGTTCGTGGGGTGGATCGTCCTGGTCCTGTTCTTCGCGACCATGGGTGAGTTGTTCCTCTCCCCCGTTGGGTTGTCCCTGTCCACCAAACTCGCCCCGCGCAAGTTCCCGGTGCAGATGGTGGCCCTGAACAACCTCGCGGTGGCCCTCGGTACCGCCCTGTCCGGTTCCCTCGCAGGCTTCTACTCCCGTGAGAACGAGGTCGGCTACTTCGGCACCATGGGTGCGATCACCATCGTGCTCGGCATCATCATGTTGCTCGCCGCCAAGCCCATCCTGCGGCTCATGCGCGGCATCCGCTGAGTTCCCCTTCCGTGGGCGCGCGCCCCGTACCCGCAGCGGCGGGTGCGGGGCGCGTCGTCGTACCGGACGACGACGCCGCTCGCGCCCTTCCTCGGCACGGCTCGCCGCGCCGGGTCCTCCGTTGCTCCCACCACCCGGACCGCATCCTTTAGGGTTACCTGTACGCATGAGCCGCGGGTCACATCCATGTCATCGGAAACGGGTGCCAGTCAGCGGCTGCACGAGGCCGATCCGTGGAGGACACCATGAGCGATTCACCAGCGTCGAAGGGTGCCACGTCGGCATCCACGGCGAACAGCCGGACACCGGGCGCATCCGGTGCCTCCGGGGCACCCGCGTCCTCGGGGGGCGGGCACGAGCTGAAGCGGGTCATGGGTCCGGGACTGTTGCTCCTGTTCATCGTGGGCGACATCCTGGGCACGGGCGTCTACGCGCTCACCGGCAACATCGCCGGTGAGATCGGCGGCGCCGCGTGGGCACCCATTCTCATCGCGTTCGTGGTGGCCACGATTACCGCGTTCTCCTACCTGGAACTCGTGACCAAGTACCCCGGGGCCTCGGGTGCGGCGCTCTACACGCACAAGGCGTTCGGGATCCACTTCCTCACGTTCCTCGTGACGTTCGCCGTGCTGTGCTCGGGACTGACCTCCGCCGCCACGGCATCCAGCACCGTGGCCTCCAACTTCGCCAAGGGCTTCCACCTGGATGTGGGCCCGCTGGGGATCACCATCGTGGCCGTGGCCTTCCTGGCGATCCTCGCGCTGATCAACCTGCGCGGGGTGTCCGAATCGGTCAAGCTCAACGTGGTGCTCACGTGCATCGAACTCACCGGCCTGCTGATCGTGATCCTGGTGGGGTTCTGGGCCGCGGCCCAGGGCAACGCGGACTTCAGCCGCACGGTCATCTTCGAGACCTCGGACGACAAGGGCATGTTCCTGGCCCTGACCGCCGTCACGTCCCTCGCGTTCTTCTCCTTCGTGGGCTTCGAGGACTCGGTCAACATGGTCGAGGAGACCAAGGACCCCACGCGTAACTTCCCGCGCGTGATGCTGCTGGGCCTGTGCATCACCGGCGTGATCTACGTGCTGGTGTCCGTGTTCACGGTGGCGATCGTGCCCATCGGTGAATTGGGACAGTCCACGACCCCGCTGCTGGACGTGGTGCGCATCGGCGCCCCCGGTCTGCCGATCGACACCATCTATCCGTTCCTGACCATCTTCGCGGTCGCCAACACAGCATTGATCAACATGCTCATGGCCTCGCGCCTGCTCTACGGCATGGCACGGCAGGGCGTGATCCCGGGCTTCCTGGGCAAGGTGCTCCCCGGGCGCCGCACCCCCTGGACCGCGATCATCTTTACCACCGTGCTGGGCATGGTGCTCATCATCCTGGTGAACAACGCGATGGGTAAGGGCACCGCCGCGGCACTGGGCGGCACCACAGCGTTGCTGTTGCTCGCGGTGTTCACCGTGGTCAATGTGGCCGCCGTGATCCTGCGCCGCGACCGCTCCCAGGAGGGTCACGACTACTTCCACGCCCCGCGCGTCCTGCCCTATCTGGGCGCCATCACGTGCGCGTTCCTGCTGGGACCGTGGGCGCAGGACGTCATCGAGTACCAGATCGCGCTCGTCCTGATCGCCCTGGGCCTGGTCCTGTGGTTGCTGAACTTCCTGTACGCCCGCCTGTTCACGGGTCGCCGCACCCGCTTCCAGCGCCCCGAGGACCTCGCCAACCTGGAGGACGTGGACCGCTGAGTCCGCTCCCCCGCCCACCCGCTCACGGACCCGGAGACGTCATGAACATCGTTGTCGGATACTTACCCACCCCCGCCGGCCGGGCCGCCCTGCGCGCCGGGATCGCCGAGGCCATCCTGCGTTCGGCGGACCTCGTGGTGGTCCAGGGCCATCACACCAAGCGCTGGGGGCGGCACACCGGCCCCGAGGACCCCGAAGCCGCCATGCGGGAGGACCGCGCCGCACTGGACGAAAGCGGCGTGTCCTACGAGCTGGTCCCCGTGGCGCACGACGCCGATCCGGCGGATGTCATCCTCGAGGCCACCTATCGCGGCCGGACCGCTCTGCTCGTGATCGGGACTCGCCGGCGCACCCCGGTGGGCAAGTTGATCATGGCCCCCACCACGCAGCGGCTGCTACTCGAGGCCGGGTGCCCTGTGCTGTGCGTGAAGGCGGGGTACGACGCCGCCTGAGCGAGCGACGTCGACAGCCTCCCGTCGCGCGCCGCCGACCCCCGGCGAGCGGGACCGCTCGAGCACTGACCATCGCCCCATGGAACGGCGGGCCGGACCCCCAAGGTCCGGCCCGCCGTCGTCGGTGGGACGTGATGGAAAGAGCGCTCAGGCCGCGCGGTTGGTGCGCTCGTCGTGCTGCGCGGCGCCGTCCAGAGGGGTGCTGCCCCGCGCGGGCCGGTACGACGGCGCGGGCGCGGCTGCCGTCGTGGAGCCGGCGCGGCGCACGGTCGCGGGTGCGGGCTGGGACACCCCGGCCTGACGCCACGAGAACCCGAACGCGAGAGCGGGCACCACCTTGTTGGCCAGGGCGCACCCGGCCATGACCCCGGCCCAGGCCACGGGCACGGCGGCCAGGACGTCCAACGGGTAGTGCGCGCCCGAGTACATGCGGGCGGCCCCGACGATCACCACGGCCAGCGTGCCGAGCAGCGCGATCCGACGCCGTGAGGAACGGCGGGAGGCCACGAGACCCATGGCCAGCGCGATCGCCACGACCGCACCCGTGTGCGAGGACGGAAAGGACATGGAGCCAGTGACCGGCGCGAGGGCCTCTCCGCTCAGGAACATGGGACGCGGCCGCTCCACGAACACTTTGACCAGACCCACGGCACCCCATCCGGCGAGGGCGGTGATCCCGAACCCGGTGGCGTCGAGGGGGCGGCGTCTGAGGACGGCCAGCCACCCGATGACGGCGGCGATGATCAACACCACCGCGCCGTTGGACAGTGCGTACTGCACCGCGGTGGCCACCGCGTCCAGAAGAACGTTGCGATGCTGGGAGAACCCCTCGAGCAACGCGGTCTCCCCGTGGGTGATCTGCGGTGACAACACCACCAGACGCCCAAGGGTTGCCGTCAACAACACCGTGACCAAGGGAACGGCCACTCGGTGACGCAACTGCGGCAACCGCCACGGGGACCCGCCCGGCGAGGGGGAAGTGTGCTGCGCCGGATAGGTCATGTGTCAATGGTGACACGAGACACTCAACGATTCCTGAAGTGGGCGTGTCGCACGCGGTGTGGCGTGTGTGATGCGGAGTTCCGGGGTGTTCCAGGGTCGGCGTCGCTGCGCGGGCGCACCGTGCCCCGCGGGCTGGAAATGGGGTTTCACGTGAAACACTTAATCTGAAAACACTTTTTTATGGTTGCATGCGTCGATTGGAATATCCTTGATGGGGATAGGAAATCCAGTCATGTGGTTTTTCTGCCGCGGACACCGTCACGGGACGCCCGAAAAGTTCATTTCCCGAACACTGACTACACTCAGCCCTCAAGAAACATTCGAGAAGGGAAGAGACGATGGCGTCCACACCCCCGCCCCCGCACTCCACGCGAGAGCCTTGGGCCCAGGCCGGTCCGCCCTCCACACAGCCGCCCTCGCCGCAGCCACCATTCACCCAGCCCCCCGCCCCGGGATCGCAGGCCGCACTGCGCCTCGCCAATCGCCGCAGGGTCGTGGACGCGGTGCGCGAGCTGGGTGCGGCGACCCAGGCGAGCATCGCGCGGGAGACGGCCCTGGCGCCGTCGACGGTCTCGTCCATCGTCCACGAGCTCACCGCGTGCGACCTGCTCGCCATGGAACCCGAGAACGGCGGGCGGCGCGGGCAGCGCGTGCACTTCAGCGAGAGCGCCGGCTACCTGGTGGGCCTGGACGTGGGCCACCGTCACGCGAGCGTGGCCGTGGCGGACCTGAACCTGGACGTCCGCGCGCAGCGGCGCATCGACCTCCCGGCCGGGCACCGCGCCGAGGACGTACTGACCGGGGCGCGAGAGATCCTGGACGAGTTGCGGACCTCGCTCGACGTCCCCGCCCAGCGCATCCTGGGCGCGGGGCTCACCCTTCCCGCGCCCGTGGACGCCGAGTGCCGCGGCCTCGGTTCGGAGGCCATCCTCCCGGCGTGGGCCGGGCTGGACCTGCGAGCGCTGGCCACCGGGACGCTGGGCTGTCCCACCGTGGTGGAGAACGACGCGAACGCCGGGGCCGTGGCCGAGCACGCGCTCGGCGCGGGGCGTGGGACGGCTCACATGGCCTACCTCAAGCTCTCGCACGGCGTGGGTGCCGGGCTGATCCTGGGCGGCGGGCTGTACCGCGGGGCCACCGGGTCCGCGGGTGAGATCGGCCACGTGACGCTCGACGAACGCGCGGGGCTGTGCAGGTGCGGCAACCGAGGGTGCCTCGAGACCTTCGTGTCCTCCCAGACCGTGCTGGACGTCGTGGCCTCCTCGGGTCGGCGCGTGGAATCCGTGGGTGACGTGGTCCGGGAGGCGCTGGCCGGCGATCCCGGATGCACCCGGGTGATCACGGACACCGGGCGGTTGATCGGCGGCGCCGTGGCGCAGCTGTGCAATGCGTTCAACCCGGAACTCGTGGTCGTGGGCGGGGAGCTCGCGCGCGCCGAGGACCTGCTGCTCGATCCCGTGCGGGACGCAGTGCAGCGCTACGCGGTGCGCGGTTGCGTGTCCGGGCTGCGGATCGCCACCGCGCAGCTCGGGGCCCGGGCGCACCTCACGGGTGCGCTCATCCGTGCGCGGGCCGAGACGTCCCTCCCCGTGTAAGACGTCCGGGGCGCGCCAGCCGCTGCAAACGACACGCGGGAAATTTGTCTTCGACTCATGGACATTTTGTGATCTGGGTCCTACCCTGGGTTCACTGTCCTTCCCCGGCAGCTGCCCTCCCTGGTCCCACGAGCCGATTCCAGGAGACGAAAACCCGCCTCGTACGGGCCCCTCGACCGGTACATCCCCGGAACGGGACGCATGATGCCCGGGAGCGGGAAGCGTTGAATTTCGATACAGCAAGGGAGCTGCGGGATGAGCCATCCAGCGCAAGCACACTCGCCGGAGCGTCATCAGACGAACACCGGCGCGGTCATTCGCATCACCACCGTGGCCGCGTTCGGCGGCCTCCTCTTCGGGTACGACTCCGCCGTGATCAACGGTGCGGTCTCCTCCATCCAGTCCACGTTCGACGTGGGTCCGGGGCCCCTGGGCTTCGCGGTAGCCGCGGCCCTCCTGGGCGCCGCCGTGGGTGCGTTCTTCGGTTCCCGCATCGCGGACCGCACGGGGCGCATCCCCATCATGAAGATCGCGGCACTGCTGTTCCTGCTCTCGGCGATCGGCTGCGGTTTCACGCAGTCCATCGAATGGCTCGTGTTCTGGCGGGTCGTGGGCGGTATCGGCGTGGGTGTGGCGTCCGTGATCGCACCGGCGTACATCGCGGAGGTCTCCCCCGCACACCTGCGCGGACGCCTGGGCTCGCTCCAGCAGATGGGTATCGTGCTGGGCATCTTCCTGTCCCTGCTCATCGACGCCCTGCTCGCCCACTGGGCCGGTGGCGCCGCCAACGAGCTGTGGTTCGGGCTGGCCGCGTGGCGCTGGATGTTCCTGGTCATGGCCGTGCCCGCCGTGCTGTACGGCATCGGCGCGTTCCTGATCCCCGAGTCGCCGCGCTACCTGGTCTCGGTGGGTCGCCCGGACGAGGCGCGCGCCGTCCTCTCCCGGATCCACGGTGACGACGCCGTGGACGCCCGCGTCTCCAAGATCCGCAGCACCGTGGACAACGAGCGCAAGCCCCGCTTCGCGGACCTGCGCGGTTCCATGGCCGGGCTCAAGCCCGTGGTGTGGGTGGGCATCGGCCTGGCCGCACTGCAGCAGTTCGTGGGCATCAACGTGATCTTCTACTACTCCAACGTTTTGTGGGAGTCGGTGGGCTTCAAGGAGTCCGATTCGTTCACCATCTCCGTGGCCACCTCCGTGGTCAACGTGGCGGTGACCGTCGTGGCCATCTTCCTGGTGGACCGGATCGGGCGCCGGCCGCTGCTGCTCGTGGGCTCCGCCGGCATGGCCCTGTCCCTGGGCGTGATGTCCGTGGTGTTCGCGACCGCCACCAAGGTCATGGTGGACGGTCAGCTCACCCCCGAGCTCGGCCCCATGGCCGGACCCGTGGCACTGATCGCCGCCAACCTGTTCGTCGTGTTCTTCGGTGTCTCATGGGGCCCGCTCATGTGGGTCCTGCTCGGCGAGATGTTCCCCAACCGCATCCGCGGCGCGGCGCTGGCCGTGGCCGGTGCGGTGCAGTGGATCGCCAACTGGGCCGTGACCGTCTCCTTCCCGTCCCTGTCCAACTTCTCACTGGGGCTGACCTACGGCATCTACGCGTTCTTCGCGCTGGTGTCCCTGGTCTTCACCATCAAGATGGTGCGGGAGACCAACAACGTGGAACTCGAGGACATGCACGCCTGATCCCACTCTCCCCGTCCCGATGCCCCGGTTCGCGTTACACGCGCACCGGGGCATCGTCACACCGGGTTCAGGCCGTGATAACAGCTCGTCGTAATACCGGTAGGGGTCCGGTGTTCGGGTATTTTCAAGACAGATTTGCCGCTGCCCGGGCATCGGGGCCCGGGAAGCACGACACATTCAACGACGAAAAGAGAGCCTCCCATGACGCAGCACACCGACTCCTCGACCTCAGGACGCAAGTCCGCGGGCCACGTGATCGTGGATTCCCTCGCGGCGCACGGGGTCGAGCGCGCCTACGTGGTTCCCGGCGAGAGTTACCTGGACGTCCTGGACGGGCTCTACGACTCCCCCATCGACACTGTGGTGTGCCGTCAGGAGGGTGGCGCCGCGTACATGGCGGAAGCGGACGGGAAGATGAACGACGTCCCGGGCGTGGCCATGGTGACCCGTGGTCCCGGCGCAGCCAACGCGCACGTGGGCCTGCACACCGCGTGGCAGGACTCCACGCCCATGGTGTTGTTCGTGGGACTCATCCCGTTCGAGCACCGTGAGAAGGAAGCGTTCCAGGAGTTCGACCCGCATCAGTGGTTCGCCTCCGGGGCCAAGCGCGTGATGGTCCTGGACCACGCGGAGCGGGCCTCTGAGTACGTGGCCGAGGCCATGTTCGCCGCGCGTTCCGGGCGTCCGGGGCCCGTGGTGGTGGGCCTGCCCGAGGACATCATCACCCGGCAAATTGAACCCACGGTGCACCCGGAGATCCCGGTGGCCGGCGGCGGGATGACCGTGGAGGACTGGAAGGCCCTCGAGTCCGCGCTCAAGGAGTCCCAGAAGCCCCTGTTTGTCTTCGGTGGTAACGATTGGACCTCGCAGGGCGCGCAGCATTTCACCGCGTGGCTCGAGGAACACCACATCCCCGCCGCCGCGGAGTGGCGCTGCGAGGGCACCGTCCCGTTCGACTCCCCCTCGTACGTGGGACCCATCGGTTACGGCCGCCCCAAGCCCACCCACGATCTGCTGGAGGAGACCGACCTGCTGGTGTTCGTGGGCACGGTCCCCGGTGATGTGATCACCAACGGCTTCCTGGTGCGCCAGGACTGGACCAAGAAGAACTTCATCGTGACCATGGACCCCTCCATGCGCGGGCGTTCCGGCGCGGTGACCTACCAGATCGTGGCCAAGCCGGACGTGTTCGTGCGTGACCTGGTGCGCATGAACCTGCCCGTCTCGGACGTGTGGCGGAACTGGTGCGCGCGGATGCGTCAGCAGCAGGTGGATTTCTCCACCCCCAAGGACGCCTCCCCCGCGGACGGCCCGGCCTCGATGGACACCATGATGGCGAACCTCGTTGCGACCCTCCCCGAGGACGCCATGGTCACCTTCGGCGCGGGCGAGCACACCAACTGGGCCCACCGCTACTTCCCCACGAACGGCTACGCGTCCATGATCTCCGCGCGCAACGGCTCCATGGGTTACTCGATCCCCTCCGCCGTGGCGGCGTCCCTGAACTACCCCGGCCGCCGCGTGATCTCGATCGCCGGGGACGGCGAGTTCCTCATGAACGGCCAGGAACTCGCGACCGCCGCGCAGTACGGCGCCACTCCCCTGGTCATCGTGATGGACAACCAGGAGTACGGCACCATCCGTACCCACCAGGAACAGCACTACCCGGGTCACGTCTCCGGGACCCAGCTGAAAAACCCGGACTTCGCGGCCATGGCCACGGCGTTCCACGGTTTCGGCGTGCGTGTGGAGCGCGAGTCCGAGATCCCCGGGGCGCTTGAGCAGGCCTACAAGGCGATCGACGAGGACCACACGTTCGCGTTGATCCACCTGGTCGTCCAGCAGCGCAACAAGGCATACTAATCCCGATATAAATACTTGTCACGACGCCGCGTCGCCCGTCCCCAGGGAGGGGCACCGCGGCGTCGTCGTCCGTTCAGGACACGCGCGCGAGGATCACCGCAAGGGGTGGGCGGCCTGATCCCGGTACATCCGCCCGACGACGACCGCGACCACGCCGAGCGTGGGGGTCAGCAGTGCGACACCCCAGAAGATCGCTTCCGGTGACAGCACCTGCGAGACGGGTCCGGCCACGGCCATGGAGATGGGCATGAGGGACAGCGAAACGAAGAAGTCCAGGGACGAGATCCGCCCCAGCATGTGCCCGGGCACCCGCCGTTGCAGGAGCGTGCCCCAGATGACCTGACCCGCGCCACCCGTGGCCCCGAAGATGCACAGCGCCGCCGCCATGACCCACCACGAGTCGGTGCTACCCACCAGACCGAACGGCAGGGTGCCGAAACCCCACAGCCAGATCATGGTCGTGAGGTACTTGCGGGGCAGTTGCACTGATGCCATGATGCTCGAGCCCACGGCCGTGGACACGCCGTACAGCCCCAGCATGGCGCCGTAACTCGCGAGCGATCCGCCCAGCCGGTCCACCACCAGGAACGGGACGAGCACCTCGAGCGGGCCGATGAACAGGAACACCGCGCTCATGGCCCACAAGAGCGTCCACAGCAACCACGGGGTGCGCACGCAGTACCGGAACCCGTCCACGAGATCGCGAAGGACGGAGGGCCGGGCAGTGTCCACCGCAGGGATCGGTCCGGTGACCTCGCGCTCCGGGATCCGTAACCGCAGCATGAAGGACAGCGCGATCGCGTGGCACACCGCGATCGCCAGGACGGACGCCCCAGGGAGGGCCAGGCCCGTGAGGACCCCGCCCACCGCGGGCCCGGCCGCGATCTGCAGCAGGGGGCGGGCCGTGCCCTCCACGCCGTTGGCCGCGAGCAGCTGATCGGGCGGCAGGATCCTGGGCAGGGCCGCGGAGTAGGCGGGGTAGAAGAACCCCACGGTGCCGGCGAAGACGAACGCGGCGAGCGCGAGGTGCCACAGCGCGAGGGTGTCGGTCCAGGTGAGGATCACGATGGTCAACGCCGTGACCAGGTTGGTGACCTCCACGCACCGCAGGATGAGTCCCAGGGGCAGGCGGTCCGCGGTGACCCCGCCGAGCAGCACGAAGCACACCATGCCCACCGCGCCGGCGGCCATAACGAGGGACAGTTGAACCGCGGAACCCCCGAGCGCCATGACCCGCGCCACGAGGGCCACGGCCCACAACCCGGAGCCGAAGACGCTCATGCACATGGCCACGGCGAGCACCGTGTACGCACGTGACGAGAACGGCCGCAGGGCCCGGGGAAGTTTCACCCGCACAGGTTACCGGTACGTTGTCACGGGGACCACACCGGTGCCATACGGTGAGGACGGAAGCCTGTCCGTCCCCGTTGTGGAGGAGTCATCGTGCGCGCAACCCATGTCCTCGAGAAGGGGACCATCCTGACCGAGCAGTGACCGACCCCGGAGGCCACGCGGGCACGTGCGTGATCATGGGTGCGGGCTCCGCGGATCTGTTCTTCCTCCAGGACGCGCTGCGCCGGGGCTTCGAGCAGGTGATCGTCTCGGACAAGCAGGAATCACGCTTGCGGATCGCCCGGGAGCTGGGGGCGCACACGGTCCGGGTCCCGGACGAGGAACTGGCCTCCGTGGCCGCCCGGTCCGAGCCCGGTCTCGTATCCTTCCACAAGGCCGTGCACCGCATCCACGACGGCGAGGTGATCGTGGACTACTGCCTGGGCCCCGTATACCCGTTCGAGGAGGCCGGCGAGGTGCTGCGGATCGTCGAACGCGGCGGGGACGGCCACGTCAAGTTCACGATCGTCCCGTAGCACTCTCCTGCGGCCCCCGGTCCCGGAACCCCTTGAGGATCTGCAGGGCCACCGGGATCACCGAGATCACCACGATCAGGATCGCGATCAGGTCCACGTGGTCACGGATCAGCGGGATCCCGCCCAGCAGGGACCCGGCCACCACCATGATGGTCACCCACAGGAAGCCACCCAGGACGTTCCACCCACGAAGCGGCGGTACGGGTGGCGCGCCGTGCCCGCCACGAGCGGGACGTACGTGCGGATAATCGGGACGAAGCGCGCGAGCACGATCGCCCTGCCGCCGTAGCGCAGGAAGAAGTCCTCCGTGCGGTTGAGGTAGGAGGTCTTCAGGAACCGGGCGTCGTCGGAGAAGAAGCGCCGGCCGAACCGGTTACCCAGGAAGTAGCCCACCTGGTCCCCCGCGACCGCCGCGATGAACGGTACCAGGATCATGAGCCACAGCGGGACCTGCAACGCCTCGTGCAGCAGTCCACCCGTGAACAGCAGGGAGTCCCCGGGCAGGAACGGGAACAACAGCCCCGATTCCACGAACACCATCAGGGTGGTCCCGGCGAGCGCCCACGGCCCCAGCTGCTCGAGCAGTTGGGCGGGATCGCCTAGCGGTGGCAGCTGCGGGATCAGCGTTCCCGCGGTGTGCAGCAGTTCAAGCGTCATGGTGACCCACTCTTCTCCTCGTGGGCCGGGTGCCGCGCACCACGGTCCTGTTCCTCCCCGGACGACGGCGCTCGCCCGGGGTAGCTCGTTCGTCCCGTGGGTGTGCCCGCAACCGGGGTCGCGCGGGGCGCGATCACGGCTGCTGCGGCTTCACGAACGGGAAACTCAGGACGTCGCGGATGGTCGTGGCGGTCATGAGCATGACCAACCGGTCCAGCCCGATCCCCATGCCACCGGCCGGGGGCATGCCCACCTCCAGGGCGTCCAGGAAATCATTGTCCACCCGCATGGCCTCGAGGTCCCCCGCGGCGGCCTTGAGCGACTGCTCCGTGAGCCGGTGGCGCTGGACCACCGGGTCGGTCAGCTCGGAGTACGCCGTACCGAGTTCCATGCCGTTGACCACCAGGTCCCAGCGTTCCACGAGCCCGCCATCGGAGCGGTGGGGTGCGGTCAGCGGGGAGGTCTCCTCCGGGAAGTCGCAGTAGAACGTGGGGAACACGGTGTGCGGTTCCACGAGCTCCTCATAGAGGCTCTCGAGCACCGCCCCGGGGCCCATGCCCGGACCGATCACCACGTCGTGCTGCGCGGCCACTGCGAGCAGGGTCTCGAAGTCCGACTCGATCGAGATCCGCCGTCCCACCGCCTTGCTCACCGCATCCGTCACGGCGATCACGGGCCACGGCCCGGACACGTCGGTCAGCACGGGCGCGGCGTCGGGGTTGTGCACGTCGTACAGGGGCAGCACCTGGGTACCGTGCAACGCCTGGGCCACCGTCTTGATCATCGTCTCGGTCAGCTCGCGCATGACCGTGTAATCCGCGAACGGGTGGTACGCCTCGAGCGCGGTGAACTCCGGGTTGTGGGTCGCGTCCGCGCCCTCGTTGCGAAAGTTGCGGGCCACCTCGAAGATGGGCCCGCTGCCCGCCACGAGCAGTCGCTTGAGGTACAGCTCGGGTGCGATCCGCAGCGTGAGGTCCATCCCGTACGCGTTGATGTACGTGCGGAACGGGCGCGCCGAGGCCCCACCGTGCACCGTGTTCAGCACCGGTGTCTCGACCTCGCGGTAGCCCTGCCCGGTCAACACGCGGCGCACGGTGTCCACCGCGAGCGAGCGCTGACGCAACAGGTCCATCCCGCGCGGGTGCACCAGGAGGTCCATGGACCGCTTGCGCAGCCGCTGTTCCGGGTTCTCGAAACTGCCGAACGGGACGGGCTGCAGCGCCTTCGCGGCCATCGTCACCCGCTCGGCGAGCACGGACTCCGTGCCGGTGCGGGACACACCCCAGTGCCCGTCCACCACCACGAGATCACCCACGTCCAGGTTGGGCCGGATCGCCGCCCAGGACGCGTCCACGCGCTCGCGGTCCACGAGCACCTGCACGGTCGCGCCGCCGTCGGTCAGGTCCAGGAAACCCACGCCTCCGAAGTCGCGGAACCTGCGGACGCGCCCGCTCGTGCGCACGGCCGACGACGCCGCGGCGTCGCCCCGGCGCGCGAGCACCGCAGCGAGGGGCTCGGCCTCCGCAAGACCCACAGGGTAAGGGTCGATCCCCGCGTGGGCCAGGGCACGCGCGTGCCGCATGCGGTGGCGGGTCTGCTGCGAGCGCTTGGGGGCCAGGACGCGCCTGGGTGCGGGTTCGTGGTCGATCGCGCGCACCACGGCGAGTGTTTCGGCGTCGAGCTGCGGCTGTGACCCCGTGCGCACGAACACCGCGGGCAGGAACCCCTCCACCTGGGCCGTGGCGGCCGCCATGCGGGGCAGGGACAGGAAGCCGTCGAAGCACGCGTAGCGGGGTACCCACTCGGGCAGGTACTTGGCGTTGGCCCGGTACAGGCTCTCGAGCTGGAAAAACCGGTCCATGAAACCCAGCACCGAGGAGTTGAAGCGGGTGATCACACCAGCACCGAGCTTCTCGGAGTCCTCGAAGACCCCGCGGAACATCGCGAAGTTCAAGGAGACCTCGCGGATCCCGTGGGACGCCCCGTAGTCCATGAGCTCCGAGACCATCAGTTCCGTGGTGCCGTTCGGCGCCTGGGGGCTGCGCCGCATCACGTCCAGGGACAGTCCGCGCCGACCCCACGGGACGAACGAGAGCAGGCCCAGCGCCGCGCCGTCGCGATCGCGGGCGACGACGAGCATGCAGCGACCGTCCGCCGGGTCCCCCCAGCGGTTGAGCGCCATGGAGAACCCGCGGTCCGGTTCGTTCCCGCGCCACTCGTCCGCGAGCCGCCCCATGCGCTCGAGCTCCTGCGGGTCGAGGTCCTCGTGCCGGGCGATCTCCACCGTGAGCCCGGCCCGGCGCGCATGCCGCACCGCCCGGCGCACCGCGGTCATCGAGGAGTTGGCCAGGGAGAAGCGGTCGGGATGCAGGACGGCCTCGTCCCCCATGACCAATACGCTCATTCCCTGAGAGGCATACACCCGTGCACCCCGTTCGGATGCCGAGGTGACGGCCGGGAGTAGGCCGTAGTGATGCGTGCGCGCGAGCCAGCGTTCCACGGCGTTAGTCCACGCCGCGGGGTCCCCCACCGGGTCACCGGAGGCGATCGCCACCTGACCCACCACCCGGAAGGTGACGCATGCGCGTCCGTCCACGGAGAAGACCGAGATCTTGTCGCGGCGGGTCGCGAAGTACCCCAGGGAGTCCTCGTCACCGTACTGCGCGAGCAGCGAGCGCACCGCGATCTCGTCCCCGGGCCGCCACGACGCCGCACGGGAGGACGAGCGCAGGAAGATCAGCACCGCGAGCACGATCGTCAGGGCCAGCGACACGGAGGTCAGTTCGGGGAGCCACGGCGGGACCGTGCCGTGGAAGTGTCGCCGGGGGCCCGCCCAGCCGAGGCTGCGCACGAGGGCTTGGGCGAGGACGTTCCAGTCGTCGATCGCCGAGTTCGTCGTGACCAGTAGCACCGCGTGGGTGGCCATGATCGTCAGGACCACACCGCCCACGAGGGTCCCCAGGGCGGCCATCGCACCGCGCGGGGCCGTGCGCGCGGGGAACGCCGGGCGCAACCACCACAGCAGGCACAGCGCGGCGATGCCCACCACGATGGCCACGACGTCCAGGGTCACGAACACCACGGAGGGGATGGGCCCGTGATTGGGGACCTCGGGGCCCATTGCCCGCAGGACCTCCTGGAACACGGACCACAGCACACCCACGATCTGGGTGATCGCGACCGTGACCAGCGCAATGCGCTTGCGGCGCACGAGCGCACCGGTGAGCAACCCGAGCACCACCACGGACACGAGCGAGGGCGCCACGGGGATGTTGAGGGTCCCGAAGAGCAGGGTGGGCAGCGGATTGATGCGCACCACCCAGTGCAGCAGGAGCAGGACCACCCCCACGAGGGTGGCCACGGCGAAGACCCACGTGAGGATCCTCGCCCACCGCCGTTGCGCCGGCGTGGTGGTGCTGAGCTCGGGCACACGGCAACCGTGCGCGAGCTGGGCGTCAACCATCAACTTCCCCTTACGGGCCCGGCGAGTGTAGCGCGCGGCGCCGATGTACCTATGCTGTTTTTCCGTGCGGCTACCCATTGGTTATGTCTTATTCCGCCGGGCTTCGTACTGCACACAAGATACGTGGGGAATCTCTGGAAACGAGCAATTCGCAATGGCGTTCTTCGAGCTGAACGGGTGGCCCCTGTTCATCATCACCGTGACCTTGGCCTTCCTGGCGCTGGCATTCACCGTCGTGGTGCTGCCGCGGCAACGCCGGCCGGGAATCCTCAAGTACGCGATGCAATTCGTGGGCGTGGCGCTCGTGTCCCTGTTGGTGCTGGTGGGGATCTTCCTCAAGATGAACATGGACAACCAGTGGTATTCCAGTTGGGGGGACCTACTCTCCGACGGTGGCGGCCAGGTGGCCGTCACGGATGTGGGTGCCACCGCCGCGGCGGCCAAGCCCATCAAGGACCTGCCGCATCGGGCGTTCAACGCCATGCAGACGAACCCCACGCAGAACGCGTTCTTCGGGTCCCAGATGGATCCCAACAACACGTCAGGGCAGTGGGTGAATCTGAAGATTCACGGACCGCAATCCGGCATCACGCAGGAAGCCACCGTCTGGTTACCGCCGTCCTACATGACACAACCGCAGCGGGCGTATCCGGTGATCACCGCTTTCACCGGTTTCCCCGGGGACGTGAAGACCTATACCAAGGCCATGGACATCGCCCAGCACATTCGTTCGCGGGTCAACAGCGGCGCCATGCGGGAAGCCATCGTGGTGATCCCGAACGTTTATCCCGGTAACAACGACACCGAATGCGTGGACAGCAACAACGGTCAGTGGGAGAGCTATGTGAGCAAGGACGTGGTCTCGTGGATCCGCGGCAATCTACGGGTGTCCACGGACCGGGAAGCCTGGAGCACGTTGGGCTACAGCGCCGGTGGTTGGTGCTCGTCCATGTTCGCCGTGCGTCACCCGGACGTCTGGGCCAGCAGCGTGAACCTGGCCGGGTACTTCGCCCCCACGTACAGCAAGGGCCAGCAGTGGAAGACCACGGATCCTCGCTCCTACGACCTGGCCTCGGTCGTGGCCCGGGACAAACCGGACGTGAAGATCTGGTTCTTCTCCGGCGGTGAGGACACCATCTCGGTCGACGCGGTGCGCAAGTTCGCGGCGTCGGTGTCCCCGCCCACGACCCTGGTGTCCAACCTCTCACAGAGCGGCGGCCACCGCGTGGCGCTGTGGGAGGCCCAGCTGGATCCGTCCCTCGAATGGCTCGGCCGCACGTCCCCGGCCTTCGCGCCCGTGAGCTCCTGACCGGCACGGCGTAGATGAACACCCAGGAATACGCGCTCAGCGTCCTGCTCACGGCCCTGGGTGGTTTCGACCCCGCGCCCCTGCTCATCTTCGCGGCAGCTTTGGGCGCGGGGATCCGGAAACGGCACATCATGGGCTCCGCCGGGGTGTTGCTGGGCGGCACCGCCGCGTGGGGCATGGCCCTGACCCTGCTCGTGGGCCCCGGTCTGCAGCGCGTGAACTGGGGGGAACTCCTCCGCCACGGCAGCATCTCGGCGGGGATCGAACTGGTCCTCGCCCTGGCCATCGGTGGCTACGCCGTGTGGCGGGTGGTGGCGGCGCGGCGCTCCCGGGGCCGCGACACCCCCGAGGAGAAGCCCGCCACGAGTCCGTGGGCCCTGTACGTGACCGCGGTGGTCTTCGTGGGCATCGTGATCTTCGATCTCCCGTTCGACGTGCACGTGGCCACCGCCGCCTCACAACCCCCGTCCCACGGGGTGGCCGGATGGATCGCGTGGTCCCTCATCAGTCAGTTCCCCCTGACACTTCTGATGCTACTGACGATCCTGGGGAAACAGCAGCGGTTTTCCCGGGTCATGCGCAGGGCATGGGCCGCCGTGTCCCCGTGGGTCAACCGGCTGGTCACCGCGGTGCTGGGCCTCGCGGCGCTGCTCATGCTCCTGGACGCCGGGGAGTTCCTGCTGGTGGGCCACTTCCTGGTCCAGTAAGGCGCGGGCCAGGTGTCCGCGGAGCGCGGGTGGGGCGTCAGACGGCCTGTTGCGAGGCCGTCACCGGGAGGCCGGCCTCGAGCCGACGCCGCCGGTCCGCCTTCTGGCGCTTCACACCCGCGAGCGCGAGGAGACCTCCGATCACGGCCAGCGCGGCCGCCACGAGGGCCGGGGAGCGGTAGCCGAAACCGGCGGAGATCACCGCACCGCCCAGTAGGGCCCCGATCGAGTTGGCAACATTGAACGCCGCGTGGTTGAGCGATGCGCCCATGAGCTGGGCGGGCCCCGCCGCCGTAATGAGCCAGCTCTGGATGCTGGGCATGATGAACGAGTTGGCCAGTGCCATGAGGAACCCGGCCACGAAGATCCCCACGGGGGATCCCGCGAGCGCCCCCACGAGCAACAGTGCCGCGGTGAGGGCCGGGAAACCCACGGCCATGGTGCGCCGGGCACTGCGGTCCGCGCTGATCCCGCCCAGGATGTTGCCCAGGGTCATGCCGATTCCCACGACCGCGAGCAACCACGGGATGCCGGCGCCGGACAGCCCCGCCAGCTCACGGCTCATCTGGGTCAGGTAGCTGTAGATCGCGAAGAACCCGCCGAAACCGATCCCCGCGATCCCCATGACGATCCACACCTGCGGCAGCCGGAACGCCCGCAGTTCACGGCGCCGGTTCGCTCCGACCACCCGGTCCTGGTGCGGGACGGTCAGCCACACGCCGATCGCAGTGACCGCGAAGACCACGGCCACCGCGACGTATGCCATGCGCCAGCCGTAGGCCTGACCGACCGCCGTCATCACGGGGACACCTACGACGTTGGCGACCGTGAGCCCCGATAAAGCAAGTGCCACACCCTTGGCCTGGTTCCCCGGACCCATCACGGTGGCGGCCACGAGGGACGCCAGACCGAAGTATGCGCCATGGGGAATACCCGCGAGGAACCGCATCACCAGGAGGGACTCGAACGTGGGCACGATTGCAGAGGCGAGGTTGCCCATGAGCAGTGCCGCGGCCATCACGAGCAGCATCGTGGTGCGGGAGGACTTCGCGGCGAAGAAGGAGATGACCGGGGCCCCCACCACGACACCTATGGCATACGCGCTCACGAGCCACCCGGCGCGTGCGATCCCGGTCTCGGAGGACGCACCGTAGAGATCGGGCAGGAGGTTCTGGGCGATCTGGGGCAACAGTCCCATAGACGCGAATTCCGTGCAGCCGATGCCGAAACCGCCCAGAGCCAGGGCGAACAGCGCGAGTCTGCGACGGGCGGGGGTCAACTGGGTCATGGACGCGCGACCTTTCGAGGATTCGCAGGTGGAGCTCCCCAGAGGGATGCGGGCGAGTGGCCGGAGAGGCCGTGGCGATCGGTCCGTGGCCTATGACAGCGCACCGCGCAGGCGCTCGTAGCGGGTGAACCGCGCGGGCGGACCATTCGGGCAGCACCCGGGCGGGCACAGGATTACTACAACACGGTGCACGCGCGATTTATTCACGAGCCCGCGCACGTGTGGGTGAGGTCACGATCACGAACTGTCCCCACCCCGTGCACGAAAGTTATCCACAGGTGTGGAGAACCGTGTGCATATCGCGATCGACATGTCCCCTACGGGGCAGTCCTAGCGCGCTGTCGCGGTATCCACAGGGGTGTTCACAGTTGTGGAATTACACATCTGTAAGTTGTTAACAGGTGTGGACAACCCCTGTGGACAGCCATTGGGACGCCCAGATCAGAGCGCGATCCCCGACCCGGATCCGGCGGAACGGGAGAGCTTTCCCTGCTTGCGGCCGGGCCCGGTCAGAGTCGGCGACGCAGCCCCGGCAGCATGGCGAGCGCCACGAGACCACCGGCGATCAACCCGCCCACATGCGCTTGCCAGGCGATGCCGCCCACCAGGAAACCGAAAGCCAGGTTGATCGCGATCAACACCGCGATGGGCGTGATGTTGTTCTTGAAGTGGCGCATGAACACGAACATGGCGCCGAAGAGCCCGAAGACGCCGCCGGACGCCCCGATGACGAGCACCCACGGATTACCGAGCAACAGCACTCCCACGGATCCGCCCAGCACGGACACCACGAACAGGACGGCCATCCGCCAGGTCCCCAGCAGCGGCTCGAGCATCCGACCGGAGAGATAGAGCGTGTACATGTTGAGCAGTAGGTGCAGCGGTGAGGGCATCGCGTGGACGAAACCGCTCGTGAGCATCCGCCACGGCTGGGTGTCCGTGAGCGAGGGAGCGTATCCCAGGATGCTCGTCAGGCTGTAGGGCGTGAACAGGCTCGTGAGCCACTGCAGGCCCCACATGACCACGCAGAGCCCGATGAGCGTCCACGTCACGGGCATGCCCCCGACGCGCTGGGGGCTGCGACGACGGTGCGGCGCAGCGCCGTCGTACCCGCCGCGTGGCGCGCCACCCGGGTGGGCGGACTGCTGACCGTGGACGTACTGCCCGTACCGCGGGGCGGGAACGGGCGCGCCGCTCCACGGGGCGGGACCGTCCGGGGCGCCGGCGGGCCGTCCGTGGTCCGGCGGGTCGTCGGGGTGGTGGGTCATGGTCATCCTCCGGGAGTGGGCGGGGCGGCTGGACGGGGCTCGAATACGGACGAAGCCCACCCGGGGACCGGGTGGGCTTCGTGCCGGGCGTGAAAGCTGCGGGTCAGAGCTTCTCGATGTCGATGGAGGTGATCACGCAGTCCTCCACGGGGCGGTCCTGGCCGCCGGTGCGCACGTTGTTGAGCTCGTCCACGACCTTCTTGGACTCGTCGTCCGCGACCTCACCGAAGATGGTGTGCTTGCCCTGCAGCCACGTGGTGGGCGCGGTGGTGATGAAGAACTGGGAGCCGTTGGTGCCGCGGCCGTTGCGGGTACCGGCGTTGGCCATGGCCAGCATGTACGGGGCGTTGAAGTTCAGTTCGGGGCTGATCTCGTCGTCGAAGTTGTAGCCCGGGCCACCGATGCCCTGGCCCAGCGGGTCCCCGCCCTGGATCATGAAGTCCTTGATGATGCGGTGGAAGACGACGTCCTTGTAGAGCGGACCGTTCTGCTTCTCACCCGTGCGGGGGTCCGCCCATTCCTGGGTGCCGTCCGAGAGACCCACGAAGTTCTTGACCGTCTTGGGCGCGTGGTTGCCGAAAAGGTCCACCACGATGTCCCCGTGGTTGGTGTGGATGGTGGCCTTGTGCGTGGCGATAGCGGAAGTCATGATTCACATTGTGGCACGGCGTCCTCGGGGCCGACAGAACGCTCCCGAGGTGTTCAGCGCACAGTGAAAAGGGCTGGGGTGTCGCTTTTCCCCGGGAATCCCGGGGTTGTCAGACCGTATGCTGAAGGTGGAGATTTTTACGGTCACCACTGTAGGAGGGACACACAATGAGCTTGTTCAAGAGCAAGGCCCAGAAGCAGACCGAGCACGCCCGGAAGAACGCCGAGTCCAAGGTCGTCAGCGCTGGGGACTGGCTCTCCAGCGAGATCGGTGAGCTCGGGGAGAAGCTGCAGCACGGCGTGCAGGCGGGTGCGTCCGCCCTCGCGAGCGGTGTGGAGGCCACGGGTCCCTACGTCCAGGACGGTCTGGGCAAGGCGCAGAACCTCGGTGAGGACATCAAGCACCGCGGCGAGAAGGCCAAGGCCGCCGGTGCCGCTGCCGCCGCCCCCATGGCCGCGAAGGCCGCCAAAAAGACCGCCGAGGGCCGTGCCGTGGCGCAGGACAAATACTCCGGCGCCGTGGCCGCGCTGGCCTCCAAGGTCGCCCACGCGGACACCTCGGACCAGTTCGACGCCCTCGTGGCCAAGCTGACTGGTGACAAGAAGACCGTCAAGCGCATCCAGAAGGCCGCGAAGAACTCGGCCAAGGAATACGCCAAGCAGCAGAAGAAGGCCCAGGGTGGCCACAAGGGTCTGCTGCTCCTCGGTCTCCTCGCCGCCGGTGGCGTGGCCGGTGTGGCCGCGTGGCGCGCGTCCCGCCCGGTGCAGGACCCCTGGAAGACCCCCGTCACGGCCTCCCCGCGTGTATCGGCTTCCCCGGTCAACACGAACTCCACGGTCGCCGCCGGCACCGGTGTGAAGGTGGACGACGTCAAGGACCCCACCTCCTCCGCCCAGAAGGCGGGCACCGCGTCCCAGGCCGCCCACCGCGCCTCGGACAGCGTGAAGTCCGTGGCCGAGGACGCCAAGCAGACCGTGAACGAGGTCAAGGAGCAGATCAAGGGCTCCAAGACGGACGACATGGGCACCCCGGACAACCGCTCCAAGCACAACCCGGGCGATCCCAAGCACTGAGCCGGTTCTCGCGCGTCGACCGCGCGTGACCCGCACGACGACGACGGCGCCGCATCCCTTCGGGGGTGCGGCGCCGTCGTCGTACCGGAATGAACACACGAACCCGTGCGTGGCGAGCGCACGGGCTACATGGAAGGAACGCATGAGTCGTTCGCTGCGAACGCACGGGCCGCGCCGGGAGACCCGCGGCCCGTGCGGTGGGACTCAGGAGAAGATGTTGGAGACCGTGTCCCACATCTGGTAGACGCCCAGGATGATGAACAGCACGGCGCAGACCACCAGGACCGCGTTGGTGAACACACCGTTGCGCCAGCGCTTGGGCGTGCGGGACGTGTTGAGCAGTCCCAGCAGCGTGACCGCCAGGAACGGCATGAACAGTGCCCCGAGCACGCCGTAGAGCAGGATGAGGAACACGGGCCGGTCCAACAGGAGCAGGAGCATGGGCGGGAACGTGAGCCACAGCAGGTAGAACTTGAAGTACTTCCCGCCGTTGCGGGTGTCCGGATGGCCGCTGGGCTTCTTGCGGATGTTGCCCCAGTAGTCCGCGAACATGAGGGACACCCCGGACCACACACCCACCACGGAGGAGAACGAGGCCGCCCAGAACCCCACGAGGAACGCGATGCCGATGACGTCCCCGTAGCGGTCGCGCAGCACCCGGTCCAGGTCCAGCAGGCCCTTGTCCCCGGCGCTGATGGCGTAGCCGGCGGAGTAGAGGACCTCGGCACCCACCACGAGCATTGCGAGCACGAAGATACCGGTCACGGTGTAGGCCACGGTGTTGTCGAGCTGCATCACGCGCATCCACCGCGGTTGGTGCCAGCCCTTCTCCCGCAGCCAGTAACCGTAAGCCGCGAGGGTGATCGTGCCGCCCACGCCGCCGGCCAACGCGAGCGTGTAGACCACACCGCCCTGCGGGATCACGGGGATCAGCCCGGTAAGCATCTGAGGGATATTGGGCAGGGTGATGATCGCGAGCCCCACCATGACCAGGAACATGATCCCCACCATGGCCGCGGTGATCTTCTCGATCACCGCGTAGCGCCCCGCCCACACGATCACGAACCCGATCAGGCCCATGAGGATGGCCCACGCCCACAGGGGCAGGATGGGGAACAGCGCGGCGAGCGGCAGGGCGGAGGAGGACATGGCCGTGGCGCCGTACACGAATCCCCAGATCAGGATGTACGGACCGAAGTACCAGGACGTCCACCGGCCCAGGGAGCGCCAACCCTCGAAAATAGTGCGCCCGCTCGCGAGCGAGTACCGACCGGCGCCCTCCACGAGCACAATCTTCATGATCGTGCCCGCGATGACCGCCCACAACAGGGTGTAGCCGTAGCGCGAGCCGGCGGTCAGCGTGGCCACCATGTCCGCGGCACCCACGCCCGTGGCCGCCACCACGAGACCGGGACCGATCAGCTGCCACCGTTTGACCTTCTCCAACGACTCATCGGGGTCGATGGACGGAAGGGGTTGCAGCGGGGTCTTGTCGCGCATCGGGGGGCTCCACACTTCGGGCATGAATCAGGTCACAGTTGTGCTCATGCAGTCTTTCACGCGGGGTGAGCCACACTCCTTCGGTGGCGAAGTATGGCTGGTGTGTCCCCGCCGGGGACCGGGGACGCGCACGCTAGGCCGGGGACAGGAGGAACCGGGCCAGGACGAACCGGATGAAAGCGGATGAGCATGGACCAGGAACAGGCCCGGCACGAAGGAACCCCCGGGGACCGGCGCTGCGGTCCCCGGGGGTTCTCGGGTGTGGAGCCTAGGAGATTCGAACTCCTGACATCCGCCTTGCAAAGGCGGCGCTCTACCAACTGAGCTAAGGCCCCGTGTTCAGTTGTGGTGCTGATCCTGCAGAACGCGGATCGCGGTACCGGGACGGTCAGTCCACGGGGTCCACGGCCGAATTCCACGCCTCTCGTTTGGCTTCCGCCTCGCGCCAGGACTTGAAGGCTGCCACGGACAAGCCGGCCAGTGCGGCCAGGGCTGCGATTCGTGCCTTCATGGGGACCCTCCGAACGAGATCATCTCGCGGTTGGCGGGAATTCGATGGGTGGGCGTACCAGGAATTGAACCTGGGACCTCTTCGTTATCAGCGAAGCGCTCTAACCGTCTGAGCTATACGCCCTCAGCGTGCACCGCCAGAATCGTCCTCTGATCGGCCACGCCAAGACTTTACCGGAGTTTCATCCGCCGCACAAAATCGGGCGGACCGCGGGATCAGTCGTCGGTCAGGGTCACCCCGATGCCCCCGATCAGGGACGCCGCGATGTTGTACACGAGCGCCCCGAGCACGGACAGCACGGTCAGCAGGATGACGTTGACCACGGAGATGATCGTGGCGAACAGGGCCACGTTGCCGAGCGAGAGGAACCGCTTGATGTCCGCTCCCCCGGCGCTGCCGCCGAGCATGGACAGCAGTTCGTTGATCCCGTCGAACAACCCGGTGAGGCTCAGCACGATCCACAGCACCAGGGACGCCACGACCGTGATGATCCCGAGCGCCACGGAGAGCAGGAAGGCCAGCTTGAGCACGGACCACGTGTCCACCTTGGACACCACGAGCCGTGCGCGGCGCACCTTGGCCCGGGGGGCGGGTCGCACGAGTCCCTTGCCGGAGCTCTTGGCGCTCTGCGGGGACGGCTTCTGGGGGGAAGAAGTCTTCACGGGCTGGCCCGCCTTCGAGGCTGAGCTCGCGCTCATGCGTCACCTCCGTTGTCGTTGTGCTCCAACGCTACTGCATCGTCGTCACCGACCGGCGCAGCGGCGTCGGCACCGTCCTGGCCCGCGGGGACGTCCGCGGTCGTGGCTTCGGGGGAGTCCATCGTAGAGCCGGGGGCGACGTCGCTCGGCCCGGTGGCCTCGGCGGCATCCTCCTCCGCGACCTCCTTCTCGATCTCCCGCTCGGCGTTGCGGGCGACCCCCACGATAGCGTCGTTGGGACCCGGCTTGGCGAAGATCACACCCATCGTGTCACGGCCGCGGGCGGGGACCTCGCTCACGTTGGAGCGCACGACCTTGCCGCTCTCCATGACCACGAGCACCTCGTCGTTCTCGCCCACGATCAGCCCGCCCACCTGGCCACCGCGGACCTCGGCGAGTTTGGCAACCTTGATGCCCAGGCCACCGCGGCCCTGCACGCGGTACTCCTGGACGCTCGTGCGCTTGGCGTAGCCGCCCTCGGTCACCACGAACACGTAGGAGTCGTCGCTGACCACGTTGGCGGAGAGCAACTCGTCCCCGGGGCGGAACTTCATGCCCGTGACACCGGAGGTCGCGCGACCCATGGGGCGCAGGGCGTCGTCGTCAGCGGTGAACCGCAGGGACTGGCCCAGGCGCGAGATCAGCATGACGTCGTCGTCGGTGTTCACGAGCATGGCCGAGACCAACTCGTCGTTCTCGCGCAGGTTGATCGCGATCACGCCCGCGGAACGATTGGTGTCGTAGTCCGTGAGCCGCGACTTCTTGATCAACCCGTTGCGGGTCGCGAGCACGAGGTACGGGGCGTCCTGGTAGGAGTGCAGCTCCATGACCTGGGCGATGCGTTCCTCGGGCTGGAACTCCATGAGGTTGGCCACGTGCTGGCCCTTTGCGTCCCGGCCGGCCTCCACGAACTCGTAGGCCTTGACGCGGTAGACGCGCCCGAGGGTCGTGAAGAACAGGATCCAGTTGTGGGTGCTCGTCACGAAGAAGTGCTCCACGACGTCGTCGCCGCGCAACTGCGCGCCCTTGATGCCGCGGCCACCTCGGTGCTGGGCGCGGTACTCGTCCGCGCGGGTTCGCTTGACATAGCCGTCGCGCGTGATGGTCACGACCACCTGCTCCTGCGGGATGAGGTCCTCCATGGAGACGTCCCCGTCGAAGCCGTAGAGCACCTCGGTGCGGCGGTCGTCACCGTAGTGGTCCACGATGCCTTGCAGTTCCTCCGAGATGATTTCGCGCTGACGCTCCTCGGACGCGATGATCGACTCGTACTCGGCGATCAACCGCTGCAGCTCGGCGTGCCGGTCCTGGATCTTCTGCCGTTCGAGCGCGGCCAGGCGGCGCAACTGCATGTTGAGGATCGCCTGGGCCTGGGCCTCGTCGATCTCGAGCAGCTCCATGAGCCCGGTGCGTGCCTGCTCCACGGTGGGCGAGCGCCGGATCAGGGCAATGACCTCGTCCAGGGCGTCCAGGGCCTTGAGCAGGCCGATCAGGATGTGCGCTTCCTCCTGCGCCTGCTTGAGGCGGTACGTGGTGCGCCGGACGATGACTTCCATCTGGTGGGTGACCCAGTGGTGCACGAACGCGTCCAGGGACAGCGTCCGGGGCACCCCGTCCACGAGCGCGAGCATGTTCGCGGAGAAGTTCTCCTGCAACTGCGTGTGCTTGTAGAGGTTGTTGAGCACGACCTTGGGTACGGCGTCCCGCTTGAGCACGATCACCAACCGCTGACCCGTGCGCCCCGAGGTCTCGTCGCGCATGTCGGCGATGCCCTGGACCCGCCCTTCCTTGACGAGGTCCGCGATCTTGATGGCCAGGTTGTCCGGGTTGACCTGGTACGGCAGCTCCGTGACCACGAGGCACGTGCGGTTGTGGATTTCCTCCACACTGACCACCGCGCGCTGCGTGATGGAACCACGACCGGTGCGGTAGGCCTGTTCGATGCCCTTGTGGCCGAGGATCTGCGCCCCGGAGGGGAAGTCCGGACCCTTGATCCGCTTGATGAGTTCCTCGAGCAGGGTCTCGCGGTCCACGTGCGGGTTCTTGAGGTACCACTGCACGCCGTCCGCGACCTCGCGCAGGTTGTGCGGGGGGATGTTGGTGGCCATGCCCACCGCGATGCCGGAGGAGCCGTTGACCAGCAGGTTGGGGAACCGCGCGGGCAGCACCACGGGTTCCTGCTGCTTGCCGTCGTAGTTGTCCTGGAAGTCCACGGTGTCCTCGTGGATGTCCTGGACCATCTCCATGGCCAGAGGCGCCATCTTGGTCTCGGTGTACCGGGGGGCCGCGGCGCCGTCGTTACCGGGGGAACCGAAGTTGCCCTGCCCCAGCGCCAGTGGGTAGCGCATGATCCAGTCCTGGATCAGTCGCACCAGGGCGTCGTAGATCGCGGAGTCACCGTGCGGGTGGTAGTTGCCCATCACGTCGCCCACCACGCGCGCGCACTTGTTGAACGACCGATCGGGGCGGTAACCGCCGTCGTACATCGTGTAGAGCACCCGCCGGTGCACGGGCTTGAGACCGTCCCGCACGTCCGGCAGCGCGCGCCCCACAATCACCGCCATGGCGTAGTCCAGGTAGGAGCGCTGCATCTCCGTCTGGAGATCGATCTGCTCCACGCGGTCGCCCGTGATCGCCACCTCGTCGGTCACGACGCCGTCGCCGGCCTCGGGTGCGTCCTGCGGGTCCACGGGGCCGTTGCCGTCCTGCGTCTCGTCACTCATGGGTTGCTGTTTCCTTCTCTCGTCCCCGGGATCATCGTTCATACTCGCGCCGGAATATTCCGGGCGTCACATGCTCAGATGTCCAGGAAGCGGATGTCTTTCGCGTTCTGCTGGATGAACTCGCGGCGGGACTCCACGTCCTCGCCCATGAGGACCGAGAACACCTGGTCCGCCGCGGCGGCGTCGTCCATGGTGACCTGCAGCAGCGTGCGGTGCTCCGGGTCCATGGTGGTCTCCCACAGCTCGGTGTAGTCCATCTCGCCCAGACCCTTGTAACGCTGGATGCCGTTGTCCTTGGGCAGCCGGCGGTTCTCCGCCAGCCCCTTGGCCAGGGCGGCATCGCGCTCGGCGTCCGAGAACACGTAGTCGTGCGGCGCGTTGGACCACTTGATGCGATACAGCGGCGGCTGCGCGAGGTACACGTACCCGTGCTCGATGAGCGGACGCATGAACCGGAACAGCAGCGTGAGCAACAGGGTGGTGATGTGCTGACCGTCCACGTCCGCGTCCGCCATGAGCACGATCTTGTGGTAGCGGGCCTTCTCGATGTCGAAGTCGTCACCGATCCCCGCGCCGAAGGCTGTGATCATGGACTGCACTTCCGCGTTGGACAGCGCCCGGTCCAACCGGGCCCGCTCCACGTTGAGGATCTTCCCGCGCAGCGGCAGGATCGCCTGGTGCGCGGGATCGCGGCCCTGCACGGCGGAACCACCCGCGGAGTCACCCTCCACGATGTAGATCTCGGAGACCGTGGGGTCCTTGGACGAGCAGTCCTTGAGTTTGCCCGGCATGCCCCCGGACTCCAGCAGGCCCTTGCGTCGTGTGGTCTCGCGTGCCTTGCGCGCGGCCAACCGCGCCTGGGACGCGTAGATCGCCTTGCGGATGATGTCCTTGGCGGGGTTGGGGTTGCGCTCCAACCACGCCCCGAACAAGTCGAACATCTCGCGCTGAACGAAGGTCTTGGCCTCCGAGTTGCCCAGCTTGGTCTTGGTCTGCCCCTCGAACTGGGGTTCCGCGAGCTTGATCGAGATCACCGCGGTGAGCCCCTCGCGCACGTCCTCGCCCGTGAGGTTGTCGTCCTTGTCGCGCAGCAGCCTGTTCTCCCGCGCGTAGCGGTTGATGAGCGTGGTCAGCGCGGTGCGGAAGCCCTCCTCGTGGGTGCCGCCCTCGTGGGTGTTGATGGTGTTGGCGTACGTGTGCACGGACTCGTTGAACGCCGTGGTCCACTGCATGGCCAGCTCCAGGGACATCTTCTTGTCCGGGTCGTCCACCTCGAGCGAGATGACGTCGTCGTGGATCAGATCGACCTTCTTGGCCGAATTCAGGAACGTGACGTAGTCCAGCAGCCCGTGCTCGTAGCAGTAGACCACCCGGCGGGCGCCCGCGTGGGCGTGGACAGCGGCGTCGTCCGCGCCGACCGTCCCTCCGTCCTGTCCCTCGACCGGACCGGAGGCGTCCACGGGGGACTCCCCCGCGATCTCCTCGCCGGTCTCGTCCGTGACACGCTCGTCCGTGAGCGTGATCCGCAGACCCTTGTTGAGGAACGCCATCTGCTGGAACCGCGCCCGCAGGGTCTCGAAATCGAAATCCACGGTCTCGAAGATCTCGGGGTCCGGGTAGAAGACCTGGGTGGTCCCGGTCTCGTCCGTCTGCTCGCCGCGTTCGAGCTCACCCTGGGGGTGGCCGCCGTTCGCGAAGCTCATCCGCCAGACGTAGCCCTGCCGGCGGACCTCGGTGTCCACACGCCGGGACAGGGCGTTGACCACCGAGATGCCCACGCCGTGCAGACCGCCGGACACGGCGTAGCCACCGCCGCCGAACTTGCCGCCGGCGTGCAGGATGGTCATCACGACCTCCACGGTGGGCTTGCCCTCCGTGGGGTGCATGTCCACCGGGATGCCGCGGCCGTTGTCGCTCACGCGCACGCCGCCGTCCGACTGGAGGGTCACCTCGATGTGGTCGCAGTACCCCGCGAGCGCCTCGTCCACGGAGTTGTCGACCACCTCGTAGACCAGGTGGTGCAGGCCGCGGGGGCCAGTGGAACCGATGTACATCCCCGGGCGCTTCCTGACCGCCTCGAGGCCTTCCAGAACGGTGATGTCGCTCGCGCCGTACTCGTGCTGTAGGGGATCCTCTGTAGCCACGGGGTCTCCGGTCCTCCTGCGTAATCGATGGCGATCATCACCCGACCCATATGAATACAGCCGATGAGACGGCTCGCGGCTCATCGGCTGGCGGGACGGGAAGATCTTTGGCTTCCCATTCTACCGCATGAAGCGCTGGACGGCCCGCAGACGCCCCGGAGCCCCGCCGCGCTGGGTGGACCCATTTTCGGGGTGCGGTGCGCCTCGCGCGCTTCTGGCGCGTTTTTGACGATTTCAGCTCACCCGTAGGTGTCCCGCGGCCCCCTGCCCTGCACCGACCAGCGCCCCCGTTTCCAGCTCGGCCCCACGGGACCGTGGATCTCGAGCCGCGTGACGATCCCCTCCCCCAGCTTGTCCGAGAACTTCCTGATGATCTGGGGTTGGATCAACCGCAGCTGGGTCGCGTAGGCCGTGGAGTCGCAGCGCACGCGCACCACGGTGTCCTCGAAACTCTCGGGCCACGTGTGCTCAGCGTTGCGCGCCCCCACGAGGGATGGCCAGTCCGCGAGCACACTGCTCACGTTCACGGGCGTCTTCCAGCCCCTGTGGGTCATCAGCGCGTCCACCACGGTGGACAGCGCTCGGGGGTCCCGCGCGGAACGCCCCGGTCCCGAGAAGCCCCCGAGCTGCCGCGGATCCACGCCGTAGCGGTCCCGCGCGCGCAATGCCGGGGAGCCCGTTCCCTCCTCCATGGCCGTGCCGAAGGCGCGCATGTTCTTGGCCGCGGCCGCCTTGGACAGGGGCGTGTCCCCGCGGTCGCGGGCGGCCTTCCGGGCCCGTTGCAGGGCCACGGCCGCCGCGTCCACGACGTCGCGATGCACGGGCTCGCTCACGGCTGCTCCGCCTGGGGAGCGTTCTGGTTCCCGCCGGACCCGGGCTCGGGTCCGGACTCGGGCTCGGGCTCGGCCGACGACGCCGCGCGGTTCCATACCGCCCCCGGCTCTACCTCGATCACCGTGGGCGAGTCCTCGAGCAGCGCCGCGGGTAGGTCCTCGTCCACCGCGGCGGTTACGAGCACCTGCTCGGCCTGCCGCACGAGCTCGGCCAGGCGGCGTCGACGGCGCGCGTCCAGTTCCGCGAACACGTCGTCCAGGATCAGCACGGGCGCCGAACCCCGGGCCGGATCGTCGGCGAGGTGGACATACCACGAGCCCAGGCGGAGGGCCAGGGCCGTGGACCAGGTCTCCCCGTGGGACGCGTAGCCCCTGGCGGGGGTGTCGCCCAGCCGGATCACGAGGTCGTCCCGATGCGGTCCCACCAGGGTGATCCCGCGATCCCGCTCATGACGTGCCATGCGCTCGAAGGCATTCATCATGAGCTCGTAGAGGTCCGTGACCGAGAAGTGTTCGAGCGCTTCCTGATCGGCACCGGGTGCCACGGACGAGCTCTCGTAGCCCAGGGACACGTGCTTGGGTCCGTCCGTGAGCTGTTGGTATGCCCGGTCCACCTCGGGCTCCAAAGCCTTGAGCAACTGCAACCGCGCACCCATCACGGCCGCGCCGGCGCGCGCGAGCTGGTCGTTCCACACCGCGAGCGTCGCACGATCCGAGTCCGAGAACCCCCGGGAGCGCCGCGCCGATTTCAGCAGGGCGTTGCGCTGCTTCAGCGCCCGGTCGTAGTCCGAGCGCGCGGCACCGAGCACCGGCCGCATGGCCGTGGCGAGATCGTCCAGAAACCGCCGCCGGTGGGATGGATCCCCCTTGACCAGGGTCAGGTCCTCCGGGGAGAACAACACGGTGTGCAGGGTCCCCAGGGCCTCACGGGCGCGGACCGGGGCCGCCCGGTTGATCCGCACGCGATTGGCCCGCGCGGCGTTGAGTTCGTACTCGAGGACCGTGCGCTGTCCCCCGCGGTTGACGCGTACCCGGATGATCGCCTGGTCCGATCCCGTGGTGATGAGCGGTCCGTTGCCCGACACGCGGTGGGAGCCCAGGGTCGCGGCCCAGTCGATCGCCTCCACGATGTTGGTCTTGCCCACACCGTTGGGTCCCACGAACACCGTGAGACCCGGGGCAAGTGGGAGGTCCAGACCGGGGTAGGTCCGGAAGTTGGCGAGCGACAGGTGGTCTATGAACACACGATCACTGGTTGGGCAGACGCACCGGCATGAGCAGGTACTTGTAGTCCACGCTGTCCTCGCCGTCGGGCTTGCTCTGGGCCGAGAGCACGGCCGGCTTCGGAGGGGCCGTGAACGAGAACCGGACGTAGTCGGAGTCGAACGCGTGCAGTCCCTCGGAGAGGTAGGTGGGGTTGAAGGCCACGGTGATGTCGTCCCCGTTGAGCTGGGCGTCCAGAATTTCGGACGCCTGGGCGTCCTCCCCGGTTCCCGCGTCGAGCGCGACCCGGGACTCGCTGAACGCGAGCCGCACGGGGGTGTTGCGTTCGGCTACGAGGGACACGCGGCGCACCGCTTCCACGAGTTCCGAGGTCTTCACCACGGCGGTGATCGGTGTGTGATCCGGGAACAGCGAGCGGATCTTGGGGTACTCGCCGTCGATCAGCAGGCTCGTGGTGCGTCGTCCGCCGGATTCGAATCCCACGAGTTCCGTGTTCTGAGCGAGCGCGATGTTCACGTCCCCGGAGGATCCCAAGGTCTTGGCGATGTCGTTGAGCGTCTTGGCCTTGATCAGGGCCGCCGTGGAGATCGTGGGATCGGAGGGCCGCCAGGTCAGTTCCCGCATGGCCAGCCGGTAACGGTCGGTGGCCAGCAGGGTCATCTTCTCGCCCTCGATCTCTATGCGGATGCCCGTGAGGATCGGCAGAGTGTCGTCCTTGGACGCCGCGATGTTGACCTGTGCCACGGCGTGCGCGAACTCGTCCCCGGCCACGACGCCGGACAGGTCCGGCAGTCCGGGCAGCTGGGGATAGTCGTCCACGGGCATGGCCGCGAGGTTGAATTTGGCGGAACGGCACGTGAGGGTGACCTTGCCGCCGTCGGCCTCGAGCTGCACGGGAGCGGAGGGCAGCGAGCGGCAGATGTCCGCGAGCAGACGGCCGGAGACCAGGGTGGTGCCCTCCTCGAGGACGTCCGCGCTGATGGTCAGGCGCGCGGAGATCTCGTAGTCGAAGCTTGCGATGGACAGCGAACCGTTCTCCGCCTTGATGAGTAGTCCGGACAACAGGGGGACGGGAGGCCGCGGTGACAGCGAACGGGCAGTCCAGGTGACTGCTTCAGCCAGTACGTCGCGCTCGACCGAGAACTTCACGGGGTGCCCCTCTTTGGTTTGGAACCGAAGTGTTTTGTCTGCATGGTATCCGGCCGCGGGGACGTCATCCGAACCCCCGGATCGTCGGGTTCGGACAGGAACCGCCCGTGGCGGTTCCTGGATTCTTGTAATTACAGAGATCCCGGGGACCCGTTCGGTCAGGGAGGACCGGATTTTTGTTATTCGGTCGATCTTTTCTTAAGGGGTAGAAGTGTTAATAACCCCTGTGGACTCTGTGGATAACTGCCTGTTCCTCAGGAATCTCGCGGTTCGGGGGTGTTGATCCGGTGTGCAAGATTGTGGATTGCCTTGTGCGTGCCGAGTGCACAACTTCCGCGTGATTCCGCGGATTCCACAGGCTCGCCCACCGATGCGCGGCGGTTGTCCACCGCCTGCTCTGCGTTGTCCACAGATTTTTCCACACGGGCCTGAACAGGACTGTGCACAGCGCGTCCACACCCCCGAATTTTCCTGTGCACCGTGGGCGGCGAAAGCAGTGGATCCGCGGGCTCGGCCTGTGGACGAATCACAAGAAGAACGGGCCCCCGGAACCGTGTTCCGAGGGCCCGTCTCCGGGTATCGCGTGATCGGGGCGGGTCTTAGCCCTCGCGCGATTGTTGTTTGATCCGGTTGGTCAGCTCCGTGACCTGATCGAAGATCTGCCGGCGTTCGGCCATGAGCGTGCGGATCTTACGGTCCGCGTGCATGACCGTGGTGTGGTCCCGCCCGCCCAGTTCCTGACCGATCTTGGGCAGGGACATGTCCGTGAGTTCCCGCAACAGGTACATGCCGATCTGGCGCGCGGTCACCAGGGTGCGCGTGCGGGACTTGGACTTCAGCTCGTCCAGGGTGATGTTGAAGAACGCGGCGGTCTGCCCCAGGATCGAGGCCGCGGTGATCTCCTGTCCCCCGTCGTCGGTGATCAGATCCTTCAGCACGAGCTCTGCGAGCGGGAGATCCACCGGTTGCTTGTTGAGGGACGCGAAAGCCGTGACCCGGATCAACGCCCCTTCCAGTTCGCGGATGTTGGTGGAGATGTGGGAGGCGATGTACTCCATAACATCGTCCGGGGCGTCCATCCCCTCGCTGATCGCCTTCTTGCGCAGGATCGCGATCCGGGTCTCGAGCTCGGGCGGCTGCACGTCCGTGATCAGTCCCCACTCGAAGCGGGAGCGCATCCGCTCGGCGAATCCCGTGAGCTGTTTGGGCGGCATGTCCGAGGTGATCACGATCTGCTTCTCGTGATTGTGCAGCGCGTTGAAGGTGTGGAAGAACTCCTCCTGCGTGTGCTCTTTGCCCGCGAGGAACTGGATGTCATCGATCAGCAGCAGGTCCACGTTGCGGTAGATGCCCTTGAAAGACGAGCCCTCGTCGTCGCGGATGGAGTTGATGAAGTCGTTGGTGAACTCCTCCGAGTTCACGTACCGCACGCGCAGTTTGGGGTAGAGCCGCTTGGCATAGTGCCCGATCGCGTGCAGCAGGTGGGTCTTGCCGAGACCCGAATCCCCGTAGATGAACAGCGGGTTATATGCCTTGGCGGGGGTCTCTGCGACCGCGAAGGCTGCGGCGTGGGCGAACCGGTTCGACTGGCCGATCACGAAGGAGTCGAAGACGTACTTGGGGTTCAGTCGGGCGGAACTGTCCCATTCCGAATCCGCCGGGCTGGTGTCCGAACCGTTGCCGGTGCTGAGCACCTCGCGCTGTTGCGGCACCGGGGGCGCGGCTTCGGGTAGGCGGCGCGGGGGCAGATCGTCGTACTCGCCGGCGCCGTCGCCGGGCTCGGTGGTTGCCAGGCCGGCCGGGGAGCGCGGGACGCTCTCGCCCGACGGCGCATCGCGGCCGGGAGCGGGCTGGAAGGACCCGGGCGTACGTTCGGCTTCGAGCTCGTTGAGCGAGGGGATGGTGCGGTCGGAGGACCGCGCGTCGGTCGCGGCGCGCGTGGTGGGCGGCTGGACCTCGAGCTCGGGATCCACGACGAATGCCACGAGCGTGTCCGCTCCCAGGACCCGGCCCACGCTCTCGTCCAGGATCTCGGACATGGGGCGGTTCTGCAGGAATTCCCGCGTGGCCTCACTCGGGACCGCGATCAGCAGCGTGGTGCCCATCAGGCCGCGGGGTTCACACACCGCGATGGTCCCGCGTGCCCGTCCCGTGACCCGCGGGTTCTCGTTCATGACGCGGACGCACTCTGCCCATTGCTCGAGCAAAGCCCTGTTGTCCTGCTGCATGAACGACTCCTGACGTGAGATACGGGGAAGCCCCAGTTTTCCACAGACTTGTACACAGCGGTGGATAACCTCGTGGGGGCGGCCGCAAACCTCAGCCTAGAGCATGGTTCCGGGCTCGACATAGCCCGTCGGAGCCGGTGCACAGAACTACAACTGTGTAGTTCCCACCTGGGGATAACTTGCTCTGGCGGGGTGTGATCCGGCGCTTTTCCACATGCTCCCGGGGGGCGGTGTACACACTTGTGGAGGGACGCGGCCGCCCGTCTGGCAGCCCACCGGACCGCCGATCGTAGTGTGCGGCAATTTGACCGGTGTGGCCCTTTTGACTACTGTGAATCAGTCTTGTGCGTGTAGGATTGCGATTTCTGCGCGTCCGCATGCCCCCAAATACGTACCGCGTGCGTCCCCTGTGATCCGTCGCAGTTGGCGCGCCGTTGTCCAACCTCGTGGAGTGACTAATGCCCAAGCGGACTTTCCAGCCCAACAACCGCCGCCGCTCTCGCAAGCACGGCTTCCGTGCTCGCATGCGCACCCGTGCCGGCCGCGCCATCATCGGCGCCCGCCGCAGCAAGGGCCGCGCCAGCCTGTCGGCCTGACTCATCGTCAACTCGCGAGGTTCGCATCGTGCTGCCCACCAGGCATCGGATGCGGACCTCGGCGCAGTTCTCAGACACCGTACGTTCCGGCGCCCGCAGTGGCCGCCGGAACGTCGTCGTATCCGTGCGAAGCACCACGGAGCAGGCGTCCCGCGTGGGGTTCATCGTCTCCAAGGCGGTGGGCAACGCCGTGGTCAGGAACAAGGTTAAGCGCCGCCTGCGTGAACTCGCTGCCGTGACCGTCCGCGAACACCCGGCCGGGCTCGACGTCGTCGTCCGTGCTTTGCCCGCGGCCGCCGCGGCAGGGTGGGACGAACTGGGGCGTGACTACCGCGACGCCCTGCATGCCGCGCTGCGCAAGGCGCGATGACCTCCCCGTTGCGTACGCGGCGGATGCCGTAACGTTGCTTGTACAGAGTCGAGAAGGAGGCCCGCACGTGACATCACGTCCGTCTCCCGAGCAACTCCTCGCGCGCGCGCCGCACGAGTACAACCCCGGCGGTGGCCTCGTGCGCACCATGAAGCATCTTCCGCAGAATCTTTGCATCGCCCTGCTCAAGCTCTACCGCACGATTGTCTCCCCGCTGTACGGAGACGTGTGCCGGTATTTCCCCTCCTGTTCCGCATACGCGCTGGAGGCGTTCACCGTGCACGGCGCGGTGCGCGGACTGGGACTGAGCGTCAGACGTCTGCTGCGCTGCCACCCGTGGGCGGCCGGCGGGATCGATAGGGTCCCGAGCGGCGGTCGGGAGTTCCCCTCTGTGGCCTCGACCCCCAAAATCGTTCTGCTCAACCACCCGACCCTCGTGCGCGACCACGTGCACGACTGCCCGGCCCGTGACGACCACGCGGCTCAAGGAGCCAACGCTCGATGAACTTCTTCGACATCATTCTCTTCCCCTTCAGGTGGATCGTCTCCGCCGTGCTGTGGGTGTTCCACGAACTGTTCACCACCCTCGGGATGGATCCGACCTCCGGTGTCACCTGGGTGCTGTGCATCGTGGGCCTGACCCTGGTCATGCGTACACTGACCATCCCGCTGTTCCTCAAGCAGATCAAGTCCATGCGCGGCATGCAGGAACTGCAACCGGAGATGGCCAAGCTGCAGGCTAAGTACAAGGGCAAGAAGGACCAGCTCTCCCGCCAGGCCATGGCCGAGGAGCAGATGGCCCTGTACAAGGAACACGGTTCCAACCCGTTCGCGGCGTGCCTGCCGATCATCGTGCAGATGCCCATCTTCTTCGCGCTGTTCCAGGTGCTGCGTTCGGTCCCGCAGGCCGCCCAGAACGACGAGTCCATCCACGTCCTCACGCCGCAGCTGGTCCACCAGTTCAACGACTCCACGATCTTCGGCGCTCCCCTGTTCTCCACCCTGATGCAGCCGGGTGCGGGCAACCACACGGCCACCATCGTGCTGGCGATCGTCATGATCGTGGCCATGTGTGCCACGCAGTTCATCACGCAGAAGCAGCTGACCGCGCGCAACATGAGCGATGCCGCCAAGGAATCGCCCATGTACCGCCAGCAGCAGATGATGCTCTACCTGTTCCCGCTCATCTTCGCGATCGGTGGCATCAACTTCCCGCTGGGTGTGCTCATCTACTGGACAGTCTCGAACCTGTGGTCCATGGGCCAGCAGTGGTGGGTCATCCGCAACAACCCCACCAAGGGGTCCCAGGCAGAGCGTGAACTCAACGAACGCCGTGCGGCCAAGGGTCTGCCCCCGGTGGGCATGACCAAGAAGGAGCACGAGGAGAAGCTCGAGGAGCAGCGTGAACGCGCGGCGGCGGGCCAGCGTCAGCAGCCCGTGTCCAAGAAGCGCCAGAAGCAACAGGCCAAGAAGAACGGCTGAGAGGTCGCACCCGATGAACGACATCGACGAACAGCAGCAGCTGCCCTCGCAGGACGCGTCCTCCGACGCGCAGACCTCCGAGCTCTCCCCCCTCGAGGAGGAGGGTGAGATCGCCGCGGACTACATCGAAGAGCTCCTCGACACCGCGGACATCGACGGCGACATCGACATCGAGGTCCGGGACGGCCGCACGTACGTCTCCGTGGTCGCGGAGGACGGTGACGACTCCCCTCTGCGAGAGCTCGTGGGCGAGAACGGCGAGACGGTCGAGGCGCTGCAGGAACTCGCGCGGCTGTCCGTCCTCAGCGCCACGCAGCGGCGCAGCCGGTTGATCTTGGACATCGCGGGACACCGTGACGAGAGAGCCTCGGAGCTGCGCGAGATGGCGCAGGACGCCGTGGCCAAGGTCGAGTCCGAGGGCGGCAGCGTGCACCTGCCCCCGCTATCCCCGTACGAGCGCAAGATCGTCCATGACGCCGTCGCGGACGCCGGTCTGGTCTCCGAGTCCGAGGGCGACGGCGCCGGGCGCCACATCGTGGTCTCGGCGGCTCAGTGACTGTGTCGCGTTCCACCCCGCACCCCGCCGCGTCCGGGCAGGACAAGAACGGGTCGGGCGCCGAGGGCGCGTCGCGTCCCGCTCCCGAGCCCCAGCCAGCCCCCGAGCTCGGTGAGCACGAGGCCGCGGCGCGCACGATCTTCGATGACCGCCTCGACCTGGCGCGGCGCTACACGGAGCACCTGGCGTCCTCGGGCATCGTCCGTGGACTGATCGGTCCCCGTGAGGCCCCGCGATTGTGGGAACGTCACGTACTCAACTGCGCGGTGGTGGAGAGCCTGATCCCGCGGAACGCTCACGTCGCGGACGTGGGCTCGGGGGCCGGCCTTCCCGGCCTGTGCCTCGCGATCGCCCGGCCCGATCTGTCCATCACGTTGATCGAGCCGCTGGAGCGCCGTGTCGCGTGGCTCGAGGAGATTGCGGCGGATCTCGGCCTGGACAACGTCTGTGTGCTGCGGGCGCGCGCCGAACAGGCGAAGAACCAGGTGGGCCCGGTGGATGTGGTCACGGCCCGAGCCGTCTCCGCGCTCATCGGTCTGGTGGACATCACCCTGCCGCTGTTGAAGGGTTCAGGTGAGCTGCTCGCGCTCAAGGGACGCTCCGCCCAGGACGAGCTGCGCAAGGCGAGCAAGAAGTTCAATCGTTTCGGGGTTCGGTCCTCGGAGGTCGTGACCGTGGGCGAGGACCTCCTGGAGGAACCCACCACGGTGGTCCGGCTCGTGCTGTGAATCCGTCGTTGCCGGTGCGGCCTTGTCGATAAGCTACTAGGAGCACCGCACCAGTCACGGAAGGGACAGTCGATGACCGAGCCGGAACGGCCCACAGCAGGACGTACCCGTGGACACGACTTCGGATTGCCGCCTGATCCAATTTCGCAAACAAAAAAAGTTGTTCCTGATCGCGGACGCCATGTTTCACGTGAAACAGACGGTCAAGCAGGAGTGACGGCACAAGACGCGGTGGCGGATACCGCCCTGGGGAGGAAACTCGTGGAAGAGAACAAGCGCCGCGCCAAGCTCAAGAACGTGCACCTGGACCGCCCCGAGAACACGCGCTACATCACCATCAGCAATCAGAAAGGTGGTGTGGGGAAGACCAGTACGTCGGTCAACCTCGCTGTGGCGCTCGCGCAGCAGGGCCAGAACGTGATGGTCGTGGACAACGATCCGCAGGGCAACGCGTCCACCGCACTCGGGATTCCCCACGGTGCGGATGCGGACTCTGTCTATGACGTGCTCATCGACGAGGTGCCGGTGGCCGAGGTGGTCAAGGAGTCCCCCGAGGTGTCCAACCTGTGGGTCCTCCCGGCGACCATCGACCTTGCCGGTGCCGAGATCGAACTCGTGTCCGTGGTGGCTCGTGAACAGCGATTGCAGCGGGCTCTGGCGGAGTACGCGACATCGCGCGAGGAGCATGGGCTCCCCCGTCTCGACTACGTGTTCATCGACTGCCCGCCCAGCCTCGGCCTCCTCACGATTAACGCGTTCGTTGCGGCGACCGAGGTACTGATCCCCATCCAGTGCGAGTACTACGCGCTCGAAGGGCTGAGCCAGCTGCTCAACAACATCACCATGATCCAGAAGCACCTGAATCCGAAGCTCGTGGTGTCCTCCATCCTGCTGACGATGTACGACGGGCGGACCAACCTGGCGTCGCAGGTGGCCGACGAAGTTCGGCAGCACTTCCCTCGGGAGGTCATGGAGACCATGATTCCCCGGTCGGTGCGAGTCTCGGAGGCGCCGAGTTATCAGCAGAGCGTCATCACCTACGACCCCAGTTCCACCGGAGCGCTGTCGTACCTGGAGGCTGCGGCGGAACTGGCCAGCCGCGGATCCGGCGCGGCCGAGTAGGCATCTTCGATACCGCGAACGAGGCAGCCACTTTCTGCGTAGTTGCAGCTGGCGGGCGCCAGGTCGCATAACGCTGCGCTGATAGATCTTTCCATCATGACCCCGATGTTTCACGTGAAACATCGAGGTAATCGTGTGTCAGGCGCGCGGTTACCGCCGGTGAATGGGCCATACGAAGGATCCGTTCTTGACTACGATGGATACACCATCATCACCGGGAGGAATTCATCGTGGCAGAACGACGTCGTGGCCTCGGGCGCGGTTTAGGCGCTCTCATCCCGAATGGGGACGCTCAGGAGCAAACGACACCGCCAGCGGTCGACCCTAGGGAGACCGCAAGTCGTGGCAAGCAGTCCTCTCGAAGCGGCCCGACCGAGACCCCCGATCGGAGCTCGTCTCGTAAAGCCGGTACTGCCAAGGGGGTACGGGCCACCCCCCCCTTGAAGTCTGCCGACGAGAATCGTCAGGAGGCAACTCCACTCGCGACGGCGACCCCCAAGAAAACCGCGACAAAGAGCAACAAGACCGAGGCATCAGGCCCCGACGCTGAGGCAGTTGGTAAGAAAGCCGGCCCGACCGGTGACGGCAATCAAACCGGAACCTCAGTGCGTCGGTCGTCGCGATCCAATAAAGCGGGGGAGGCGGGCTCCGAAAAGGGTGTGGGCACTAAACCAGACGCGGCCAAGCTTAAGACGCAGGTGAGTACGACCAAAGACGGTGCCGACGTCGCTGGGTCACGATCCGACGATGTTTCACGTGAAACATCCGATTCCCCGAAGGCTCCGGCATCACGTGGAAGCAAGTCGCCACGGACCCGGAGGGACATGGGCCAGGCCCTACGCAGTACAACGAATGTGCGCCGCCCGGTGGACATGTTCTTCTTGCCATCGAGTGGTGACGAAGAAACTGATGCGGAAAACTCTGACGACTTTTCGCGTACCGACGAAGTCCGTGACTCTTCGCAGGTCGGAGAGGTGACCCCCTCGAGTGCAGCGGATGGGTCCCACCAGGAGACCGAGCGCAATACGCCCACGAATGCCGGTCAGGGGAACCAGCAGGTAAAGTCCGGCTCTGCCGACGTTTCACGTGAAACATCGGTCCAATCTTCTACCACGTGGAACATAGCGCCTCCTTCCGCCTCCGCCGATGGTGCTGCGGACACCGTCGGAGAGCATATCCCCACGGCGGACGTCACCGCGTCACAGCGACAGGCCGTGACTACCGAACACTCTGCCCAGGAAGACCTGCAGAGCATCCCCGGAGCCACCTTCGCGGAGATCTCGGTCACGGACATCCACCCCAACCGCAAACAGCCGCGCCAGGACTTCGATGAGGACGAGCTCGCCGAGCTCGCCTTTTCGGTGAAGGAACTCGGTGTCCTGCAGCCCATCGTCGTGCGTCCCAGTCACGAGGGGGGAGAGCAGAAGTACGAGCTCGTCATGGGCGAACGGCGTTGGCGAGCCGTCCAGGAGGCCGGTCTGGCCGTCATCCCGGCCATCATCCGGGACACAGCGGACGATGATCTCTTGCGGGACGCCCTGCTGGAGAACCTGCACCGGGCTCAGCTCAACCCCCTTGAAGAAGCCGCCGCGTACCAGCAGCTCATGGAGGAGTTCGGGGCCACTCAGGAGCAGCTCTCGGAACGGATCGGACGCTCCCGGCCGCAGATCTCCAACACTCTGCGCCTGCTCCGACTCCCTGCGCTCGTGCAGCGTCGCGTGGCCGCGGGGGTACTGAGCTCGGGACATGCGCGTGCCCTGTTGGCGCTAACGGATCCCGCCGAGATGGAGCGGGTCGCCCAGCGGATCGTGGCGGAGGGGCTGTCGGTGCGCGCCACGGAGGAGCTCGTGGCCCTCTCCGACGGTCTCAAGCGACACGCGACCAAGCGGAAGACCCCCGTAACCCGCCACGATGACCGACTGGGTTACATCGCAGATGCCTTCTCCGACAAGTTGGACACGAGCGTGAAGATCCAGCTCGGTGCGCGCAAGGGCAAGATGACGATCGAGTTTGCATCGGTCGAAGACCTCAACCGCATCATCGACGTGCTGGACCCCAAGCTGGACGCGAACTGAGCTTCCGCAGCCACGAATAAGGGCCGCGATGTTTCACGTGAAACATCGCGGCCCTACTTCCATCACCTCAACAGATCAGCCGGGAGATCGAGTGTCACCAGCAAGTCGATCAGCCTTGTCTCCAACGAGTCGCTATCGCCCCATGATGAGGTGCGTTCAGCCGTCCCTACGGTAATAGTCCTGGATGTCCGCCAGGCTCATGGTTCCCGTGGCGGTGGGTTCCGGAGTGGACGCCAGAACACGCTGGAGGCCACACAGAAGCGCCTCCGCCAAACGGGCGCGGTACTCACCACTCCGCAGCCGGGAGGCCTCATCCTCGTTCGAAAGGTATCCCAGATCGACCCATGCCGCCGCGGTACGGACCTCACGGAGTGCACTCCACTGCCGCGCATGGCTCCCCAGGTCCAGGGCACCCGTGCGGGCCACCAGCTCACGCAGGATCATGTCCGACGCGAGCTGACCCACGGGGGAGTACGCCTGACGTGTGTCCGGTGCACCCCAGAAGAAGGTGGCCACACCCTGGGCTAGGGGTGAGGAGTTCCAATCACACTGCAGGGTGAGCACAAGGGCGTCGTCGGGGAGGACCTCGGGGACCTCTGGGACGCTCCCGTCCAAGTCCTCCGGTCCAGCACTTGACGATGAAGCGCCGGCGCCCTGGGCTGCGGCGATCACGGGCTTGGCGCCTACCGCGCGGAGAAGGTCGCGGGTGCGCTGCGCGACGTCGAGGGTGATGGCATCCTGATCCGCGGCGAACGAATCCGGGGCCCCGGCTGGGGACACCTGAGGACCGGCACTGGAGGGCACCAGGAGCACCAGGCGATCACGGAGGGCCTCCTGGAGGCTCTCCAGCCGGTGGTGATCTCGTAGGGAGAAGGCCTTGGCCGAGGTGATCTTCTTGCGCACGCGAGCCAGTCCGGAGAGGGTGTCGAGACCCACGGTGCCGTCACTCGGGACACCCAGGCTGTGTTGGAGTTCCTTCACGGCGTACTCGGTCTGTCGGTTGAACACCGCATCCAGGTGCCCGTAGTAGAAACCCAACAGCGAAAGGTTGTCCTGCAGCTCCGCGACGTCGTCGCCGTGCAACGGGGCCACCTCGTCGAAGAACAGTGGACGGTCACCCAGCCTGTACTGGGCGTCGTTGAGTGCTGCCTCGGTCTCCGGACCGACCACGCCGTCCACGATGAGCCCCTTGCGCTGCTGGAACACCCGCACGGCGTGGTCCACACGGTCGTCGAAGACCGTGGGGTCCGGCACGCTGTCGCCGGCCAGGGGTAGGTCTTCGCCTCCTGCCCTGACGAGGCGTTCCCTGAGACCCGTGATGCGGCGGTCGGTCATACCGTGTCTGAGCGCGGCTCCGGGGGTGGATGGCGGCACGTGGTCTCCCTGGGGTCGGCGAGCCACTCCCACGGTGTGGTTCGCACACTGCAATTGGGTTCGAGGAAACCCGGGCCCGCGCACGTAAGTGATGCGGGCCCGGGTCGGATGTGTCACGCGGAGGGGTTGAGGTAGTCCCCGAACTCCTTCTCGAGCGCGGACTTGGGCTTGGCACCGATCGAGGTCTTGGCGACCTCGCCGTTCGCGAAGAGGTACACCGCGGGGATTGAGGTGATGCCGTACTGGGAGGCGATCGCGGGGTTGTCGTCCACGTTGACCTTCACCACGTCCACGTGATCCGCGTGCTCCGCGGCGATCGCGTCCAGCACGGGTCCGAGTTGGCGGCACGGACCGCACCATTCGGCCCAGAAGTCCACGATGGTGGGCTTGGAGTTCTCGAGCACCTCGGCCTTGAAGTTGGCGTCGGTGACGTCCTTTGCAGAGCTCATGTGTGTTTCCTTTCGATGGGTTTCCCCGCTCGGTCGCCGAATCGTTCCGGCGGTTCCGGGCGGGAGTGGGTTGGCGGGTGGGTTCGGATCAGCTGTCGAGGGCCGCGAGGTAGTGCTCCACGTCCACCGCGGCAACACAGCCCGAGCCCGCGGCGGTGATCGCCTGGCGGTAGGTCGCGTCCACCACGTCGCCGGCGGCGAAGACACCGGCCAGCGAGGTCGTGGAGCTGCGCCCGTCCACGGCGATCGTGTTGTCCACGGTCAACTCGAGCTGATCCTTCACGAGTCCTACGCGGGGGTCCGAGCCGATGGCCACGAACAGACCGGTCACGGCCAGCTCAGAGGTCTCACCCGTGACGGTGTCCTCCAGGGCCAGGGACTCCACCTTGTCCGCGCCCTGGATCCCGGTGACCTTGGTGTTCCAGAGGATCTCGATCTTGGGGTCGTCGAACGCGCGCTGCTGCATGATCTCGGACGCACGGAACCGGTCCCGGCGGTGGATCAGGGTCACCTTGTCCGCGAACTTGGTCAGGAACGTGGCCTCTTCGATCGCGGAGTCACCGCCGCCCACCACCGCGATGTTCTGCTTCTTGAAGAAGAACCCGTCGCACGTGGCACACCACGACACACCGTGGCCGGAGAGCCGTTCCTCGTCCTCGAGACCGAGCTTGCGGTACTCGGAACCGGTGGAGATGATGACCGCGCGGGCGCGCAGCACGGTCCCGTCCTCCACGGTCACGGTCTTGATCTCTCCGTCGAGTTCCGCGGAGACGACGTCCTCGTAGCGGATGTCCGCCCCGAAGCGCTCGGCCTGCTGCTGCATGTTGTTCATCAGGTCTGGGCCCATGATGCCGTCGATGAACCCCGGGTAGTTCTCCACGTCCGTGGTGTTCATGAGTTCACCACCGGCGGTCACGGACCCGGCCAGCACCACGGGGTTGAGGTTTGCGCGCGCCGTATAGATGGCGGCGGTGTACCCCGCGGGACCGGAACCTACGATGACGACGTCGTGAACGGCGTCGTCCGCGGAGGTGGTGCGGGCGTCCTCGGACGCAGCGGAGGCCTCCGCCGCGCTGCCGACCTTGAGGTTCACAGCATTCGCGAAAATGCCGGGCTGATTGCTCACTGGTACGAAACCTTTCCACGAGTAACCGCGTGTGCGGATGTCAACTACACCCAAGAACGTGGGGAGTACCGCCAGATATTCCGTTCGGCGGCGTCACCGGGTTCAGCGCACGGACAGTTCGCTGATCCGCAAGCCGTACGGGTAGCCGCCGATGGGATTCTTCAGTCGCGGCAATTCGTTCCACACCACCAGGACGTACCGGTGCGGGTCGTTCTGCGCGGCCTCGGAGAACGGGACGCTGACCTGCGGCCCGGTGAACGAGCCCGTGCCCACTTGTTGCGCGCCGTCGAGCGACGGGCTGTCCGAGACGTACACCGTGAACTGTCCGCCGGTGCCACCGTCCTGCTGGATCGTGAGTTCCCGGACGGGTGCGGGGTCCTGCAGCTGCGCGGCGAGTCCCACGTACTGGACTAGGTTGCCGAACTGGGAGTTCGAGAAACCGTAGCTCAGCCACGAGGTCCCCGGGTTGCCGTCCGTGGCCTGGCCCAGCGTGGCGTCCGTGTCGGTCATGAAGTTCGGGTCCTGGGTCACCCGCGTGACCGTCCCGACCTGCGGTGTGGCGGCCGGGCTCGGCGTGTTCGACGCCGCGGGCCCGCTCGGCGCTGCGTTCTCCTGCGGGGCCCCGCCCTGTCCGAACTGCCCGGTGAGCGCACCGAGCCCGCGGAAGCCCAGCACGATCGCCGCGATCAGCGCGATGATCAGTAACACCAGCAACAGCCACCGCAGCGGACCCTTGCGGGATCGTTCGGTGGAGCCGGGCCGGGCGCCACCCGCGCCCGCCGGATCAGCGGCATGCTCGCGTTCGGCGGCGTGGGCGGTGCGTGCGGCTGCGCCGCCGGCCGCGGGCTCCCTCGCCCCGTCCGCGGTGCGCGCCGCTGCGGTGTCCGTCCCCGCGGGGGAGTGCCCTGCGGAGGCATTCGCCGACGACGCCGCTGCCGCACCCGCGATCCCGCCCGCCGCCGCTGTGGTCGCCGCGGCGTTCATCATCCCGCCCCCGGCGGCATGGGCCGTACCCACGCTCTCGGCGGACGCGGCGGCATCCGAACCACCGGCGGCCGTCCTGGCCGGGGCGGCGGGATCGTCCAGGGGAGCAGCGTCGTCACCAGGGGCCGTGTCGGGGAGCGACGCGACGTCGTCGTCCGATGCCGAAGCATGCCCGGCCGCTGCACCGGAGGCCGGCGCGACCGTGCGGATGGCCGCGGTGCCGTCGTGAGCGGCGTCGTCATCGCGGGCCGAGCGGGGCGCGGAGGGCTGTTCATCCAGGCGCCCAGGCTTGCCCTCGGTCCGTTCGTAGCTCTCGTAGCGGTTGTCGCCGTCGTAGGTGGGATCGATTGCCTCGGCCGACGTCGCTGCGGTCGCCCCGGCGGCAGCGCCCCGGGTGGCTGCGCGGTCGAACATCGTGGAGCGCACGGCGTCGGGGCGGACCTTGCGCGCGAAGCCGAGCTTGTTGCGCACGGACGGGGCGGCGGGGGCGTCGTCGTAATCGTCGTAGTCGGAGGCGTTCCAGCGCGTGACGGCGGGGCGCGCCGAGGGTTCAGGATCCCGGGAGACGGTCTCCTGCGGCTGTGTGGGGTCCGGCTCCTCGTAGATGTAGGCGGAGGAGGCGGCCGAGCGGGAGTCCCCGAAGATGTCGTCGGACAGGGAGTAGTCGTCGGCGTCGTCGTCCTGGACCAGCAGCGCGTCCAACAGGTCCGCGGTGGGTGCATAGGAGGTGACCAGGTAGGTGGAGTCCTCGGTCTGACCCATGTCCAGGACCTGGAAGCCGCTGTGCCCGGCGCCGGCGGCCAGGGAACGCGCGTTGTCCACGAGCAGTGACTCGTGAGCCGGGGAGGGCACCAGGATTGAGACCCGGCGGCGCAGGATCTGGTCCTCGCCCTGGAGCACGTGATCGTTTTCGGCGGTGCTCAGCAGGGACGCGGTGACCTTGTAACGGCCCCCCAGAACGGCTCCAAGCGCAATGGGCTGGGACACGGCGGCTCCCTCTGGTAATCGGGCGCCACGGGGGTCGCACGGGCGCGAGAACGATCTTTCGGGCAGTCTACCGGCCGAGTTTGGCGCGCAGCGGGGCCAGCAAACCCGTGAACTCCTGGACCCGGAACAGCTTCAGGGCCACGGCGTACACGGCGGCCATCACGAGCCCGCCCACGGCCAGGCTGATCAGGGCTGCTGCCTGATTACCCCACGGGAAACCGTCGGTGCGGTACCCGCCGAGCAACCACAGCGTCACGACTCCCGCCACGCCCGCGACGAGCGAGGCGGCCAGGATGCGCACGTGACTGCTCACGATCCGGGACAGGCCGTAGTCCCCGATCCGCCGTGTGAGGGCGTAGTGGTAGATCACCGTGGCCAGCACGTTCTGGATGGCGTAACAGGCCGCAACGGCGAACACCATGTGCTCGGGCGGAAAGACCCGGGCGATCAGCACGGCGGCGATCACGGTGAAGACGGACACCCCCAGCTGCACGAGGAACGGGGTGCGCGCGTCCTCCTGGGCGTAGAACGCGCGGCCCAGCATGAACGCGGTGGACATGAACGGCGCGCCGATGGCGATCACCGTGATGACCTGACCGATCACCGCGCCCGCGGCGGGAACACCACCGGAGAACAGCATGCCCAGCGGACCCGCGTACATGATCAGGGCGACCATGCAGAACACGGTGGCCACACCGGTGACCCGCAGGCTCGAGGACAGGGATGAGACCAGGGAGTCACGGTCCTTCTCGGACGCCGCGGCCGCCATGCGGTTGAACAACACGGTGGCGATGGACAGCCCGATCACCCCGTGGGGCAACGCGTAGAGCATGGTGGCCTGGTCCAGGACGGCCGTACCCGCGATGGGGGGCGCCCCACCCGGGCCGGACGCGATGTCCGCCCGGGCACCCGTGGGGATCGCCGCGGTGCGGTACAGGGCCATGAACGCGAGGTTGGCGATCACGCCGGTGGCGAGCGTCCAGCCGCCCAGGCGCGCCGCGGTGGACAGCCCGATCCCGCGCCACCCGAAGCGCGGGCGGATCCGCAGTCCCAGCCGGGCGAGTGGCCAGAACAGGATGAAGGCCTGCGCGGCGACACCCACCGTGGCCATGACCACGAGCCAGAAGGTCTGGGCGGAGGTCCAGTTCTCGAGGGTGTGCGGGTTGGTGCGGAACGGACCGAACTGCTGGATGAAGACCAGCAGGGCGGCGATCGCGATGACGTTGTTGAGCACCGGGGCCCACATGTACGCACCGAACGCACCCTTGGCGTTGAGCACCTGACCCACGACCGTGTAGAGGCCGTAGAAGAAGATCTGGGGGAACGTGATCAGCGCGAACGTGGTGCCCATGGCCAGCTGGGCGTCCGACCACCCCGGGCCCATGAGATTCATGATGGGGCGCACCAACAGCACGACCGCCGCGGTGATCACCAACAGCGCGATCACGGCGAGTGTGATCAGCCGGGAGATGTAATCAGCGCCCTCGTCCTGCGCCTTGGACGCCTTGATGATCTGCGGCACCAGCACCGCGTTGAACACACCGCCCGCGATCAGCACGTAGATCAGGTTGGGCAGTGTGTTGGCCAGCTGGAACACATCCGCCATGGTCGCGGCGGAACCGATGGCCACCGTGATCAGGAACGTCTTGACGAACCCCAGGATGCGAGACACCAGGGTCCCGGAGGCCATGATCGCGCTGGAGCGCGCACCGGACTTCTGCATGGATCAAGGCCTCCTGCGCGGGGGGACGGGCCGGGTACGGCGCACGACGGATCGGACGGGACAGCCTACAACTGGTGAATGATGTATTCCCGGGCGATGTCCGCGATGCGCCGCTCGTTGGGGAAGGACAACTTCCGGCCGAGGGCGTCGATCCCGGACCACGCTACATCCACGGCCTCGTGGTCGGGGTCGTTCTCCGTGGTCAGGAATCCGCCGATGGCCTCCAGCAGGAAATGGTGGACGGTCTTGTGCACGCGGTGTCCGGAGACCGTGAACCAGTAGTCGATGCTGCCCAGCGGGGAGAGCACGCGGCCCATGATTCCGGTTTCCTCCTCTATCTCCCGCACGGCGGCTTCCTCGTTGGTCTCCTCGCCCTCGGGATGACCCTTGGGAAGGCACCACTCGAGCCGTCCACCGCGGTTGATCCGAGCAATGATGGCCACCGGATGCGTGGGATCGGACAGGTCCACCACGATCCCACCGGCCGACACCTCTTCCACCGTGGGCAGCGCGGAGACCGGTTGGTTCGGTCGCCTCTTGGGCGCGCTGGGTACGGGGAAAGCCATGCCATCTACCTTAGCGACATTCCCGGGACACTCCCTGATATGGGTCCGGCGGCGGTCCGTCCGCCGCGGTCGAGAGCGGTTGTACCGCCGCGGGCCCGACGACGCCCGCTCCGGTCGGGCCGGCCGGGCCGGCCGACGGCACATTCCGCTCGCACCCGCCGACGCAGACGCCGCCCCGAGCCGGCCGACGGCGCTCGCCGTGATGCGATAATGACGCTCATCATGACGCAGTTGCTGGACACCTCCTCACTTCACCCCGTTTCCCACGAGCTGGGGCGCCTCTTCGACAGCGCCGGATACGAGCTGTCCCTGGTGGGCGGGCCCGTACGCGACCTCCTGCTGGGCCGGGACGCGCTGGACCTGGACTTCACCACGAACGCGAGCCCCGATCAGACCCTCGAGCTGATCCGGGACTGGGCGGATGCACACTGGGAGATCGGCCGGGAATTCGGAACCATCGGGATGCGCAAGTCCGGCATGCAGCTGGAGGTCACCACCTACCGCGCCGAGGCGTACGACCCCGATTCCCGCAAGCCCACCGTGGCCTTCGGGGACGATCTGACCGAAGACCTGCGACGCCGCGACTTCACCGTCAACGCCATGGCCCTGCGGTTGCCGGGCATGGAGCTCGTGGACCCGTTCGGCGGGATCAAGGACCTGCACGCCGGTGTGCTGCGCACCCCCGGGACCCCGGAGGACTCGTTCACGGACGATCCCCTGCGCATGATGCGTGCCGCGCGGTTCAGCTCCCAGTTGGGTCTGACCGTGGCGGAGCCCGTGCGGGAGGCCATGACCGCGATGGCCGAGCGGATCGAGATCGTCTCCGCCGAAAGGGTGCGCGAGGAACTGGTCAAGCTGATCTGCGGCGCCCATCCCCGCCGGGGCACCGAACTCATGGTGGACACGGGACTCGCGCAGATCGTGCTCCCGGAGGTGCCCGCGCTGCAGCTGGAGACCGACGAGGCGCATCATCACAAGGACGTCTACCAACATTCCCTCACGGTCATGGAACAGGCCGCGGAGAAGGAGACCGGTCCGGACGGCCCTGTGCCCGCCCCGGACTTCGTGCTGCGCTTCGCGGCGCTCATGCACGACGTGGGAAAACCCGCCACGCGCCGCTTCGAACCGTCCGGGGCCGTGAGCTTCCGACACCACGAGGTGGTGGGGGCCAAGCTCACGCGCAAGCGGATGAAGGCGCTGCGCTTCGACAATGACACGATCAAGCGGGTCACCCGCCTTGTGGAACTGCATATGCGTTTCTACGGATATGGTGACGCCGACTGGACCGATTCCGCGGTGCGCCGGTACGTGCGGGACGCGGGGGACGAACTCGAACGGCTGCACCGGCTCACCCGCTCGGACGTCACGACCCGCAACAAGCGCAAGGCCTCCCGGCTCGCCCGGCACTACGACGAGCTCGAACACCGCATCGACCAGCTCGCCGAGCAGGAACAGCTGGACGCCGTCCGGCCCGAGCTGGACGGCCAGCAGATCATGGCGATCCTGGGCATCCCGCCCGGGCCCCAGGTGGGCCGCGCGTACAAGTTCCTCCTGGAGATGCGTCTGGACGAGGGCGCCGTGGGGGAGGACGTGGCACGCGAGCGCCTCGTGTCCTGGGCGCGTGAGAAGGGCGTCATCGACTCCTGACGGGGAAGGCCACGCCGAGATACCGCAGTGGAACACTCGCGCCACGACGCGTTGAGTCCCCGCCCCCGTGGAACACTGACAGCATCCGTACCCGCGTTCCGAGGAGATCCCGCATGAGCCTGGAAGGTGCGCGCAACAGATCGGGAGGCAATGCCGGTCTGATGCTGCTGGGCCTCGGCCTGTACACGGTCATGATGGCCTACCTGTTGCGCATCCCGTGCCGGGTACCGGACTGGAACATGGCCCAGCAGGTTCCCGAGCTGTGTGCCACGGTGATCGGCACCGGAGATCTCAGTGTGCGCTCGTCGGACGTGGCCGGGGGGTTCTTCACCGGGGGTCCCACGGGGGATCAGCCGGTGCTCGTGGGGATGATCACCACGATCATCGGGTGGTTCGCCTCCAACCTGACCTCCCTGCTGGGTCTGGACGTGGGGCAGGGCTTCTACCTGGACCTCTCCCTGATCCTTCTGGCCCTCGTGTGGTTGGCCATCGTGGGCGTGGTCTCCTCGCTGAGCGGCAACCGGCGCTCCGACGCCCTGGTCATGGCGTTGGCCCCCGTGATCGTGCTCGTGGGATTCCAGTCCTGGGACCTGTGGGCCGTGCTGTTCATGATGCTCGCCCTGCTGGGCTACGTACGCGGGAACCCGGCGCTCGCGGGGATCATGGTGGGCTTCGGTGCCTCTGTGGCGTTCTTCCCCGTGGTGGTGCTGCTCGCGATCCTGATCATGGCCGCGCGTCACCGGTTCCTCAAGGACATCCTCTCCGCGTTCATCTGGGCCGTGGTTGCGTGGGCCCTGATCAACGGGACGTACATGATCACGGCGTGGGACCGCTGGCGGGCCCAGTTCGGGGACATGGTGCGCTCCGACACCGAACAACCCTCGCTGTGGAACGTGTGGAGCTCCACCGTTGAACCGCGCACCGGGGTGTCCCTGGGAACCGGCGCGGACGGTCAGTACGTCCTGCTGAGCATGATCCTGGCGCTCGTGTTCGTGCTCCTGATCGCGCTGCTCAGCAAGCGGGAGCCCTCGGCCGTGCAGATCACGTTCCTGTTGCTCGCGCTCTACATCCTGTTGGCCAAGGAGTACTCCCTGACCTACGTGGTGTGGCTCGTGCCCCTCGTCATCCTGTGCCGTCGCAACTGGATCGAGTTCGGGCTGTGGCAGGTGGTGGAAGTGCTCTACTGGGCCACCGTGGTGCTGCCGGCCTCGGCATGGCCTACCCTGCCGTGGGTCGAGGAATTCGGCTGGAGTGCCCAAGATATATTGGCCGTAGTACGTTATGTCTTTCTCATCTATCTGGTGGTGGCGGTTGTGGTGGACATGTTCCGGGGACGCAAGGCTGCGGCGCTCGGCGCGTCCGCGGTCCAGTAAGGACCCGGCATGGCACCGCGTGATTCCGAGAACCTCGCTCGCCTGAGGCTGCCGTCCTGGCGTTCCCTCCGCCTACCCCTGTTGCTCGTGCTGGTGTTCGTCGCGGTCGCGTCCACCGTGTGGGCCGCGCTCGCCAACTACTTCCTGGTCTCGCGGGATCCCGAGGCCCCCGTGGACACGTACCTGGGGTACCTCGAGGGCGGCAGTTCCCGTCAGGTCCTCGCTCCGTTGTTGATCGGCGGGGACCGCCCCCTGGCCCAGCTGCTGTCCAACGGGGTGTACCGGGATGCCGCCAACCGCCCGCAGGGCCACGACTTCGTGGGGGTCCAGAAGCACGGGGACCACGCCGCGGTGGGGGTGGACATCCACTTGGGGGGCGGTTCCACCGTGCACCGTGAGTACACGGTCGAGAAGGTGGCGTCCTGGGGCCCGTTCAACAACTCGTGGCGATTGGTGGAACGCGACAACGCCATCGTGGACGTGCGGCTGCCCGCAGCGGTGGACGCGGTGTCCGTCAACGGCAACAAGGTGCGTCCGAACGGTTCCGAGCTCTTCCCCACGGACCCTTCCGATCCCGGGTCGCCCGCGCGCACGTGGCAGTTCGAGGGCCTGCCCGGAGGCTACGACATCGCGATGCCCGAGGACTCGTACCTCCTGGCCAGCGAACATGCTTCTGCGGGAATATCCATGAGCGATCCCCGATCCGCCGCGGCCGAACTGGACTTCACGGCGTCGCCCCACATGTGGGAGGGCGCGGAGCGGGCCGTCCAGGACGCCGTGGGCCAGTGCGAACGCGTGCTGCGCTTCGACGCCGCGCAGTGCCCGCTGCCCGCGGAGCTGGGAGGCGGGCCCGCGGCGTCGCCCTCCGCCTCGCCCAGTGCTTCACCCACCGGGGCTCCCACGGAGGTCCCGCCGAGCGTGTCCAACATCCGGTGGGAACTGCAGTCCCGCCCGTCACTGCTCCTGGCACAGGATGACGACGATCCTCTGGCCTTCCACGCCGTGCGGTTCCGCCCCGCGGTGGCCACTGTGACCTGGCTGCAGAACGGGCGGCAGCACTCGGGGACCGTGGGCTTCGGGATCGACGTGACGGCCCGGACCACCGGTGAGGACCTGGACACGGACGTGCAGTTGCGCTCGACGCTGACCGAGCGGGAGAGGGCCAGCCAGCGCTCCTAGGATGGGATCGGTTGCATCAAGGCAACCGGGGAGTGGAAGAGGGGTTCATCATGGCCGACGAACCGGAGTACTACACGGCACAACCGCTACCGCGCCGCGACGAGCCGTCCCGCGGCTACGGCCAGGGCGCCGGCTTCGGCCCCGCAGGCACCGTGCCCGGGTGGGGTCACCAGCGCCCCGTCGGTCAGCCGGTCCACGTCAACGTGGTGGGCGGCAGGTCCATCGTGCTGGCCTATGTCCTGTGGTTCTTCCTGGGCAACTTCGGCGTCCACAAGTTCTACCTGGCCCAGCCCTTCCAAGGGATCTTCTACCTGGTGCTCTCCGCGATCGGGTGGCTCACCGTGGGGATCCTGATCGGCTGGTTCTTCCTGGGTCTGTTGTGGCTGCTCATGCTGATCGACCTGTTCGTGATCCCCCTGCGCGTGGGCGCGCTCAACGCTTGGTTGGCCCGACGCGTCGGTGGCTACTGAGCGCCCGTTGTAGTAAAGTGGGGAAGTCTGTGTGCCGTGCGCCGATCGCTGCCGGCACCGACATACGCACAGAACCTCCTGCTGCGGAAGGACCGCAGCCGCTTAGCCCGAAGGAGGTGGGTTCTTTACATGCGTGAATACGAACTGATGGTCATCCTCAACCCCGAGGTGGAGGAGCGCGCCGTCGAGCCGACCCTCAAGAAGTTCCTCGAGGTCGTCACCAAGGAGAACGGCACCGTCGACAAGCTCGACATCTGGGGCCGTCGTCGTCTGGCCTACGAGATCCAGAAGAAGTCCGAGGGGATCTACGCCGTGGTGAACTTCACCGCCGAGCCGCAGACCGCCAAGGAACTGGACCGCGTGCTGAGCCTTAACGAGGCCGTGATGCGCACCAAGATCATCCGTCCGGAAGAGCAGAAGATCCACGGCAAGTGAGGTGAGCGTGCGGCCCACCCGGGCTGCACAGCACGCACTCACCGCGGGCTCTGAGAGTCCCCGTGAGATGCTTTTCACCCCACTGAGTCTCGCATCCAGCGTCCACAGAATCCGGAGGTTCACATGGCTGGCGACACCGTCATTACAGTGATCGGAAATCTGACTGCAGACCCCGAATTGCGCTTCACGCCGTCCGGAGCCGCCGTGGCCAACTTCACCGTTGCGTCCACCCCGCGCGCCTTCGACCGGCAGAGCAACGAATGGAAGGATCAGGAGACCCTTTTCATGCGTTGCTCGGTGTGGCGTGAGGCTGCCGAGAACGTGGCGGAGTCCCTGACCAAGGGAACCCGCGTGATCGTCCAGGGTCGGCTCAAGGCACGCTCGTACGAGACCAAGGAAGGGGAGCGCCGCACCAGCACCGAGCTGGAAGTGGACGAGATCGGCCCCTCCATGAGGTACGCGACCGCCAAGATCAACCGGAACTCGCGCGGCGGAGGCAACTCCTACGGCGGGAACCAAGGCTTCGGCGGCGCTCAGGGCGGTTTCAACGACAACCAGGGTGGCGGCTTCGGCGGCAACCAGGGTGGCGGCAACCCCGGCGGTGGCAACCAGGGCGGCGGGTTCAACGGGAACCAGGGCGGCCGCGGGGGCCAGCAACCGCGTCAGCAGGGCAACGATCCCTGGGGTCAGTCCTCCGGTGGGAACTACGACTGGGGAACCGGCGCCGAGGACGAGCCCCCCTTCTAAACACAACCATTCCAACCCATCCCGCAGGTACGCCTGCGGGCTCCGCACCAGAAAAGGAGCACCACGATGGCCAAGGCTGAAATTCGCAAGCCGAAACCGAAGCAGAACCCGCTCAAGGCGGCCGACGTCACCGAGATCGACTACAAGGACGTCGCCTTGCTGCGTAAGTTCATCTCCGATCGCGGCAAGATCCGCGCTCGCCGCGTGACCGGCGTGTCCGTTCAGGAGCAGCGCAAGATCGCCCAGGCGATCAAGAACGCTCGTGAAGTGGCACTGCTGCCCTACTCCGGCGCCGGCCGCTGATCAGAGAGGACTGAGAATTCATGGCAAAGATCATTTTGACCCAGGAAGTCTCCGGGCTCGGTTCCGCGGGTGACGTGGTGGACGTGAAGAACGGCTACGCCCGTAACTTCCTGTTCCCCCGTGGCTTCGCGACTCCGTGGACCCGCGGCGCCGAGAAGCAGATCGACTCCATCAAGCAGGCTCGTGCGGCCCGTGAGCTGTCCTCCCTCGAGGACGCCCAGGCTCTCGCCGCCAAGCTGACCTCCACCACCCTGACCGTCCCGGTCAAGTCCGGTGCCGAGGGTCGCTTGTTCGGTACGGTCCGCGCCGGGGACATCGCCTCCGCGGTCGAGACCGCCGGTCTGGGTTCCATCGACAAGCGTCGCGTGGACCTGACCCAGCGCATCAAGACCACCGGCGTGTACCAGGCCGTGATCCACCTGCACGAGGACGTCAACGCGAACGTGGAGTTCGAGGTCGTCCCCGCCTGATCGCACCTCGAGTGCATCCGGGCCCCTGAGCTGTTCACGCGGTTCGCGGGGCTCGCGGGTGATGTATGAGAACCCCGTGGAACAGTCGTTCCACGGGGTTCTTGCCGTCCTCGGGCTTCCAGAGATCGCGCAGAGCACCGTGGGAGGATGCCGGTCATGATCATGAGCGCACGCAGGTTGAGCACGGGCCGCACGCTGTTCTGGGTGGCATTGGGGTGCGTGGCATTGACCCTGGTGTTCTTCCTGGGGGCGTTCCTCGCCGGCAATTCCTTGGCGCCGCGCGGTGCGGTGGCCGTCCTGGTGGTCGGCCTCATCCTGAGCGTGGTCGCGTCCCTTGTGGCATTGATCCTAGGCATTGCGGGCACCGTGGCCTTCCCGGCCCTGCGGGGCCGTTACGTTCTGGTGTTGCTCCTGGCCATCGTGACATCGCCCCTGCTCTGGCTGCTCTTCTTCGCGCTGCTCGGGTGAGTTACCCACAGCTGTGACGGGTTTTCCACAGATCTCTCCACAGCCTGTGCACAGCACTGCACGGCGTGTTCCACATGTTTTCCACGTACTTTTCCACAGGCCGTGGACGACGACGTCGCGCCACCGGGCCGCGCGTCGTCGTCTACTCAGCGCCCGGTTCTGCAACGAGCACGGGCGGCTATAGGGGGTCGGAGCGCGGTGGGAGAATGAACGGGTGCGCCGCTCGAGGTGGGCGCATTCGTCTGCAAGGAAAGTGAGTGAGGGTGTCGGAATATTCGTCCGGGCCGCGCGAGGACTACGGCCGTACCATGCCGCACGATAACCAGGCCGAGCAGTCGGTGCTGGGCGGGATGATGCTCTCCAAGGACGCCATCGCGGACGTGGTGGAAGTGCTGCGGGGCGTGGACTTCTACAAGCCGGCGCACGAGAACATCTACGACGCCATCGTCTCCCTGTACGGGCGCGGCGAACCGGCGGACGCGATCACCGTGGGGGACGAGCTCACCAAGAACGGTGAGATCGAACGGATCGGGGGGATCGCGTACCTGCACTCGCTGATCGCATCCGTGCCCACGGCCGCCAATGCGGGGTTCTACGCGGAGATCGTGCGGGAACGCGCGGTGCTGCGGCGGCTCGTGGAGGCCGGGACCAAGATCGTGCAGCTGGGCTACGCGCACGACGGTGAAGTGGACGACATCGTCAACGAGGCCCAGGGCGAGATCTACCAGGTGGCCGAGCGGCGCACGGCGGAGGACTACGTCCCGCTCAAGGACGTCATGGAAGCCACCGTGGACGAGATCGAGGCCGCAGGCAACCGCTCCGGGATGCAGGGTGTGCCCACGGGGTTCATCGAACTGGACGAGCTCACCCACGGGTTCCAGGGCGGACAGATGATCGTGATCGCGGCGCGTCCGGCCATGGGTAAGTCCACGCTCGCCCTGGACGTGGCGCGCTCCGCGTCCATCAAGCACAACATGACGTCCGTGATCTTCTCCCTGGAGATGAGCCGCAACGAGATCGCCATGCGCTTGCTCTCCGCGGAGGGCACCCTGAACATGCAGGACCTGCGCGCGGGCACCCTGCAGGACGAGCAGTGGGCCAAGATCGCGCAGATCATGGGCAAGATGAACGAGGCACCCCTGTTCATCGACGACTCCCCCAACATGTCCCTGATGGAGATCCGCGCCAAGTGCCGCCGGCTCAAGCAGAAGCACGACCTCAAGCTCGTGGTGCTGGACTACCTGCAGCTCATGAGCTCTGGCAAGAAGGTGGAGTCCCGCCAGCAGGAGGTCTCCGAGTTCTCGCGTGCGCTCAAGCTGCTCGCCAAGGAGTTGGACGTGCCCGTGGTGGCGCTGTCCCAGCTGAACCGTGGCTCCGAGCAGCGCCAGGACAAGAAGCCGCAGGTGAGTGATCTGCGTGAATCGGGGTCAATTGAGCAGGATGCGGACATGGTCATCCTGCTGCACCGCGAGGACGTCTACGACAAGGAGTCCCCGCGCGCGGGTGAGGCGGACGTGATCGTGGCCAAGCACCGCAACGGTCCCACGAAGACCATCGTGGTGGCGTTCCAGGGCCACTACTCACGGTTCGCGAACATGGCGCTGGAGGGGTTCTAAAGTCTTCAGCTCCCCGTCTTGTGCTGCGTTCCGGGCAAGCCGAGCTGCGCCTTGCGTCCAACCTCCCACCCCCTGGGATCGCACCCACCTCGCCCGTAACCGGCCCGTCCCACTACGCTTTGTCGGTGCTTACCACTGAACAGGCTGCTTACAAACTCGCCTTCCAGATTGCGGACGCCCTGATCCGCAGCGGGGCCGGGTCCGCCAACACCACCAAGTCCCTGCTGTCGATCTTTCGCAAGACGGACCTGCGGGACGTCACGGTGAGCGTGGGCCTGGGGCAGGTGACCATCAGCCACCAGGATGCGCCGGACAAGGCGCCGAGCACTCGCGTGTTCGAGTCCCAGCCCGGAACCCTGGACATCCAGCTGCGCACGGACACGGGCGAGGTGCTGGAGGACTTCGTGCTCGGCCGGATTTCTGCAGAGGAGGGGATCCAGCGCATGGACGAGATCCTCGCGGAGTCCCGGCACATCGGCCACCGTCTGACGGTGACCGGTTTCGGGATGTTCGGTGTCGGGTTCGCTCTCATCCTGGGCGGAAGCTGGCCCACCGCCATCACGGCCGCGATCGTCTCCGCGATCGTGTACGGCGTCTACGCCCTCGTTCAGCGGATCAAGGCCCCCGAGGTCTTCAGCCTGGCGGCCGGGGGGCTGACCGCAGTGCTCGGGGCCACTGTGGCAGGGGTCCTCTTCGACATCACCCAGACGGCGGTATGCATCGTGGCAGCCCTGGCCGCGTGGCTCGCGGGGATTGCCGCGTACGGTGCGGTGCACGACGTCATCACCGGGTGGTACGTCTCCGCCTCCGGGCGCATCTTCGAGGCCATCACGAGCACTGCCGGTCTGGTGGCCGGTGTGAGCATCGGGATCCACGCCATGCGGCCGCTCGTGGGGGACTCCGTGGACTACATCGAGACGCTGCAGATGGACGACTCCCGCTGGGCCCTCACCGTCCTTGGTGCCGCCGTGGTCTCCGCCGGTTTCGCGCTCGCCTCGGGTGGTCGTGGGTGGAAGCTGGCGTCCCTCGGTCTATTCGGCGGCCTGGTGCAGCTGGGGGTCCTCGCCATCACCGCCACGGGCATGAGTTCGTTCGGTGCCATTCTGATCGCCTCGATCGTCGCGGGCATCCTGAGCGTCACCCTCACCCGCGCCCTGAACCTGGCCTCGAACGCCACGCTCATGGTCGTCCTGCTCCCGCTGTTCCCGGGAATGCTCGTCTACCAGGGTGTCCTGGGCGTGATCTTCGGCCTCGAAGACGCCGGGGAGAACGTCCTCGAGGCTGCCATCACCGCGTTCTGCCTGTGCATGGGCGGCATGCTCGGGCAGTACGTGGCGTCCGAGATCCTCTGGGCCGGGCGGCGTCGCCAGTTCGTGCGTCACCACCCGGGCCAGAAGTTCCGCCGCGAGATGGCGAACGAGGAGAACTTCAGCGACATCATGGTTCCCATCTTCTCCAAGCCCTTCACCAGCTGACGCGGGCGCAGATCAAGCTGGGCCGGTCCGCGCTGCGCGCCCGGCGGCGAGGTGGGTCCTGCCCGCGTGTGCCCCGCCGCGGAGGCCGCTACTTCCCCATGGCCTCGGCCACGCGCTCCACGAGCCCGCGCATGTTGGCGAGCGCGCGATCGGCGCGCTCCTCCGGGCTCATGGTCTCCTCCATCTGCCGGATGCCTTCGGGCTTACGGCGCCCCAGCGTGTAGTCGCTGCACGCCAGGTTCGAGCACACGTAGGTGCCCACGGAGTTGTAGCGGTCCTTCGCAGTCTTGGAACGCTGGATCGACACCAGTGAGACGCCGCTGGCTGGGTGCAACGTCAGGCAGATCTGACACATACGTGCGCCACCGCTCGCCTTCTGCGCGCTCTTCTCGAGCACCAGCCCACGCAGCCCGTGCTCGGTCTCGACGACGACGTAGCCCGCCCGCGGTGACTTCGGGTCGTACCAGCCCAGGAAGATCTGGGACTCCCAGTCCCCGTGGAGCACGTCCTGCGGGATGTTGATGCGCTGCGCGGCGCCCTTGGAGCAGTTGACGAAGCTCTTGCGGATCTCGGTTTCTGTATGCGTATTCATGTTCTTTGGTCCTTCGAGGATGGTCTCCCCCTGCCTGCCACGTGCGGGTCAGGACGGCGCGCGGGCGCCCGGGTGTCAAGGGGTGCGGTGGGGGCGGGCGGCGTCGTCGTGCCGTGTAGTGCGGGAGGGCGACGGCGTTCGGCGCGCTCGTGGAGCAGGTCGCCGCAGGGAGCCGGAAAGAGGCGGGTGAAAGAGCGCGACGGGGTGGTCTTCACCCGCCGCGTCTGGTCAGCGCTGTCTAGTGCCGGCGTTGAAGAAGCCAGCAACCCCCTGACGCACGAAAGCCTCGTTCCCCCACGACTGTGGATCTCGAAAACGTACGGGGACAGTTTAGATCCGCCGTGGGGCTGCCCACCACCTGGCATCGGGTCGCCCAGAAGGGTATCCCGCTGGAGGTGAGCATCAAGTTCCCATACTCGTAGAAGTCAAGAATTTACAAGTGGGTATTACCTCCTTTGCCCGTGTTTCTAAGGGACAGAGGCTCCGATGTTCAAATTTGTCTGATCCCCGGCTAAATTTTGATATATGCAACCCATGGTCTTCCCCGAGGTCGATTTCGCGAGTGCGCTCGTGACGGATCTGTTCGCCCTGGAGCGGGTGCGCGTGGATTTTCGTACTGAGCACCTTGACGACCCTCTTGGCCTGGAGCTGCGCAGGCTGTTCCAAGGTCTCACGAGCGTCATGTCGGCACGCATCGAAGGGAACCGGACCACGGTGGCGGATGTCGTGGCCGAAGCCCGGCGGGCCGCGGCCACGGGACAGCCAGCAGCAGACGCCGTGCGAGAGATTCTGCAGCTGGAGCAGGCAACTGACTACATGGACGAGTTGGCAGCCCGTGGAAGGCTGTCCCTGACTCATGGGCTGATCCGTGAACTCCACCAGCTCGCCGTGCAGGGACTCGAACGTGAAGGTGACGAGCACCCGGGCAGCTATCGAACAATCCCCGTCGGGATCGCTGGAGCGTCCCATGTCCCGCCCGCACCCGGGTCCGTCCAGGCGGACATGGACCAGCTCCTGGAGTTTGCAAACAAGGAGGTGCCCGCTCAGCACCAACTCCTCCAGATCGCGCTTGTCCACCACCGGTTCGTCTGGATACATCCGTTTGCCAATGGTAACGGGCGGGTCTCACGCCTGCTGACGTACGCCATGCTGAGCAACCAGGGCTACACCTCCAGGAGCGCCGCGCGTCCGCTCAACCCCACAGCAGTTTTTGGTGCCGACCGGCAGTCGTACTTCGACCACCTCGCAGGAGCGGACTCCCTGAGCCCGGAGGGGGTACTGGCCTGGGCCGGGTATGTGATCCACGGCCTCCAGGACGACATGGACAGGGTCAGCCGGCTTGCTGCCCCCCGCTTCATTTCCGAGGAGGTCGTGGGGCCTTCGGTCAATGCCGCCCTCGCGGCGGGGGAGCTCACGGAGACGGAGGCAGATGTGATCTACGCGGTGGCGCGCCAAGGGAAGGCCAAAGCGGGCGATCTCGAAGACGTGATCAAGGGGTCTCCGTCGAACAGGAGCCACCGTCTGCGCCGCATGGTCGAGTCCGGGTTGCTACAGAAGATGTTAGGGCCGGGGCGGTACGTGGTGAGTCTGCATCGCAACGTTCTGACCAAGCACGTGGTGCGCCGCCTCAACCAGTTGGACATGCTCCCGGCTATCCTGCGTGACTGAGGTGCGGGACTGTCCACACGACGGCAGGTGAGCGCACAATGCTCCAGTACTCAGCACCTACCCTGGAGGCATGACTTCCTCCGCCACTGCCACCACCTCCCTGGGCGTCCTACAGGAGGTTTTCGGGTACGACGCCTTCCGTGGGGAGCAGGCGGAGATCATCGAGCAGGTGGTGGGTGGCGGGGACGCCGTGGTGCTGATGCCCACCGGCGGCGGCAAGTCCCTGTGCTACCAGATCCCCGCCCTGCTGCGGGACGGCACGGGCGTGGTGGTCTCCCCGCTGATCGCGCTCATGGCGGACCAGGTGGCCGCGCTCGAGGCCGTGGGCATCCGCGCCGCGTACCTCAACTCCACCCTGGAGCCCTACGAGGCGCAGGAGGTGGAGCGGCAGCTTCTCGCCGGGGACATTGACCTGCTCTACATGGCCCCCGAACGGCTCATCCTGCCGCGCACCGTTGAGCTGCTGAAGCGCGCACCGATCGCCCTGTTCGCGATCGACGAGGCGCACTGCGTCTCCCAGTGGGGGCATGACTTCCGCCCCGACTACATGGGGCTGTCCGTGCTTGCGGACGCCTTCCCGGATGTTCCCCGCATCGCACTCACCGCGACCGCCACCCGGGCCACCCACCAGGAGATCACCGAGCGGCTGCGCATGGAGAACGCGCGGCACTTCGTCTCCAACTTCGACCGCCCTAACATCCAGTATCGGATCGAGTCCAAGGACCGCGCGAAGGACCAGCTGCTGCGGCTCATCCAGTCGGAGCACCCGGGGGAGGCAGGCATCGTCTACTGCATGTCCCGCAAGAGCGTGGAGTCCACCGCCGCGTGGCTCAGCGCCCGCGGGGTCGACGCCATGCCCTACCACGCGGGTCTCGACGCCGCAGTGCGCCAGGACACGCAGGTGCGGTTCCTGCGGGAGGAGGGAATCGTCGTCGTCGCCACGATCGCGTTCGGCATGGGCATCGACAAGCCGGACGTCCGCTTCGTCGCCCACCTGGATCTGCCCAAGAGCATCGAGGGGTACTACCAGGAGACAGGCCGCGCCGGCCGCGATGGTATGCCCGCAACGGCATGGATGGCGTACGGCCTGGGCGACGTGGTCAACCAGCGGCGCATGATCGACCAGGGAGACGGATCTGACCTGCACAAACGCAATGCGCGCTCGCACCTGGACGCCATGCTCGCCCTGTGCGAGACCACGGACTGCCGTCGTGTCCAGCTGCTGCGGTACTTCGGCCAGGACTCCGAGCCGTGCGGCAACTGCGACACGTGCCTGAACCCGCCCAAGGTCTGGGACGCCACCGTGCCCGCCCAGAAGCTGCTGTCCACGCTCATCAGGCTGCAACGCGAACGCGGTGAGCAGTTCGGCTCCGGCAAGGTCTTCGACATCCTGCTGGGCCGCAGCAACGAGCGCACGGAGGCGTCGCGCCACCAGGAGCTGAGCGTGTGGGGGATCGGGCAGGACCTCTCCGAGCGGGAGTGGCGCTCGGTACTGCGGCAGCTGCTTGCCCGCCGGGTCGTGGAGGCCATCGGTGATTTCGGCGTGCTCGTTCCCGGCCCGGAGGCCGGACCCGTGCTGCGCGGTGAAGGCACCCTGGAGCTGGCGGTGGACAGGGCGCCGACGGCGCGCGCGAACGGACGCGCCCGCAGCGGCGGGGGCAGCGGGCGCTCACGAGCCGCAGACACCCTGGACGAGGCCGCGAAGGAGACCTTCGAGGCGCTGCGGGAGTGGCGGACATCGGTGGCCAAGGAGAAGCAGATCCCGCCCTACATGGTGTTCTCGGACGCCACGCTCGTCGGCATCGTGGAGGCCGCCCCCGCCTCGACCGCGCAGCTCAGCGGCATCAGCGGAGTGGGCGCCAAGAAGCTCGCCGAGTACGGGGACGCCGTGTTGGAGGTGCTGGGCTCCCCGGGGTCCTGACGGTGAGAACTGCCCCGGCCGTTCGGCGTCAGTCGGACGTGACGGAGGATATGCGGTCCACGATGGCCTCGGCCACCGCGGGGGCCTCGCGCTCGGGCAGCCAGTGCCCGGCATCGAGCTCGATGAACTCGTACGGCGCGTGCACGTACACCTCGGTCTCCTCCGCGGCCGTTCGGCCCAGGGCGGGATCCCGGTTGCCCCACACAAACGTGGTGGGCATCGTGATGATGCCGTTTCCGGCATTCTTACCGGTCACGCCGTCCTTGCGCAGCATGGCGCGGTACCAGTTGATGGGCCCGCGCAGGTCGTCCGCGGTGGCGAAGCGACGCCCGTAGCGTTCCGCGGCCTCCTCGGGGATGCCCGCACGGCGGGTAAGGGTTCCCACGCGACCGGCGAGCAGACGCTCCGGTGCGGCGGGGATCTGGAACATGCCGATGTACCAGGATTTCTTGACCTGGTCCGGGGTCTTGAGCGCGTGCCCGAGCGCGGTGGGGTGCGGGGTGGACAGCACGGTCAGCGAGGTCACCCGCTCCGGTGCGCGCAGGGCGATGTCCCAGGCGAGCACCCCGCCCCAGTCGTGGCCCACCAGGTGGAACCGCTCCGCTCCGGCCTCGTCCGCGAGGGCCAGCGCGTCCGCGGAGAGCTCCTCGCGGCGGTACGCGGCCAGCTCGGTGGGTCGGGCGCCCGGGGAGTACCCACGCTGGTCCATGGCGAGAGTGCGCAGCCCCTGCGCGTTCAGCCGTTCGGCGACGTCGTCCCAGCCGCGGGCATCCTGCGGGAAACCGTGCAGCAACAGGACCACGGGGCCGTCCTCCGGGCCCTGGTCGAGAACGTCGAACGTGAGTCCCTGTCGCGTGAAGCTGGTGATCCGAGTCATGCCTCCACCCTATGACGCACGGAGGGGCTCGTCAGCCGTGGCCCCGGACCTGGGGTGGGTCTGCGGCGGAGCGGGTCTAGAAGCCCCCGATGACGCGCCCAATGATGGCCAGGACGGTGAACGGTGTCACGACCACGGCCAGTCCGATCAGCACGACCTTGCCCACGGCGCCCTCACCGGAGCGCTCGCGGTCCAGCTCGTTGTTGGTGGGTCCCAACGCCGAGTCCCTCGGCGGGCGGGGTGTCCCCCCTTCACACTGCACCCGGAGTGCTCGCTGGCTGCTGCGGCCGCCTTGCTGCGGTCCCGCTCGTATTCCCCCGGATCGATGTCCGCCACCGCAGCCCATGTCCTGGGTGCTCGTGCGGAGTTGGTGGAGCCACTGTGGCACGCAGGCTGGGTATCCGGAATCGTCCCCCGCCCGGGGCAAGGGAAGGGCGGCAAGGGAAGGGCACGGCGACGTGGCGGGGGCTCATGCACCCGGGGTCGGCCCGGATCCCAGGAACGGAGCGGGCGCCACCGCGGCGGACCGCAGCTGCGCTCCGGCATCCGGTCCCGCTGCGAGGAGAACCAGTGAGTGGTCAGGGGGAACCGCGTCGCATTCCGTGTGCGGGGCGGGCTACGGCGATGGCCCGCAACGACTGCGCGGGGTCGTGCGGGTCCTGACGGTGAACGCGGACGTTCGGTGCGGTGGCGTCGTCGACCTCGACGGACGAGGCCAGCTGACCCGGATCGCCCACGCCGCTGACCTCACAGACCACGTGGTCGAGGTCGGACCGCCGGGCCAAGGGCGGTCCTGGTGCGCTGCACGTCGTCGGTGATTTGGCAGCAGATGCAGCCCTTGGTCAGTTCGATGGTGTTCTCACCGCGGGAGGAGATCAGGGCGGCACCGATGGTCACGGCTTCCAGGGCCTGCTGCGCGGTGATCCGTTCGTGTTCGCCCATCACGCGGCCGGACTGGGTACGGCGCGTGACCGCGTGCTGGACGGTGTGCAGCAGCCCGAGCGGGGTCACGGGGGAGTCCGAGTGAAGGCTGATGGGCACTCCGCAGCGCAGCGCGGTGGCCGCGGCGTTGTTCCGGCGCGCACAGTCCGGACCCACGGTGAGGTCCAGGTGCTGGTCCCCCCCCACGCCCAGATGTGGTTGGCGAACACGTTGGCGCACGCCCCCGGGGCGGCCATCCGGCGGTACTGGGCGGGAGTGGTCATCTGCGAGTGGGTGCACGTGTGCCGGTGGAAGGTCTCGAAGGCCCGCAGGAACTCCTCCGGGGTCACGTTGCAGATCCCGTTGGGCTGGTCCCCGTAGTAGCCCGGTTGCATCACGCGGGCCGGGTGGACGACGGGGGGGGGTGCCATGGACTTCTCCAGTTCTCTGGGGCGGGTGCTCCGGGGACGACGACGCCGCCCCGGGAGTCGACGCGGCGGCGTCGTCCCCGGGGCGCGGGCTGCGGAGCGGGCGGGGCAGGCGGTGGCGCTCACGCTGCTGTCCGAGCGCAGCCGCCGGAATGAGAAGCGCCAGGCGGAGACCGCCCTGCTGCACGAGCTGCGGCGCCCGTGGAACGTGGACGATGACTCCGCGCGGCGGCGCGCGCACGAACTCGGGATCGGCGTGCTGCGCCACGGGGTGCTGAGCGAGGCGGCCCCGGCCGCGTGGCTACCGGTGGTCGTGCGCTGGGAGCGCCCGGGCGCGGACCCGCTGGGCGAGCACCAGGGCGGCGTCGCCGTGCTCGACGCGCTCGCGTGGGCGCTGGGCCGGGAGGGCACGACGGCGCTCGCGGGCCGTCTCGGCGCCGCCTCCGTGGCCGTGCTGGTGCCGCTGGCCGTGCGCACACCTTTGGACGCCGTGGTGGAACGGGTGCTTACGGCGACGGAGCAGCGCCTGGAGGGAGCGTGGCGGGTGCTCGCGGGGGTCTCCGAGCCAGAGTCGGGGATGATCGGCGCGGCCGCCCGCCTGGACGAGGCCGGAATGATCGCGGAGGCCGCGGTGTCCCTGCTCGCGCGGGACGGTTGCGCGGAAGGTGGCCCCTCGCAGGACGGGACCGTGGCGGACCGCGCGGCACAGCACGACGCCGCCCGGTCCGGTTCTGTGCGCTCCGGTTCCGCTCGGCGGCGGCGCTTCCGCGCACAGGACGCGCGGCTGCGCGGGCTGCTCGCGATGCTGCGCGGGGACGAGCGCGTGCAGATGTTCGCACGCGCGGAACTCGGGAGCGTCCTGGACGTGGAGCGCCACGAGGACCGTGAGCTGTTGACGCAGTTCCTGGCGTGCGGCGGGAACAAGAGCCTGCTGGCCCAGCGGATCCACCTCTCCCGCCCGGCGCTCTACGGGCGGCTGGTCCAGCTGGAACGCAGGCTGGGGGTGTCGCTGGACGATCCGGAGTCGCGGACGTCCCTGCACGTGGCGCTGCTGATCGCGGAGGTGGAGGGGTGCTGAACACGGCCCGGGCGGCGTCGTGCGCTAGGACTCGGCGGGGTAGTCGCGCGGCCAGCTGTGGCCGAGGCTCGCCTCCACGCTCTCGTTGAAACGGCGGGTGAGACGGGCCAGCGCGGTGACGTCCTCCTGCGGCCAGTCCGCGATGAAACGCTGGTAGGACTCGCGGCGGACCTCCAGTTCCTCCGCGAGGCGGCGCACGCCCTCCTCGGTGGGCTGGTGCTTCTTGGCGACGCCGCCCTCAGGGTCCTTGATGCGCTCGATCAGACCGCTCTTCATGGCGGCTGCGACCTGCCGGTGGACAGTGGAGATGTCCAGGCCGAAGGACTGGGCCAGCTCGGCCACGCTCATGGGGCCGCCGGCCTGCAGGCGGGCGAGGAGCACGGTGGAGCTGCGGTCCAGCGCCTCCCGGCGGGACTGGGGTGGTGCTCCCTGGAGGGCGTATCTCGAGAGCAACATGTTCTCGTAGACGAGTTCGCTCACTGAGTCATCGCTGTGCACGGTTCCATCCTTTCATCCCCGGGTGGACGGCTTCCGAGGGGCTGCCGCCCTGGCGGCTCTCAACGGTAGGCGGGGCGGAAAGGCGGCGGAGCGGCGTCGTCGGCAAAAATTGCATAATACAAATCCTGGGGTAATATCTTGCACTATACAAACCCAAAAACTCCAGGAGGTGCCCGTGTCGGTCGACGCGAAGGACGACGTTCCCACAGGTCAACTGCCGGTTGTGGTGGAGCAGGCCACGCCCGGTCCCGCGCACTCGGCGGGCCCGGCACGGCTGGTCACTCCCACGTTCGTGGTCGCGTGGGTGGTCAACTTCCTGCAGTACCTGACCTTCTACATGCTGGTCACCACCATGGCGCTGTACGCGGTAAAGAGCTTTGCCGCCTCGGACGCGGTGGGCGGTTTCGCGTCCAGTGCATTCGTGGTGGGGGCGACCGTCGCGCGGCTGGTCTCCGGATACCTTGTCGACATCCTTGGCCGCCGGAAGATGCTGCTGATCGCGCTCGTGGTCGTGGTGGTCGCGTGCGCGCTGTACCTGCCTGCCGGGTCTCTGCCCGTGCTGATCGGGGTGCGTCTGCTGCACGGTTTCGGGTACGCGTTCGCGAGCACCGCCGTCATGACGATCGCGCAGTCCGTGATCCCCGACTCCCGCCGCGGCGAGGGCACCGGGTACTTCGCGCTGGGCACCACGCTGGCCACTGCGGTGGGGCCCGCGCTGGGGCTCTTCCTGGTGGGTTCGCTGAACTACACGTGGCTGTTCTGGACGACCCTCGTCACCGCCGTGCTCGGCCTGGTGCTGGGTGTCTTCTTGCGGGAGCCCCTGGTCAAGCGTGAAGCCCAGGCCAACCAGGAGGTGGACAAGCAGCGCGCCGCCTTCTCGCTCAGCGACATCGCCCACCCGGCAGTGCTGCCCATCGGCTCCTTCATGCTGGTGGTGGGCGTCTGCTACGCGGGCGTCATCACCTACCTCAACGCCTATGCCGAGGACCGCGGAGTCACCACCGGTGCCGCCCTGTTCTTCGTGGCGTACGCCGTGGCCATGCTGATCATGCGCCTAGTGCTGGGCAAGGTGCAGGACCAGCGCGGCGACAACGTGGTGGTCTACCTGGGCCTCGTCTGCTTCGCTGTGGCCCTGGGCTTCCTGGCGGTGGCGAACCAGGACTGGCAGGTGGTCGTGGCCGGCGCCATGACTGGTCTGGGCTACGGCACGCTCATGCCGGCCGCGCAGGCCATAGCCGTGAACGCGGTGCCCGCCCACAAGCTGGGCACCGGCATCTCCACGCTGCTGCTGCTCATGGACGTGGGCGTGGGTGTGGGCCCCGTGATCCTGGGTCTGTTGCTCTCCGCCGCCGGTTTCGGGGCCATGTACGCGGTTCTCGCCGTGCTGGTAGTCGTTGCCGCCGTGCTGTACCACGCGGTGCACGGGCGGCACCCGCACGCCAAGCGGGGGCGGCTCGTGGTGGACTGAGGTTCGCTCTTTCGGGGGCCCGTGGTTTTCACTGCGGGCCCCTTTCCGTTGTACGGCTGCGTTCGGGGACGACGACGGTGAGGGGCCGGGTGGGCGCGTCTCGTCGTCTCCGCGCCAGGCGGTGCCCTCTCTTCCTGGATCCACTGGTCACGGGACCACCAGCACGGCACCCGCGCCTCCGCGCCCTCCGCCGGGTCCGGGGTCCAGGACTTGCCCGTGCGCGCACGGGGAGTGTGGGCCTCGGTCACCGGGAACCGCTGGGCGCTGCGGCACATGCTCCGACGACGGGCGGGGGTTGCGGGGGTTTGTGCCCCCACCAACCCCCGTGCCTCCAATGGGGATAATGGGGTTAGCGGCGTCGCTAAGTCTGCTGGTAGCCTAGACATAGCAACACCTCGATGGGTGCTTTACCTGGTGTCTCATGAGGAACTTTCGTTGCTATCGGAACACCGCGAAAGTTTGGTCGCTGGAACGGTGTTCGAGACTTTGAAGGCGGTCCCTGGCGGGGGGCCGCCTTCAGTCATGTGCGGGCGGGTATTCGTATTGGGGTAGATCGAGGCTCCGTGCTGCTTGAGCGACGATCCACCATGACATGCTCACGTCGTCCTGCGCCGCAGCGGAGCGGATGGCGGTTTCCACTTCCTGCGGGATCTGGATGACGAGGGGAACCATAGGCCCCAAGGCGCGAGGTATGCGGCGCGCCCCCTTGTCAGTCATGTGACAAAGTATGCCCCATGATTCCGCATTCGTACACAAACCGCCGCTGGTGTGTCGCCAGGCAGGCCAAAAACAGGAATCAGCTGACGGTGCGCAAGGCGTTCCAGTCGGTGGTGTAGCCGGGGGAGAGGGCTGCCTGGTGGTTGTCCCAGGGCTTGGGGGTGCTGGTCGCGGATCGTCCCAAGCCGACCGTGCCGGTGCCGAACCGGGTGTTGACGGCGTCGATCAGGGACCCGATGGGCGCTGTGGTGGGGGCGGTACCGGGCAGGGGCGCGGCAGCACCGGTGTCGGTGAGCTCCAGGCACATCACCCCGGCGCGCATGTACGGGATCCCGTGCACCAGGTGCGGCTCCAGGGCCCTGCGGGCCGTAGCGGCCAGCGCCCCGGGCTCGTGTGTCGGAGCAGGCAGCCTTACATGAGCGTTGGGGTGGTGGTCAGGGCCTGGGCGGTGGGGTGAGGTGGCGGCGAAGACCGTCAGACGCGCGGCTTCCTGGTCCTCCTTGCGCAGCCGGCGCGCGGCCCGCTGGGCGAAATCGGCCACCGCCTCTGCGATCAGGGCAGGGTCGAGGATTGGTTCGGGGAAGGAGCGGGAGACCAGGATCTGCTGCTTGGTGGCGGTCTCTTCTTCCACGGGGATCGCCGGCACCGCGTTGAGCTCGAGCGCGGTGCGCATCAGCACCACGGAGAACCGATCGCGGATCCGTACCGGGTCAGCGTCGCGCAGCTCGGCGACGGTGGTGGTCCCCTGGGCTGCCAGGCGGCGGGCGGTGCGCGCGGCCACCCCCCACACCTCGGTCACTGGCAGGGTGCCCATAAGCCGGCCCCAGAAGCCCGGCGGGGTGTTCTCCCAGTGCACCACGCCCCCGGTGGCGGGGATCTTCTTGGCCGCTTCGGTGGCCAGCTTGGCCAGGGTCTTGGTGGGGGCGATGCCCACGCTGACGGGCAGCCCTACGTTGCGCGCTACCACCCGCTGCAGCTCCCGGCCCCAGGCCAGCAGCTCGCGTGTGTGCCCGGGGGGAGGGGTCAGGAAGCACTCGTCGATCGAGTAGATCTCCTGTGCCTGGGCGTAGCGGTCCAGCAGAGCCATGGTGCGTTGGGAGAGATCGGCGTAGAGCGGGTAGTTCGAGGATCTGCGCTGCAAGCCCCACCGGCGGGCATCGGCGGCGATCTTGAACCACGGATCTCCCATCTGGATCCCCAGGGCCTTGGCTTCGGCGGAGCGGGCGACCACACACCCGTCGTTGTTGCTCAGCACCACAGTGGGCTTGCCGAGCAGGGACGGGTCGAAAAGACGTTCGCAGGACACGTAGCAGTTGTTCACGTCCACCAGGGCGATCACGCCGAGCGCCCCACGGGGCGTGTTGGTATGTCGCGATGTTCGTTCTTGCGATGTTCCCTGTGCTTGGAGATCTGATCCCTGCCCATGAGAGCAGGTATAGCCGCCGGAGGCGACATCATTGCTGACCCCGCGTGAGGGGGCATGGGTGGGGGTCCGGAGGCCAGGGACCTAGCTTCCTCGAATCAGCGGCCGCGCCCACCCCGGGCGGTGTGCATAGCGAGGTCGCCTCGTCCTTGCCGAGCCGGTTCACTGCTGTCGATCGTGGAACTAGGCTCGGCGCACACGATCCGGATGCACCGGGAGGGGGAGTCCATGCCGAGGATGTCCGCTCTAGAAGCTTCGTGCTGCCGCAGTGCGCCATGGAGTCTTTTGGCCCGGCGAATGGTCCCCTGGGCGACCCAAGGCTTCCCCGTCACCGAGAACGTGCTGGAAATCGGCGGGGGCAGCGGGGCGATGGCCGAAGCGATCGTCCAAGCCAACCCTTGGGTGCGGCTCACTACGACCAACGCCGACCCGGTGATGGTTGAGGTTGCGCAGCAATGCCTTGTCAGATTCCCCCATGCTGAGGCCTGTCAGGCCGACGCCACCCGCCTGCCCTTCGAGGACGAGTCATTTGACACGGTTGTGAGCTTCCTGATGCTCCACCACGTCATCGAGTGGGAACACGCGGTGGTCGAGGGGTCCCGGGTTTTGCGGCCGGGCGGGGCATTGGTGGGATACGACCTGCTTGCCTCACGGATGGCCTCCTTGGTGCACCGGGCCGATCGCTCTCCCCACCGACTCATCGACCCCGGAGCCTTCAAACCAGTTCTCGACCAGGTCGGCCTGGAGCTCCTCGCCCTCCGGTTGTCCTTCGGTGGGCGGATTCTACGCTTTGTTGCCCAGAAGCCAGCTACGCGGTGACCTGCGTTGGCAACCAGGCCTGGACTGCGGGATGAGATCCCGTGCTGTGGGGGCCCTGTCGTTGACAGGGCCCCCACAGCACGGGGGCGGCTTCTCCGGGAGCCCCTGGGTGGATGCCCAAGGCATCCAGTGGTGTGGGTCAGCGGAAGGTGACGTAGCCGACCACGGGCATGGCGTTGACGTCGTGGACGAAGGTGCCCTGGGTCGGATTCAGCGCGGAGATCATCTTGCCGCCGCCCAGGTAGACCCCGATGTGGCCGCCACCGTTCTGGACGACAAGGTCACCGGGCTGGGGGTTGGCGGTCGGGGTACCAGCCGCCCACTGGGCCTGGCTGGTGCGGGGGATCTCGATGCCGTTCTGGGCGTAGACCCACTGGGTGAACCCGGAGCAGTCCCAGGCGCCGAAGGCGGTACCACCCCAGACGTAACCACCGCCCACACCCTGCATGGCGGTGCCCACGAGCCCGCTCCCGGAAGTGGAGACAGCAGTAGTGTCGGTGGACTGGACGGAAACATCCGAGGCCGAGGCCATCTGCGGCGTCGAGGCCGCCTGCGCCCCAGGGGCCGGGGTGGCTGCCGGGACGATCGGGGCCGCGGCGGGGGACGAGGCCAGGGTCGCCACCACGGGGGCGGGGGTGGAGGAGGCGGTGTTCGAGGGGGTCGGTAGCTCGGCGTAGGCCTGGGCGGGTGCCACCGAGCCAAGCACCGTCGCACCAGCGGCGGCTGCGAGAGTGGTGCGGCGAACGAGGCGGGACGGGGTCTGGGCGCGGTGGCGAGCAGTACGGCGCTGGAACATGGGCATGAGTGGATTCCTCCCTTTGCCTGCGAGGTGAGCTGTCGGATGCGGGTGGGAGACACCCGGCCGGGCGGACGCGCGCGTCCGGCCGGCTTAACCCCCAGGCCCCAAGGGCGGGACCGTGTATGGTTCCCCCGCTTCTGCCAAGCGATGTCTTTTCAGCGGACCCCGGGCACCGGCAGAATTCGGCGATGTACCCGGGGATGCCAACCGGATCGGCGATCGGCACGCAGAGGACAGTAGCGAACAGATAACGGAAAAGTCACGTTACGGTTACGGCCGCTCCTCCCCCCTTGTTTCACCGCCGAGCGGGACGGAGAGACGCTCGGGAGTGACCGCCGAGGCGGCGGCCGCCTTCTACTCGCGCCCCAGCACATTGCTGCCGAAGAGGTGCATATCTGACGGCGACTAGCGGATTTACGCGGTGTGCGCCCAGGCCCTCCTGTACCTGCGGCTCCGTCAGAGGGGTGCAAGAGCGCAGCTGCCAGCCCCTGCCGCCTCACAGGGATTGGTAAGAAAAGGATAGGAAATCATCCAGGCTATTTTCAGGAAGTCGTTCTCTTCCGGCGGCGCGAGAGAGATTTCTTCATGAGATCTTCATGGTTCCTATGCATCTTTCACAAAAGGAAATGGATGCGTGGCGTGGCGCGCGCCTCGCTCTCGGGATTTCTTCACGGAATCTTCAAGGAGTAAGTGCTTCATCCGGCCAGATCCGCAGTTTGCTGTCGGTTGTATGGCGGATTGGCTCCGGCCGGTTCGTCTCCTCGGCCGAACCGACGAAGGAGCAAGCCATGACTCATCATGTGACGTCGATGCTGGAGACCTACCCGAAGGACCTGGGCGGGGTGGACGAGGAGAAGCTAGCCGCCTGCATCGAGGCCTGTTTCCAGTGCGCCCAGACCTGTACCGCCTGCGCCGACGCGTGCCTGTCCGAGGACATGGTCGCGGAGCTGACCAAGTGCATCCGCACCAACTTGGACTGCGCGGATCTGTGCGAGGCCACCGGGCGGGTGCTCTCCCGGCACACCGGCTACGACGCGAACATCACCCTGGATGCGATCCGGGCCTGCCAGATGGCCTGTAAGGCCTGCGCGGGCGAGTGCGAGAAGCACGCCTCGATGCACGAGCACTGCCGGATCTGCGCGGAGGCCTGTCGGCGCTGCGAGGCCACCTGCGCCGAGCTGGTCGCCGCCCTGGGCTGAGCCTGCCCCCGCGGACCCATCACCCGGGTGGCGGACGGCGGTGAGAAGCTCCGGGGCTGGCTGGGAGCGAGGCCGCGGAGCAAGCCCGAGCTGCACAAGTCGGGCGACGCCATGACACACCCACCGCCCGGGTGATGCCCCGGGTGACTGATCACCTGGGGAGAAGTTCCTCCACGGAAACCGGGCCTCTTCTGGAGGCCGACGCTGACCCACGGAGGCCGTGGATGGGCCTCCGTCGGTGAAAGAGGAATCTGATCCGTTGACCGGGCACCTCCGGAGGCGGGGGTTCTTTCTTCCCCCCGTATCTCATTGAGCACAGCCCCGCCCGCGCGGATCGTTCCCGCCCCGGCGGCGGGGTGATCACCGAGCCGGCATCTCAGGGTCGAGCTCCCTCGTCGTGGAAGAGAGACATCATCATGGGTTCCACCCCATTCCGTGGCCGCCCCACGGTGGCCGCCACTATCGCCGTCGCCACCGCCTTGCTGGGCGGGGCGACCGCCCCGGCCTTCGCCCGCTGGGAGGCCACCCCGGTCTCTGCCCATACCCAGACCGAGACTCTCCAGCCCGAGCCCACCTCCCCGACCGCCTACGAGTTCGGCGAGACCCTGGCCGGCCTCGAAGGCGAGGAACTGGAGATCACTTTCCTGGCCGAGATCATCGGCCACCACCAGGGCGCCATCGAGATGGCCGAACTGGAGCTGGAGCGCGGCACCAGTCCCGACATCCGCACGCATGCGGAGAACATCGTCGCCGACCAGCAGCACCAGATCGAGCAGTTCACCCGGTGGCTGGATCAGTGGTACGGACTGACCCCGGACGAAGCCAAGGCCCAGGCCCCGGAGGAGGCCCGCCAGGAGATGGCGACCATGGAGGAGGAGATGCAGATGATGCACGAGGAATTGCTGGCGGTGGAAGCCGGTGAAGGCTTCGACGTCGCCTTCGTGCAGAAGATGATTCCGCACCACTCCAGCGGAATCATCGAGTTCCTCGAGCCCCAGGCCCGGGCACCGCACGCCGAACTGCGGGTGGCCTCCACCGCCGGGATCACCACTCAGCAGGCTCAGGTCGCCGACTTCCGCACCTGGCTCGCCGGCCACGGCTGAGGCCCGGTCCCGGGCCCCGCGCGCCGGGGGCCCACGGGCATCCGGCGCGTGGGAATCAGTGGTCACCGGCCCGGAGGGGCCCCACGCATTCGGGTGGGGCCCCTCCGGGCCGGTGACCTGCGGTGGCTCAGGCTGACTGCGGGAAGGACTCGTGCCTGGTGGTGGGGGGCCACCCAACAGCAGGTGCTAGTGCGGTGACCGGGTAGGTCGGCGGTGTTTCAGGCCGCCGCGGTGGTGTGGTGGCCCCAGCGGTGGCCCCTTGATGGCGCTCAGGTGAAACTCCCCGCGGCGTACGATCCGCTGCAACCGCTGGCCCTCCGCCGGCGTCAACCGACGCACCTTCACACGTTCAGCCATGCCACCAGTCCAAACCCGGCCGACCCAACCGGTCAACGCACTAGCTCTGGAGCTGCTGGAGCAAGCCGTCCATTTCCTGGATCTCGGCTTCCTGGTCATCGATCACTTTCTGGGCCATCGCGATGGCCTGCGAGTTCTGCCCATTGGTGACCTCTTCCTTGGCCATGTCGATGGCCCCGCGGTGGTGTTCGGTCATCTGGGTCAAAAACAGCTCGGCGGCCTCATCCCCTTCGGCGGCCTGGAGCTGATCCATGTCTTCCTCGGTCATCATGCCCTCCATGCCCGAACCGGAGTCGGAGTCGTGACCCATGGACTCGTGGCCCATGTCCCCGGCCGCCGCTGAGGTGGGCTCACCCCAGGTCTGGAGCATCTGTTCCAGGCGGTCGATCTCCGGGCCCTGGGCGGCGACGATCTTGTTGGCCAGCTCCTGGATTTGCGGATCCACGTTGTCCTTGGCCAGCATCATCTCGCTCATCTGCACGGCCTGCTGGTGGTGGGGGATCATCATCTGGGCGAACATCGTGTCGGCGTCGTTGTGCTCCTCCGAGATTTCCTGGGCGGAGGAGGAGCCAGAGGGGGCGGTCGTGCCGGTGGTCTCGGTGCTTCCGGCACCTGCCGCTGCAGACGTAGCGGCCTCGGAGGCCGCCCCGGTGTTCTCCTCGCCGTTGGTGCCGCAGCCGGCCAGGGCCAGAGCCGAGGCCAGGGCGAGGGTGATGAGGGTGGTGGAACGCTTCACAGTGTGTCCTTCTCTTGTTGTTGAGGGGTTGGGGAAAGGGTGGCTCAGGAGGTGGGGACGGTCGCGGGTTGTTCGGCGGGCCGGCGGTCCTCGGTGCTGGTGGTGGACAGGTGGGCGGGGTCCAGGTCGAGCCGGCGCAGCAGCTGGGCGTTGAGTGCCACCACGATGGTGGAGACCGACATCAGCACCGCCCCCACGGCCGGGGACAGTACGATCCCGACCGGGGCGAGCACACCGGCGGCCAGGGGCACCGCGATGACGTTGTAGCCGGTGGCCCAGGCCAGGTTCTGGATCATCTTCCGGTAGCTGGCCCGGGACAGCTCGATCATGGACAGTACCGAGCGGGGGTCGTTGCCGGCCAGCACCACCCCGGCGGACTCCATGGCCACGTCGGTGCCAGCGCCGATGGCGATCCCGACCTCGGCCCGGGCCAGGGCGGGGGCGTCGTTGACCCCGTCGCCGACCATCGCCACCGTCATCCCGCGGGACTGCAGCTCGGTGACCTTGGTGTCCTTGTCCTGGGGCAGGACCTCGGCGAAGACCTCGTCGATGCCCAGATCCGCCCCGACCGCCTCGGCGACCTGCCGGGCGTCGCCGGTGATCATCGCGACCTTCACCCCGCGCTTCTGCAGCGCCGCCACGGCGGCGCGGGACTCGGGGCGCACCTTGTCCTCCAAAGCCAGGGCGCCGATGATCCGCCCGTCCCGGACGACGTGGAGCACACCGGCGCCGCGGTTGGTCCACTCGGTCACGGTGGCGCGTAGCGGAGCGGGCGTGTCGAGAGCCAACTCGCGCAGCATGTTCGGCCCGCCCACGACGATCTCGGCCCCGTCGACGGTGGCCTTCACACCGCGGCCGGCGGCCGCGGTGAAGCCGGTGCCGCGCAGGCCCAGCCGTTGTGCTTCGGCGCTGCGGGCGGCGGCGGTCACGATCGCCCGGGCCACGGGGTGCTCGCTGTCGGCCTCGGCGGCCGCCGCCACGGCGAGCAGCTCGGCCTCGGAGGTGCCGGGCACCGGCGTAGCACCGGTAACGGCGTGCGCGCCCTCGGTCAGCGTGCCGGTCTTGTCGAAGAGCACCACGTCGATGGTGCGCATCCGCTCCAGGGCCATCCGGTCCTTGATCAGCACCCCGGCCTTCGCGGCGCGCTCGGTGGAGATCGCGATCACCAACGGGATGGCCAGGCCTAGGGCGTGGGGGCAGGCGATCACGAGCACCGTGACGGTACGGACCACGGCGTCGTCGGGGCTGCCCAGCAGGGTCCAGGTGATGGCGGTGAGCACGCCGGCGGCCAGGGCGAACCAGAACAGCCACGCGGCGGCCCGGTCGGCCAGGGCCTGGGCGCGGGAGGAGGAGGCCTGGGCGTCGGCGACCATCCGCTGGATCCCGGCCAGGGCCGTGTTCTCGCCCACCGCGTCGACGCGGACCCGGACCGCGTTGTCGGTGGCCACGGTCCCCGCCACCACCGTCTCCCCGGGCCCCCGGGAGACGGGCTGGGACTCGCCGGTGATCATGGACTCGTCGAACTCCGCGGCGCCGTCGACGATCTGCCCGTCGGCCGGAACCCGAGCCCCGGATCGGACCAGGACCACATCCCCGATCGCCAGCTCGGCGATCGGCACGGTGATGGTCTCGCCGTTCACGATCTTCTCGGCCTCGTCGGGCAGCAGTTCCGCCAGGGCGTCCAGGGCGGAGGAGGCCGCCCCCAGCGCCCGCATCTCCATCCAGTGCCCCAGCAGCATGATCACCACCAGCAGCGCCAGCTCCCACCAGAAGTCCAGCTCGAATCCGCCGATCCCCAGGGTGGTCACCCAGGAGGCCACGAACGCGACCGTGATGGCCATGCTGATCAGCAGCATCATCCCCGGCTGCCGGCTCTTGAGCTCGGTGAGTCCGCCCTTGAGGAACGGCATCCCGCCGTAGAAGTAGATGACCGTGCCCAGCACCGGAGCGATCCAAGCCGACCCGGGGAACTCGGGGATGTGGTAGCCCAGCAGGTGCCCGACCATGGGGCTGAACACCACCACCGGGACCGCCAGCACCAAGGAGAACCAGAACTTGTTCTTGAACATCGCCGTGGAGTGCCCGGCATGTTCGCCGTGGGTGTGGACGGTGTGGTCCTCGTCGAGGGCGGAGTGGGCGTGCCCGTGCGGCATGGCCTGCCCGTGGGTATCGGCATCGCCGTGCTGCCCGTGACCGGCGTGGCCGCTGTGGTCCATGGGTTGCACGGCGTCGGGGTCGGCGTGCGGGTGGCCGTGGTCATGATGCGGGGTGCTCATGATGCTCCTTCCGCGAAGATGGTTGGCTGGTCGGTACGGCGGTGGGGTTACTCAGGCCGCGACGACGGCGTAACCGGCCGCCTCGACCGCGGCCTGCACGGCCTCCGGGGTTGCCATACCGCTCACAGTCACAGTGGAGAGGCCACCGGCCACCAGGTCGATGCGCACATCGGTCACACCCTCCAGGGCGGTGATCTCCTCGGTGACGCTGGTCGCGCAGTGGCCGCAGGTCATGCCCTCCACCTGATACGTGGCGGACGTGCCGGCCGAGGGGGCCGCTTCGGCGGCGGGAGCCGTCTGGTCGGAGGCCGGGGTGCAGCAGGCGCAGCCGGTGGAGGCCATCGGCAGCGGCTGAGGGGTCTCGGGGGTCATCTGGAGTTCCTTCGCTCGGGTTATGCGATACCGCAGGGACCCAAGGGATCCCTACCGCTCTAGGGTATATACCCCATGGGGGTATAAAGCAAGTGGGTCATCCGGTGACCTCTGCTGCCGGGGAACCCACGCGGTGACAGGTGGGCAGCTCCATGGTGAACACCGCGCCGTGTCCGGGGCCGGGGGAGGTGGCGGTGAGGGACCCGCCGTGGGCTTCGACCAGTGCTTTGGAGATGGTCAGGCCGATCCC
>NZ_JAVKPO010000030.1:0-9641 GCF_040980945.1 Kocuria sp. CPCC 204721
GCGCCCTGCTCGCCGCCGGCGGACACCGGCCGTGGCGCAAGACCGCTACCCATGCTCATCTGTGAAGGGCCGCATTATGCGATCTTCCAAATCGATGTAGAGTGTTGTCAGGAGGGTGTTCAGTTGATTGTTCACACCAAAGGCTTAACACCCTCCGCCGGCAATTAATAGACCCCCAGCGAGATTGCTGGGGATCTATTCTGCAAACACGCGGAATTAGGACTTATTCATCTAGGCTGAATCCATGGCTCTCGAATATCGGACTTCCGGGGAATCGCCTGATGTCACCCGGCTCGTGACCACCCGGCTGCCCACCCGACATGGGGAATTCGCACTGCTGGGCTACCGGGATGCCCGCGGTGTCGACCATGTCGCGCTCACCCGTGGCGAGCCGGCGGCCGGCGGGGGGCCGGCGCCGCTGGTTCGGCTGCATTCGGAATGCCTGACCGGCGATGCCCTGGGTTCCTACCGTTGCGATTGCGGGGAACAACTCGACGCCGCCCTGGGAGCCATCGCCGCGGCGGGTCGTGGCGTCTTGATCTACATCCGCGGACACGAGGGCCGCGGCATCGGCCTCATCGACAAGCTCAGGGCCTATGCCCTGCAGGATTCAGGCATCGACACCGTGGACGCGAACACCCATCTGGGTTTGCCCGTCGACGCCCGCGACTACGACCAAAGCGCCCAGATCCTCCGCGAATTGGGCATCGAACGGATCCGGCTGCTGTCATCGAACCCCGCCAAACAGGCGGCCTTGGAAGCACTCGGCATCGGTGTCGAGTCACGGGTGCGGTTGAACGTCGCGGACCGCCAGGAGAATTCCGGCTATCTCGCCACGAAGCGGGCCCGAATGCACCACGATCCGCCGCCTGGGCGAAATGCCTGGGATGTGCTGGTCTCGGGCCACCTCCCGGGTGGCAGCCTATCTACCGAGGAAGAAGCGCTGCTGCTGCGCTACGGACCACTGGTCGAGGCCGGCCCGCGCCTGGTGATCGGCCAGCTGGGGCAGAGCCTGGATGGGTTCATCGCCTCGCGGACCGGAGATGCCTGTTTCGTGACCGGAGAACCGGATCGCAAGCACCTGCACCGCCTGCGGGCTTTGGTCGACGCTGTGCTCGTGGGGGCAGGCACCGTGGCGGCCGACGATTGCCAGCTCACGGTGCGCGCCGTCACGGGCAACCATCCCGTGCGCGTCGTCGTGGATCCGCAGGCGCGCATCCCGCGGACCGCCAAGGTGCTCACCGATGCGAGCAGTCGAACCCTGTGGCTGGTCGGCACCGACACCGCGGTCCCGGAGCCGTTGGCGCCGCACGTGAGCGTGCACCGGTTGGACTCGGTGCGGGGATTCGAGCCCGCGTCCATCCTCGCGCTCTTGGAAGGCCAAGGCCTGGGCCGGGTCCTCGTTGAGGGTGGCGGGCTGACCGTGTCCAGGTTTCTGCACGCCGGAGTGCTCGACCGCCTCTACATCACCAGCGCACCCCTACTGGTGGGTGACGGTGTCCCCGGAATCCGCTTTGATGGAACCGATGCGCTGTCCGGGGCCCTCTCCGCTCCGGTGCGTCGTTTCGTCCTGGGCGAGGACATCTGCACGGAGTTTGATTTCGCCGCGGCGCGGACGACGGCGTCGGCCACTTCGCACCAGGCGGATCAGCAGGACCGCTAGCCCGGGCAGTACCGACACCAGCGCGAGGAGCCCATAGGCCACCGACACGGCCACGCCTTGCTCCGGTGGATGGCCGAGGGCCATGAACCCCAGGGCGGCCGCGCCTTCCCGCGGCCCCCAGCCGGCAACATTCAGCGGGATGGACATCCCGCCCAGGGTGATGGCGGCCAGCACCGGGATCTGTCCCGCCGCCAGGTGGGGTGCCACCGCGAGGCAGGCCATCAGGAACATCACGGCAAACGCGCACCATCCCACCACCGACAACCCCAACACCTGGCCGATGTCCCTCTGGGGCAGCCGGCGCAGCCACGGCCAAGCCGCAGCACCAGCGGCCACGGCCACCAGCAACCCGATCGCCGCGGCCGCGGGCCAGGCGAACAGCAGTGCGATCCCCGCGGCCAGGAAAACCACCGAGGTGCCGGCGAGCCGCTCGGCGGAGACGGCGCCGACGCTGCTCTTGATCGTCTCGCGGCGCCGCTCGTGGCCCACCGGTCCTTGTTCGACCGCCCGCACCGCGTCGCCGGCCAACCCTCCAGGGAGCACCGCGTTCAGGAATGCCGCCTGCCAGCAACGCCCGATGGCCGCGCGCAGGCCCAGTTCGATGCCCTGCCCCCGGGCCACCAGCCTCCACCGCTGGGCTTGGACCACCACACCGGCCGTCCCCATGGCCAGCGCCCCGATGGAAGCCGGCCAGGACAGCACCCCGGCTGCCGCAACGAAGGGCCCCCTCCCCCACAGCAGGGCGGCCCACACCAGCAGTGCCGCCGCGACGGCGACCTGCAGCAGGGACAGTGCAATCCTTCGGCGGTTCATGCCATGACCGCCCCTCAGTGCGGGGGCAGGCACAACAGGTCCCGGTGGCCGACGGTGAGGTGCAAGCGCCCCGTTCGCACCTCCGCCAGCCGGTCCGCCAGCCAGGTGGCCACCGGGGAGGCCAGGGCCGGATCCTGTTCCACGACGGCTTCCGCCCGGTCACGGAGGTATCGGTCCATCAGGTCCCTGTCATCGGAGCCCAGTGCCCACGGGGTTTCCGCGGTCTGCACCTGCATGCCTCCGGCGCGGAGCCGTTCGGCTGCCTGCCCGACAGCGAGGGGGCCGGCAAGACCGTCGCGCCCCTGATGGACGTTGAATGCCGTGTTGACCAGGGCATCCGAGGGATGGACCGGGCTCAATTCCACATCCCCGACGACGCTGAGGCTGAGCAGTGCCGGGATGTTCCGGTCCACCAGGTAGTCGCAGAGTCCCTCCAGCTGCGGCATACCCAGCAAGTCGAGTACTGCGGAACAGGTGAGGAGGACGGGGCCGTCGGCGTCCCGTCCCAGCGTCGGCAGGTCCTCGATTCCCGCGACGACGCGGTCGATGTGCTCCACGGGCCCTCCGCCGGGTTGCGGGATGAGTCCCAGCAGGTCGGGATCATGGTCCAGCAACGTCCATGTCTGCCTGAACCGCAATCGCGGTGCCAGCCAGGCCAGGTTGGCGCCGGTCCCCGCACCGATGTCGATGACGTGTACCGGAGCCGCCGCCCGGGAGGGGGTGAAGTGGTCGGCCAGCGCATCCAGCAGCGGGCGCGAGGCTTCCCGGGCCCGCTCGTCCGCCGGCCGCCTCAGGGCCAGCCAGTCACTGGCAATGGGCCGCTCGGGGCGGCTCACGGGCCGAGGATTCGTAGCATGTCGATCGCCGCGTCGTGCCATGTCGGCATTCTATCCCGGGCGAGTATGGCGGCATTCCGCCAGCTGTTGCGACGGGCGGGGTCCTGGAGCCAGGAACGCAGCACCGCTTCGAGGCCGACCGGATCGTTCGGGGCTGCCGCGGCACCTGGTAGCGAACCCCCTCCAACGGCCAGCGCCTCTTCCGATCCCGTACCGGCCCCGACGATCGCGGGAATACCGCGGGCGAGCGCCTCGGTCACGACCATCCCAAAGGTCTCCTCCCGGGAAACCAGCAGCAGCAGGTCCGTCGCGGCCCAGATCGCGTCGAGTTCGGGGCCGGTCCGGGGCCCGGTGACGTGGACCCTTCCGGGAGCGAACGCGGATGCCGCGTGCTGCCGCACCCGGCGTGCATAGCCGGGCTCCGCGGCGCCGGGGCCCACTAGCATCGCCCGCCACGGCAGTGATTCAAGTGCCGAGAGGGCATCCAGCAGGGTGAGTTGGTTCTTGCGCGAGGTGAGCGAGGCCAGGACCAGCAGTTGCGGTGGGTTGCTGCCTCGGGCCAGCGGTGCGGGGTCCGTGCCGGGGGGCACCACCCGGGTCGGCAGTAGACCGTAGCGGGCCACGACGTCGCCGGCAGCCCACTCGCTGGTGCAGATCACGGTGTGAGCCGCCTGCAGGGCCCGGCGTTCCCTGGCCTCCACGCGGGCCCGGTCCGCGGGCGGCACGCTGCCCTCGGCCAGCAGGGACAGGTGGAACAGGACGTGCACCCGTGTCCCCCCGGCGACAGCGGCCTCCACTTCCGCGGGGGCCGCCGAGGCGATGATCCCGTCGAGGACGACCTGTGCACGACCTGCCAGGGTGGCGCGCAGCTCGTGGAGATCCGACTGCCCCGGGCGCGGCCAGCGTCCCCCGACCCCGCAGACGGACACGGTGCCGCCTGCCGCCCGGAGCGCGCGCGTCAGGGCCTCGTTGTACGCCGTCCCCCCGCTGGGGCCGGTGAGCCCCGCAGGAACCACGAACGTCGTTTCGCGGGGCTCACCCGAAGTCGACATCATGGGATGCCCAGGCATCGGGGTGCTCGCGCAAGAGCACCTCCAGGCCGGCGAACTCCGAGGTGTCAAAGTGCCGGCACAGTTCCTCGCTGATGTGCCCGGCGATGGCCTCCGTCGTGCTCAGCCGGCCGGCAAAGGCCGGATGCTCATCCAGGTTGGCATAGCGCAAGGACTCCAGGACCGCGGAAAGCATCGAGGACGCGGCCCCGATATCCATCACGACAGACTGTGGCCCGAGCTCGCGGCGACGCCAGGTCACCTCCACAACGAGGGTCGCACCATGCAGCGCTTGGGCGGGGCCAAAGAACGGATCAGGGAGGCTATGCGCGATCATGACGTGGTCGCGAACTGTCAATCGATACATGCGTACGACCCTAGCGACCGGAAGGGGAATCGGGATACCTGATGGCCCGGCAGAGCGAGGGCAGGACACCGCTGGAGAGGTCGGCCATGACGCCGGGCAAGTCATCGAAGTCCGACTCCCCGCTGATCAGGGCATCGAATGTCGGGTCCGCCAGCAGCTGCATGACCAGTTGCATGCGGGAGGCGTGGGTGCGGCGGTGGCGGCGCGCGCTGCCAATCATGGACACCTGGCTGGCGCTGATGCGCAGCCGGCGCGCGTGAAAGCCGGCCCCGAGGGGTACCTGCGGGGACTGGGAACCGAACCACGACAATTCGACCAGGTCGCCTTCGTCGCCGAGCAGTTCCAGCCCCCGGGCCAGCCCCGCGGCGGTGGTGGACGCATGGTAGACGATGTCGCATTCGCCGTCGGCGGCCCCTGGTTCCACCGCGTCCACGCCCATGGACCGGGCCAGGTCGCGCTTGGCCGGGTCCGGGTCAACGACTTGGAGACCGGCCAGCGGAAACCGGCTCAGCAACACGGCGAGCGACGCGCCGATCATCCCGGCGCCGAGGACCGCGATGCGGTCCCCCGCGCACGGCGGAACATCCCACAGTGCGTTCAGCGCAGTCTCCACCGGACCGGCCAGGATGGCACGGCGGCTCGGTACATCAGCGGGCACCGCCGTCAGGGCGTCCAGCGGCACCACATAACGGTCCTGGTGCGGATGCAGGCAAAACACCCGGTGTCCCACCCATTCCGGCGGGCCGTCGTCGACGACGCCGACCGATAGGTATCCATACTTCACGGGGTAGGGGAATTCCCCTTCCTGGAAGGGCGCCTTCATCCGGACGGCGACCTCCGGGGGGACCTGGCCCCGGTGCACCAGCATCTCGGAACCCCGGCTCACCCCCGAGTACAGGCTCCGTACCAGCGCCTCCCCGCCCTCCGGTGGACGCAAGCGCGCCTGCCGAAGTTCGCCTGCCTCGGGCGCGGTCGTCCAATATGCGGTGCTCTCCATCGGCTGCGGTGAATCCATGGTCCGATTATGCCCACACGGCCAGGAACACCGCAGTCCGGGGCGGTCATGAACCCCCGCCGCCGGGCGCCACGCCGGTAGACTCGCCACGCAATACCCGACGACCACGGAGGATGCCGATGCGCCGCTCGACGGCCCGGATGCGGCGACAGGCGCTCGTTGATGCGCTCTGCGCCCTGGTGGGCTCCGTGGGGCTGGGCATTGTCCTGGTGCAGTTCGGACAGGCCTCCTCATGGGGAAGCGTCGCGGCGGTGGCCAGCGGACTGACACTCGTCCTGGTTGCCGTGCTGATCGTCGTGCGGCGCAACCCGCTCTTCTCCACCCTGGCGGACCGGGTGACCCTCAGCCGGGCCGTGCTCGGCGGCGGATGCACCACGATCGTCGTCCTCGCCGCCCTCGGCACGGCCCCGCACCGCTCGTGGTGGCTGGTGCTGCTGGCTGCCCCGGCGGTGCTGCTGGACGCCGTCGACGGGTGGGTGGCCCGGCGCACCGGCACCGCATCAGTCCAGGGTTCGCGCCTGGACATGGAGACCGACGCCGCCCTGATGCTGGTGCTGTGCGTGCCTTTGGCCTTCACCCTGGGGCCGTGGGTCCTGGCGATCGGCGTGATGCGCTATGCGTTCGTGGCGCTCTCGTGGTGGCGCCCTGCGTTGCGGGGGCACCTGGAGTTCAGCCAATTCCGCAGGGTCGTGGCAGCCATCCAGGCGGTGGTCCTGGTGGTTGCCTTGGTCCCGTTGGTCCCCGAGCCGGCGGCGCAGGTTGTCGTGGCGCTCAGCCTGGCCCTCCTGGCCACGTCCTTTGCGCGCGACATCATCAGCCTCGAACGCGGTCACGGCTCCAGTCGCGGCCAGGCCCCCTCCCCTGCCGGCGGAGCCGCGGCCCCGGGCACGGAATCTGTGGGCCGCTAGCGGGGCGCCTGGCCGAAGGCGTGCCTGCGGATCCAGGCGTGCATGGCGATGGCGGCGGCGGAGGCGGCGTTGATCGAGCGGGTGGAACCGTACTGCTCGATGCTCAGCGTGGCCTTCGCCGCAGCGTGCACCGCCGGGCTCAGCCCGGGGCCCTCCTGGCCAAAAACCAGCACGCAGCGGCGCGGCAGCTCGTAGGTCTCCAGCTGCTCGGAGTCCGGGAAAATGTCGATGCCGATGACCTCCAGCCCCTCCTTCCGCGCCCAGGCGGTGAACTCGTCCACGGTCGGGTGGTGGCGCACATGCTGGTACCGGTCGGTGACCATCGCCCCGCGACGGTTCCAGCGCCGTCGTCCGATGATGTGGACCTCCTTGGCCAGGAAGGCGTTGGCAGTGCGCACCACGGTGCCGATGTTCATGTCGTGCTGCCAGTTCTCGATGGCAATGTGGAAGTCGTGCCGCCGGGTATCCAGGTCCGCGACAATGGCCTCGTGCAGCCAGTAGCGGTACCGGTCGGCGACGTTGCGCCGGTCTCCGTCGCGCAACAGGACCGGATCCCACTGGTCCCCGTCGGGCCATTCGCCCTCCCAGGGCCCCAGGCCCACCTCGGGCGGTGCCGCGGCCTCCCCGGCGGGCTGCGGTTCACCGGTCGGGGCACTGGGTTGCGTCGATTCGTCCACCGTCCCAGCGTAGTGCGTGGCACCGGGCCCCGGCGCGGCGGGACCGGCAACGGGCGCGGCCGCCGGGCAGGTGGCAGACTATGCGCTGGAGGTGGTCATGGCCATTGTCGATAACGGGATCTATGTCAACGGGCACCGGGTGCAGGATCCGGCGGAACTGGGTCACACGGTGCAGCAGATGCGCGAGCATTCGGGGATGGCGTGGCTGGGGCTCTACCGGCCCAGCGAGCAGGAGCTGCAGGCGGTCGCCGGCGAGCTGGGGTTGCACGCGCTGGCCGTCGAGGACACGCTGAAGGGCCACCAGCGGGCCAAGCTGGACCACTACGGGGACCATTCGCTGCTGGTATTGCGCCCGGCCCGCTACCTGGACGACGTCGAGAAGGTCGAGTTCGGCGAGCTGCACGTCTACATCGGCGAGGACTTCGTCGTCACGGTCCGGCATGCGGAGTCCCCCGACCTGGCCAAGGTCCGGCACCGCATGGAACAGGAGGAGCCCGAGCTCCTGTCCCTGGGGCCGCGCGCCGTGCTCTACGCGGTGGTCGACCAGGTGGTGGATGAGTACGAACCGGTCGTCGACGGGCTCTCCAACGACATCGACGAGATCGACGACCAGCTCTTCTCCGGCAACCCGAACGTGTCGCGGCGCATCTACGAGCTCTCCCGCGAGGTGATCGAGCTGCAACGGGCGACCCTGCCGCTGGAACGCCAGCGCCGGAACATCTTCCGCAACGCCGTCGGCCTGAGCGTCGTCGAACTGCGACGCAAGAAGAACGCCGGGCCGTGGGACTACGTCTGCGGGGCCCACAAGAATCGCAGAATCACCCTCGACACCGAATTCGAGCTGACCGGACCAGCTGCAGGATCCGAGCTTCTGAAAACCAAGCGGGACCGCCGCGCACGCTTCGTCGAGGGCACGCTGGGAAACTGCTCCGGCGGAACCACCCCCTGGGGAACAATCCTCTCCGGCGAGGAGAATTTCAACGGCTTCTTCCGCACCCCGGGCACTTCCGTCGAAGACAAGCGCTATGGCTTGGAGAACAAGGCCACCGGCATGGGCTGGGAGCTCGAGGATCCGCGCTTCGACGCCCGCGGCAAGGACTTCGCCAACGAGCCCCACCGCTTCGGCTACATCGTCGAAATCGACCCGGAGGATCCTCGTTCGACGCCCGTCAAGCACACCAGCCTGGGCCGCTTCAAACACGAAGGCGCCAACGTCATCGTCGCCGACAGCGGGCACGTGGTTGCCTACATGGGCGATGACGAGCGGTTTGATTATCTCTACAAGTTCGTCTCCAAGCGCAAGTACCGCAAGAACGACCGCCGCCACAACATGACCTTGCTGACCGAAGGGGACCTGTATGTGGCCCGGTTCTCCGGTACCTCCGAAAACGAGATCGACGGATCCGGCGACCTCCCCTCCGACGGCAAGTTCGACGGTTCCGGCCAGTGGCTGCCGCTCGTCGAGGACGGCAAGAGCCGAGTCAAGGGCATGGGCATCGAGCAGGTCCTGGTCTTCACCCGTCTGGCCGCCGACGCGGTCGGGGCCACCAAGATGGACCGTTGCGAAGACGTGGAACCGAGCCTGAAGTCCGGCAAGGTCTACATCGCGTGCACCAACAACTCCAACCGCGGCGTCGGCGCCAACGCGCAGGCCGATGAGGCCAACCCGCGGACCGAGAACCGCGATGGACACATTGTGGAAATCACCGAGCGCCGCGGCGACCACACCGCCACCCGGTTCAATTGGGACCTGCTGATGCTCTGCGGCGATCCCGCCCAGGGCGATGCGACCTACTTCAGTGGCTTCCCCGCGGACCAGGTCTCCCCGATCTCCTGCCCGGACAATGTCGCGTTCGACTCCGAGGGAAACCTCTGGATCTCCACCGACGGCGCCCCGGACGGCATCGGCTACAACGACGGCTTGTTCAAGGTCACCGTCGACGGCAAGAACCGCGGCAAGGTCGAGCAGTTCCTCTCGGTCCCCCGCGACGCCGAGACCTGCGGTCCGGTCATCCACGACGACGACTCCATGGTCTACGTTGCCGTCCAGCACCCGGGAGAGGAGGGCTCCTACTCCGAGATCCACTCGTACTTTCCGGACTACGTCCCCTCGGAGGCGCGCCCGGCGCCCGGCGAGGCCAGCGCCCCCCGCCCGTCGATCGTCCAGGTGTACCGCCCCTCGGCGCAGGCCGGTACGGGCCGGTAGACGGCCCGCGGAAGGCGGCGGAAAAGGGGCTGTTCCCCTAGATGATTAATTCCTATTGGTTTCAGTGGTCGTAGGCAGTCAATGAGCGTTTGTTCGGCGCGTTGAGG
>NZ_JAVKPO010000031.1:0-5298 GCF_040980945.1 Kocuria sp. CPCC 204721
CTGTGTGTGTAGAAGTCTTCGGTGTATTAGTACCAGTCAGCTCCACGTCTTGCAACGCTTCCACATCTGGCCTATCAACCCAGTCGTCTACTGGGCACCTCACACCCCACAAAGGAGGTCAGGAAATCTCATCTCGGAGCAAGCTTCCCGCTTAGATGCTTTCAGCGGTTATCAATCCCGAACGTAGCTAATCAGCGGTGCTCCTGGCGGAACAACTGACATACCAGAGGTTCGTCCGTCCCGGTCCTCTCGTACTAAGGACAGGCCTCCACAAATTTCCAACGCACGCAGCGGATAGGGACCGAACTGTCTCACGACGTTCTGAACCCAGCTCGCGTACCGCTTTAATGGGCGAACAGCCCAACCCTTGGGACCAACTCCAGCCCCAGGATGCGACGAGCCGACATCGAGGTGCCAAACCATGCCGTCGATATGGACTCTTGGGCAAGATCAGCCTGTTATCCCCGAGGTACCTTTTATCCGTTGAGCGACGGCCATTCCACAATGTACCGCCGGATCACTAGTCCCGACTTTCGTCCCTGCTCGAGCTGTCACTCTCACAGTCAAGCTCCCTTGTGCACTTACACTCAACACCTGATTGCCGACCAGGCTGAGGGAACCTTTGGGCGCCTCCGTTACTCTTTAGGAGGCAACCGCCCCAGTTAAACTACCCATCAGGCACTGTCCCTGACCCGGATCACGGGCCGAAGTTAGATATCCAGAGTGACCAGAGTGGTATTTCAACAACGACTCCACCACCACTAGCGTGACGGCTTCACAGTCTCCCACCTATCCTACACAAGCCACACCGAACACCAATACCAAACTATAGTAAAGGTCTCGGGGTCTTTCCGTCCTGCTGCGCGAAACGAGCATCTTTACTCGTACTGCAATTTCGCCGAGTTCATGGTTGAGACAGTAGGGAAGTCGTTACTCCATTCGTGCAGGTCGGAACTTACCCGACAAGGAATTTCGCTACCTTAGGATGGTTATAGTTACCACCGCCGTTTACTGGGGCTTAAATTCTCCGCTTCAACCCCGAAGGGTTTAACGAGTCCTCTTAACCTTCCAGCACCGGGCAGGAGTCAGTCCGTATACATCGTCTTACGACTTCGCACGGACCTGTGTTTTTGATAAACAGTCGCTTCCCTCTAGCCTCTGCGACCCCGACCAGCTCACACCGCGTGGGTGTTCACCAACCAGGGCCCCCCTTCTCCCGAAGTTACGGGGGCATTTTGCCGAGTTCCTTAACCATGATTCTCTCGAACGCCTTAGTATTCTCTACCTGATCACCTGTGTCGGTTTAGGGTACGGGCGACTAGAACCTCACGTCGATGCTTTTCTTGGCAGCATAGGATCACCGAATTCCCTCACCTAAGAGAGTCCCATCACATCTCAGGCCCATGACCCGCGGATTTACCAACGGGTCGCCCTACATGCTTAGACCAGGACAACCATCGCCTGGCTCGGCTACCTTCCTGCGTCACACCTGTTAACACGTTTACCTCCCCGGATCAGGTCCCACGCTCCCCACACACTCCCGTGACCGTAAACGGCCACGGATCGTGATGGTTCGGGTGGTTAGTATCCCCGGTTCGATAGGGTCGGTTCTTCATCGGTACGGGAATATCAACCCGTTGTCCATCGACTACGCCTGTCGGCCTCGCCTTAGGTCCCGACTCACCCAGGGCAGATTAGCTTGACCCTGGAACCCTTGATCATCCGGCGGACGGGTTTCTCACCCGTCTATCGCTACTCATGCCTGCATTCTCACTCGTTGAGGTTCCACCACTGGGTCACCCCGCAGCTTCACTACCCCAACGACGCTCCCCTACCCACAACACCACCTCAACCACAAACGGCTCGGCTACACGGTGTCATGCCACAACTTCGGCGGTGTACTTGAGCCCCGCTACATTATCGGCGCGGAATCACTTGACCAGTGAGCTATTACGCACTCTTTCAAGGGTGGCTGCTTCTAAGCCAACCTCCTGGTTGTCTAAGCAACTCCACATCCTTTCCCACTTAGCACACGCTTAGGGGCCTTAGTTGATGGTCTGGGCTGTTTCCCTTTCGACTATGAAGCTTATCCCCCACAGTCTCACTGCCACGCTTACACTTCACCGGCATTCGGAGTTTGGTTGACGTCAGTAACCTTGTAGGGCCCATCAGCCATCCAGTAGCTCTACCTCCGGGAAGCAACACGCAACGCTGCACCTAAATGCATTTCGGGGAGAACCAGCTATCACGGAGTTTGATTGGCCTTTCACCCCTACCCACAGCTCATCCCCTCCATTTTCAACTGAAGTGGGTTCGGTCCTCCACGCGCTCTTACACGCGCTTCAACCTGGCCATGGGTAGATCACCCCGCTTCGGGTCTAGATCACGCCACTACACAACGCCCTATTCAGACTCGCTTTCGCTACGACTACCCCACACGGGTTAATCTCGCGACGTAACACTAACTCGCAGGCTCATTCTTCAAAAGGCACGCTGTCACCCCAAAAGGCTCCAACGGCTTGTAAGCACACGGTTTCAGGTACTATTTCACTCCCCTCCCGGGGTACTTTTCACCATTCCCTCACGGTACTGATCCGCTATCGGTCATCAGGAAGTATTCAGGCTTACCAGGTGGTCCTGGCAGATTCACACGAGATTTCACGGGCCCCGTGCTACTCGGGAACAACGTCACACCACGCACACCACGGTTTCGTCTACGGGACTCACACCCCCTACGGTCTGGCACTCACCACCAGTTCGACTACCACAGCGCCACAGCGCCCGGGGTGGCGACCCCGAGAACAACGCATCCCACAACCCCGATCATGCAACCCTCGCCAGGTATCACACACAACCGGTTTAGCCACCATCCGCTTTCGCTCGCCACTACTCACGGAATCACTATTGTTTTCTCTTCCTATGGGTACTGAGATGTTTCACTTCCCCACGTTCCTCCTCGCACCCTATGAATTCAGATACGAGTGACCACGCATGATACGCAGCCGGGTTACCCCATTCGGAGACCCTCGGATCACAGCTCGTTTATCAGCTCCCCGAGGCTTATCGCAGATTTCCACGTCCTTCATCAGCTCCTGATGCCAAGGCATCCACCGTGTGCCCGTAACAACTTCTACGCCACACAACACAAAACAATCATCAAAGAACACACCACACACACCCACCACACCACCACAACCAGGAATCCGAAAACCCCTCGACCGTGATCAACGTGTGACCAGATGCACGCGGCGTCAAAGATGCTCGCGTCCACTATGTAGTTGACAAACAACAACCCACCAACACCACACACCCACCACAATGGATGCGTCAGTGTCCCAGGAAACCAACCAACGTAACTTGTTGATCGACAACCCAACAATGTGCCACCACGAACCCCCACACACACCACCACCAACCAACCAAGCCGGCAGTGTTCCCGTGTGCGTAGTATCCGTGTCCGCTTGCTGATATTCCACCCATGAGCAAAACACCCACCACCGACTCAACGGTCCACCACGATCTCGTGGTCTGTGGGGCCACCAGCCACCCGGCCGGTCAGCGTGCTCCTTAGAAAGGAGGTGATCCAGCCGCACCTTCCGGTACGGCTACCTTGTTACGACTTAGTCCCAATCGCCAGTCCCACCTTCGACGGCTCCCCCCACAAGGGTTAGGCCACCGGCTTCGGGTGTTACCAACTTTCGTGACTTGACGGGCGGTGTGTACAAGGCCCGGGAACGTATTCACCGCAGCGTTGCTGATCTGCGATTACTAGCGACTCCGACTTCACGTGGTCGAGTTGCAGACCACGATCCGAACTGAGACCAGCTTTTTGGGATTAGCTCCACCTCACGGTATCGCAACCCATTGTACTGGCCATTGTAGCATGCGTGAAGCCCAAGACATAAGGGGCATGATGATTTGACGTCATCCCCACCTTCCTCCGAGTTGACCCCGGCAGTCTCCTATGAGTCCCCACCATCACGTGCTGGCAACATAGAACGAGGGTTGCGCTCGTTGCGGGACTTAACCCAACATCTCACGACACGAGCTGACGACAACCATGCACCACCTGTACACCAGCCCCACAAGGAGGAAAACCCATCTCTGAGCCAATCCGGTGTATGTCAAGCCTTGGTAAGGTTCTTCGCGTTGCATCGAATTAATCCGCATGCTCCGCCGCTTGTGCGGGCCCCCGTCAATTCCTTTGAGTTTTAGCCTTGCGGCCGTACTCCCCAGGCGGGGCACTTAATGCGTTAGCTACGGCGCGGAAAACGTGGAATGTCCCCCACACCTAGTGCCCAACGTTTACGGCATGGACTACCAGGGTATCTAATCCTGTTCGCTCCCCATGCTTTCGCTCCTCAGCGTCAGTAACAGCCCAGAGACCTGCCTTCGCCATCGGTGTTCTTCCTGATATCTGCGCATTTCACCGCTACACCAGGAGTTCCAGTCTCCCCTACTGCACTCAAGTCTGCCCGTACCCACTGCACACCCGGGGTTAAGCCCCGGGCTTTCACAGCAGACGCGACAAACCGCCTACGAGCTCTTTACGCCCAATAATTCCGGACAACGCTTGCGCCCTACGTATTACCGCGGCTGCTGGCACGTAGTTAGCCGGCGCTTCTTCTGCACGTACCGTCACTTTCGCTTCTTCCGTGCTGAAAGAGGTTTACAACCCGAAGGCCGTCATCCCTCACGCGGCGTCGCTGCATCAGGCTTGCGCCCATTGTGCAATATTCCCCACTGCTGCCTCCCGTAGGAGTCTGGGCCGTGTCTCAGTCCCAGTGTGGCCGGTCACCCTCTCAGGCCGGCTACCCGTCGTCGCCTTGGTAGGCCATTACCCCACCAACAAGCTGATAGGCCGTGAGCCCATCCACAACCAGTACAAACCCTTTCCACCCCCCACCATGCGACAGGAGGTCATATCCAGTATTAGACCCAGTTTCCCAGGCTTATCCCAGAGTCAAGGGCAGGTTACTCACGTATTACTCACCCGTTCGCCACTCATCCACCCAGTGCAAGCACCAAGCTTCAGCGTTCGACTTGCATGTGTTAAGCACGCCGCCAGCGTTCGTCCTGAGCCAGGATCAAACTCTCCGTCAAAAAACATTCAACAGAAACCACCCCACCACCACACCAAACAGCGCAGCAGAACCAGGGCAGGATCCCAGCTGACACCCAACACCCCCAGGAAACGGGAAAACACCCAGGGGACTGTCAGGCCATCAACCAAAAACAAAAAACTTTGGTATCAACAAACTAGACACACTATTGAGTTGACAAACAACAAACCACACC
>NZ_JAVKPO010000032.1:0-3803 GCF_040980945.1 Kocuria sp. CPCC 204721
TCGGGAGGCCTCGACCCCTATCCGGCGACCGACGCGCCGACCCCAACTACACCCTGGATCCTGAAGAGCCCCGAATACCCCCGCAAGGCGGTGCAATTCCCCGCAAACTAAGGTAGAATTAGTAGGAGCAAGCCCGGTAATCCGAGACGGGAATCCCACACCAAAGAACCGAGGGATAAACCTATGCAACTCGTGTCTATCAGAGCCGGGGCGGAACACGCAGCGGTCTCGACCCGCACCATTGAAAACCTTTTGAAAGACGGCAGATTGACCCGGTACAAACTGACCGGGGGCGCGGCCGTCCGTATCGACCTGGACGAGCTTCTCTCACTATTCGTGCCGACCGGGAAGGAGCAGTCCGAATGAGCGTCAAAACCGACCTCACCGCCGAACTCATCAACGCCGCCCACCAGAACGGGCAACGCCTATCAGTGTCCCGGGCACGACGACTCGCGGCCCGCGCGCTGCGCGAACCGGAGCCCGTGGCGTACGTACTCACTTACCGGGATGACACGGGCGAGCACGCCGTCCACCGCGCCATGCGTGAGGCCGCCCGATGAACACGCCGCGCATCCGCACCGGGATCCACCTCAACGACCCCGAGGCACCGTACCCCGCTTGCTTGCAGCTCCGTATCGGCGACACCGCACGACAGCTGGACGTGTCCAACGCCCGCGGGATCGCTGACCGGATACACGACCTCTGCGACCGTATCGACGTGCTCAACGGCGACGCCCGTCCCCCCGCACCGGAGGACACCCCGTGATCCAGGACGAGCACACCGTGGAACTCACGTACGGGCAGCTAAAAAAACAGCGCGGGATCCTCATCCAAACAAAGCAAGGCCGGGTATTCATCCCGGCTTTTTGTTTACCCGATATCAGACGGAGGTTAGCGGGCATGCAATACCAGCTCGAAAACCTCCCAGAACCGAACAGGAAGAACGCATGATCGTTATTCACACTCCCACCACGGGAACACACGAGTTCCCCGGTGAACACGAAGTCACCAACAATGGCGGGACCTTGAAACTTACCCGCGCCGGCAAGCCCGTCGCAGTTTTTCGCGAATGGTCTTTTTGGAAAGAAGCCCCCGAGGCCCCCGAGCGAAAGACGGTGATGATCGGATGAACAGCTACGAAGAACACCCCATGACCGCCGCCCGTGGCGCCCTGTTCGGGGACCGTCAGCCCCCGGCTGAACCAGCCCCGGAGCCCGCCCCCGAGGTGGACCCCCGGGAGCCCGTGGCGGCCCGCTACGGCCTGCCCATCGACGCGCTGCGAGGAGCCACCACCGCCGAGGTGGAAGCACACGCCGAGCAGATCACCGCTTGGCTCGACTCCCGGCAGCGGATGGGCCCGGTACTCGCGCAGGGGAAGCACCCGGGGCAGTACCGGCCCCCGGTGAACCCCCTCCGTAACCTCGCCAATCCGGGAGCGCCCGTCCCGCACGACGTTGCGCACCCGGACCACGACACCGCCCACAAGCGCCCCGGGTGGATCGGGCACTAACCCGAGCACCCCGACCACAACAACAACGCAACAACGGAAGGAGCCCCCGTGGCCCTGAATAGCATTGACCGTGAGACGACCATCAACGGCGCCCTGACCGCCCTGACCGCCGTGGGGATCGAACCCCCGGCCCTGCCCGAGTACACCGCCCTGCCCGCCTGTGCGACCACAGTGGAGGACATTGCCGACGCTGTGCGCGCCTCTAAGGCGGCCGACCCTTACAGCGACCCGCGTGTGCAAAAACTGTGGATCGCCCGTCAGGTAGGCACCGCCTCGTGGTTGTACGAGTCCAATCGGAATCATCAGTCTGAGGCCCGCGCCCAAGCACTCATCAACGCCCGCCCCGGGCTGACCGCCCAGCTCGCGGAGAAGTTCGACGCCGCCGCGGAGAAGCTCACCGCCGCCGCCCAGGTGATCGGGAACCGCGAGAACATTCGGGAACTCTCCCCGGGCCTGGACCGCCCCGAGGAAGTCCACGCCGCCTTGGACGTCCAGTACGCAGAACAGGCAATCGAGGACGTGCTGCGGGTGCGTGCGGCCCTGGACTCCCTCGCAGGCCCCCGCATGGAACACGGCGGCAACACCGCGATCTTCGGGTGGGCGAACCCCACCCCCGCCGAACGGCAGCGCATTGGGACACTGGGGCGCGAGACCCCGTGGAACACCGCACGCGCCGGCGTGGCCCTCGCCATGGCCGAAGACCGTGAGGAGCTCGCCACCCGGATCCGTGAGCACGAGACCGCCCAGCAGCGCGCCCGCACCGCCCAGGTCCGCCAGGCCGAAGCAGCCCGCCGGACCCGCTGACCCGTACCCCCAGGGCCGCAGCGCGCCCCGTGGACACCACCGCGGGGCGCGCAGGGCACCACCAGCCAGAAAGAGACCTTATGCCCAGCACCTGCACCGTTGACGGATGCGAACGGAAACACGCAGCCCGAGGGCTTTGTGCAATGCACTACGCACGGTGGCGCAAGTACAACGACACGGGCGGGCCAGACGCTTGGATCGCAGCACCCCGCAACCGCACATGCGCTGCGGATGAGTGCCAGCTACCAGCCGTAGCTAAGGGACTCTGCAATACCCATTACGCCAGGATGAGACGGCTAGGCGACGCGAACGCGCCCGTGAAGCCGAAGTACACCGGGCGCTGCCGAACGGAGGGTTGCACCCGGAAGCAGTACGGCCACGGATACTGCCACGCCCACTATCAACGGATACGCAAGACCGGCACCGCAGGGGATAAGCCCATCCGGCTCCACAACGCCACGGCAGCCGAGAAGATCGCCCTGTGGACCCCCGAGCACCAGCCCGACCAATGCGCGCCGTGGCAAGGACGTATCGCGTCCACAGGGTACGGGCTGGTCCACATTCCTACCCGCGGGCAGAAGCTCGCCCACCGCATCGCCTACGAGGTAGCGCACGGGGTGACCCTGGATCCTCACACCCCGATCCACCACACCTGCGCGAACCGTGCGTGCGTGAACCCCGAGCACCTGCAAGCCGTGGCACCACACGAGAACACCGCCGAGATGATGGAACGCGCCTACTACAAGCGACGCATCGCACAGCTTGAAGCCCAGCTAGCCGAGGCCAAGGGCAGGATCGAGGCCACACCATGAGCACGAACCGGACCGGGCGGGGCGCGTGGAAGAACCTGCGGGCCACCATGATCGCCGAGGCCCAAGCCTGCGGGCACACCACCTGCCCAACCTGCGGGACCTGGATCGACTACCACCACGCAGGTCTACCCAACTCACCCGAGGTCGACCACATCACACCACACGCACGAGGAGGGACAGACACACCCGCGAACCTCCGAGTCGTCTGCCGTACCTGCAACCGAAGCATGGGCGCACGCATGACCCGACCCCCACGCACACCACCAGCACGCGCCAAGCAGCCGCCCACGGCCGCGCCCTGGTGACATGACCCCCACGTCCACCACCTCGCCCACGGGCGGCCCTATTCTCAGCGCATGACCACTACCGAAGCATGGACCCTCACACTCGTCATCCTCGCAGGAGGACTACAAGCGGGCGGCCTCGTCTGGGCATGGGCACGCGCTAAATCCAACGCACGGGCAGCACGCGCCAACCTTGAAGCCGCCATCGGCACCATCGGCGAAGGGGGACTGACATGGGACCAGCACGACCACCTCATTCCCTACCTCGGCAAACACATCGCGGACTCCACCCTCGACTCCTACAAAGGACAGGGGGACTGTAAGAAAAACGGTGTGTGAGGGTCCGGCCTGATCCGAAAGGAGACGGCCGTGACCGACTTCACGACAGACAGG
>NZ_JAVKPO010000033.1:0-3223 GCF_040980945.1 Kocuria sp. CPCC 204721
TGATTCCTCTGGATCTCGTCCCACCACACACCCTCACGATCAGGGTGTTGCGACAACCAGTTGAATCCGCCCTGGCAGCCGCGATCGGCGTGGAAGATCACTCCGGTGGTGTCACACCGGCGCAGGGTCACTGCCCGGCGCAGCGCGGTCTCGACCAGCTCAGTGCGCAGGTGGTCATCGACCGCCCAGCCCAGCACCCGCCGCGAGCAGCCGTCGCGGACCGCACACAAGTACAGCCATCCCTGATCGGTGGGCAAATAGGTGATGTCCGAGGTCCACACCGCATCGAGGCGGCCGCGATCGAAGTCGCGCTCCACCAGATCGGGGATCGTGTGCGCGGACTCGTCTGCGACCGTGGTCACCGGGTGCCAGGTGGCCGGGCTGATGCCGGCGATGCCGTGGGCGCGCATGAGTTTCGCGACCGTCTTGCGCGAGACCACCTCCCCGACAGCGCGCAGGTCGGCCAGGATCCGCGGCGCACCGTTGACCCCGTCGGAGGCCGTGTGGGCGGCCAGCACCTTCTGGCCCAGCTGGGCCCGTCGCACAGCCGAGGGACCCGGCGGCCCCTCGCGACGTGCCAGCCAGGCGTAGTAGCCCGACCGGGACACCTCGAGCAGCTCGGCCATGCGGGTGATCTCGTAGTCGGCCTTCTCCGCGTCGATGAGCTCGAACATCCTCACCGGTTCTGGTTCTCGGTCGCGAAGAAGGCGGCTGCTTTTTTCAGGAACTCCCGGTCCATCCGCAGCTCGGCCACCTCACGGCGCAACCGCTCCAGCTCTGCCCGCTCATCGGTATCCAGTGCTGAGGGCGGGTCGTCCATCTTGGCCCTCTCGATCGCGACCCAACGACCCAGCAGAGCTTCTCCGACACCGATCTCCTTCGCCACGTGGACGATCGGGCGCCCGGTGTCGATCACCAGATGCGCGGCATCACGCCGGTACGCGGGCGTGTACCTCTTCCGTTTGGCTCCCACAGGAACATCCTCCCTGCCAGGCACCAGGCCTGACCATCAAGGACGTCCACCGAAGGGGGTCAACCTCACACTGTCCCGAGCCCGGGCATGTTTGTCCGCGTCCGGTGAGGGATCGGCCACCCCCTTGCTCTGCATCCATGTGTTGCCGTTCCGCCATTTCGGGCCGCTACGGACTGCACGAGCAAGCAATGACGGCCGAGGCTCTGGGGCCAGTCAGATCGTCAGTCGCTGCACGAGGCCCAGAGAGCTGTCCGGCGTAGGGAAAACGGTGAGCCCGATCAAAGGGTACTATCGTCAATAGTGAGATGGTCCGCCTATCGAGCTGGACAGTTGCGCGCTCGAAGAGGACGCCTTCAGGGACTCGATGCGCTGGGTCGTCGATCACAACGGTGACACCGGGCCCACAAGGGAGCCGGTGTACGTCTTTGTGTGGCGCGAGTATTGAGTGGCCTTTTGAGGAGACGCGATGGCTAATGACAAGACTTCCGACCAGGCGCGCCGGGATCGGGAAGCGCTGCTCGAGGCGCACTGGGCGTCCGAGGCCAAGGCGGCGCGCAAGCAAAAGCTGCTCGTGGGGGCGGGGGCAGTGGCCGCTGTGGCTTTGGTCGGTTCCCTGGTGACCGTTGCCGTGGTCAACGACCCTCCGCCGCCGGCGCGCCAGGATATCGAAATCGCCGGGCTGGAGACTTTCGAGGACCTCAGCGCCGAGCATGTGAACACTCCGGTGGACTACGAGCGAGAGCCTCCAGTGGGCGGTGACCACGCCAGCACCTGGCTCAATTGCGGGGTTTACACAGAAGAAGTACCCAAAGAGAACACTGTGCACGCTCTTGAACACGGTGCTGTCTGGGCTGCCTACAATCCCTCGACTCTGAACGAGGACGAGATCACGGCACTGCAAGAGGCTCTGCCGGACACCTACACGGTGGTCTCTCCCTACGAGGGCTTGGATTCCCCCATCACCCTGTCCGCCTGGGGTGCTCAGGTGGCCGTGGACTCTCCCGATGACCAGCGCATCGAGGACTTCGTAACCAAGTATTGGCAGTCCCCCCAGGCGCCTGAGCCGGGAGCTGCCTGCACCGGCGGGCTCGATGGCCCCGGTAGGGCCGCGTGAACACGGGGACCGTGACGGGCCGCCCGGCAGGACGGCGAGTCGGACAAGTCTTGCTGGCCATCGCAGCGGCCATCCTGCTGGTGGCCGGCGGTTGGGCCGTCGGGCGGCTGAGCGCCCCGGGCACCGCCCACCCGGGTGAGGGCAGCGCGGAAGCCGGCTTCGCCCGCGACATGCAGGTCCACCACCAACAGGCCGTACAGATGAGCATGATGATCCGGGACCGCACACAGGACCCGGAGATCCGCCAGTTGGCCTACGACATCACTCGAACCCAGCAGCAGCAGGCCGGGCAGATGTACGGCTGGCTCTCGATGTGGGGCCTACCCCAGGCCTCACCCGCCCCCGCCATGGCCTGGATGGAGGAATCCGCCAGCCATGGGTCCTCCCACGAACACTCTGCGGACGCACCGGCGATGCCCGGCATGGCCACCTCCGCCCAGCTCGACGCCCTCGCCGACGCCCAGGGCCGCCAGGCCGAACGGCTCTACCTCGAGCTGATGATCCCCCACCACAAAGCCGGGGTCACCATGGCCGAGGCCGTCCTGCAGGAGACGGACAATCCGGTCGTCCGGCCACTGGCCGAATCCATCCTCACTGCCCAGCAGACCGAGATCCGTTACCTGGAACAACTGCTCGCCACCCAATGACACCGGCCCCCAGCACACACTCCACCCAGAGCAAAGGCAAGAAACCCTGCACAACACAGTGGAGCATCACATGACACAGAACCCACCGCGAGCCGACAGTGGGGTTGACCCCGTTTCGTGGACATCGAGTTATGCGGCTTCTGCCGCGGGGTTCATGAGCTGGTGCTCGAAGGCTATCGGGCTGAGCATGCCCAGTGACGAGTGCCGTCGGGTCCGGTTGTAGGTAGCCTCGATCCAGGCGCCGACGCCGCGCTTGGCGGCGGCCTTGGTCGTGAATCTCCGCCGGTGGTAGTACTCGGTCTTCAACGTCGACCAGAACGATTCGATCTGCGCGTTGTCCCAGCACACCCCGGTCCGCCCGACCGAGATCCTGACGTCCAGCTCGGCGGCGATCTCGGCCAGCCGGGCGGAGGTGTACTGACCGGATTCAACTGGTCGTTGCAACACCGGCTTCTTGGAGAGACTTTAGCTGCTCGTTCAGTGCCTCGG
>NZ_JAVKPO010000034.1:0-2655 GCF_040980945.1 Kocuria sp. CPCC 204721
GGCGGCGTGACCGGGACGGGCATCCCGTCGGTCCCGGCCAGCTCCGGCATCACTCCGACGCCGGATCCCAATACACATCCGTAGTGCTGACCGATCACCTCGCGCTCGAGCAGATCGCACCCTCGATCGGAAGCATCGGCGACGCGTACGACTGTCAGCCTCTTTCTACCCGGTTCCGCAAGGATTGGGGAGTCCCGGCCGACGCGGTCTGACCCTTGCTTACGATTGGCCCGCAGGGTGCCTTTGCGTTGATCTGTCGACCGTCCGGCCGGGCACGCAGCAAGCACTGCCGCCGGATCGGGCGTGACCTAATAGGAGCCTGGAGCAGCATGTCGAGAGCGTCCCCGTGACAGTCTTGTCCACCCGCCGGCGACAGCGTGAGACCACGCTAACCGTCAAGGGAGACAGGCGCCATGAGCACTCTCGAAACCGTCCACTCCGGGCACGTCGTCATCGGCGTCGATACCCATAAGCACATCCACGTCGCCGCCGTGCTCGACACCATCGGCGGCATCCTCGCTACCCTCACCGTCCCCACCGATACCGGCGGTTTCAAACAGCTTCTCGCCTGGGCGGACTCGTTCGGGAAGGTCCTCGCGTTCGGCATCGAGGGCACCGGCTCCTACGGAGCGACGCTGACTTCCTTCCTGCGTCGCCATGGACACAAGGTCGTCGAAGCAGGACGCCCTGACCGCCGCCAGCGGCGCATGAACGGGAAGTCCGACACCCTCGACGCGGAGAACGCCGCCCGCTCCGTACTCGCCGGCTTCGCGACAGTCATCCCGAAAACCGCGGACAGCAGCGTCGAGATGATCAGGCAGCTCAAGATCGCGCACGATTCAGCCGTCACCGACCGCTCCGCCGCGATGATCTCGATGAAGGCGATGCTCGTCCACGCCGACGACACGCTGCGCCGGGAGACGAACCGGATGACACCGATCAAGCTCGCCCGCCACCTCGCAGCACTGCGCCCTCGGAACCTCGAGACGCCCTCAGACTCTCTCCGCCATGCCCTGCGCTCGCTGGCCCGCCGATGGCAGCACCTGGACAGCGAAGCCCAGGAACTCCGGGCATCGATCGAGGCGCTCGTCAATCGCACCGCACCGCAACTGCTGGAGCAGTTCGGGATCGGCGTCGATACCGCAGCAGAGATCCTGATCGTCGCCGGCGACAACCCCGAACGGATCCACTCCGAAGCCGCATTCGCGAAGCTCGCCGGCATCAGCCCCGTCCCGACCGGGTCCGGGATGACCAGCGGCCGACACCGCATCAACCACGGCGGGCACCGGCAGCTGAACGCCGCGATCTACCGCACCGTGATCGTCCGGATGAGGTTCCACGAGCCGACCATCGCCTACGTCGCCCGTCGGACCGCTGAAGGCAAGAGCAAGCGCGACATCATCCGCTGCCTGAAGCGCTACGTCATCCGCGAGGTCTACCACCTCATCAAGGTCAACCCCCGCACCGGCGAAATCGCGAGTTGACAACTATAGGAGCGTCAACGCCCTGATGGAGACGATCAACGGCGTCTACAAGGCCGAATGCGTCCGCACCACCATCTTCCACGACGGCCCCTACAAGACGATCGCGGACGTCGAGTTCGCGACAGCTGGGTGGGTCGACTGGTACAACCACCGCAGGCTCCACGGTAGCCTCGGAATGGTCAGCCCCGACGAGTTCGAGGCGGCCTACTACGCGGCCCTCAACCCAGAGCCGCTCCCCGCATAGAAGCGGCCGAGAACCTGGGACGGTTCATGGGCCTGGGGGTGGAAGGGTTGGCCGTTCTTTTGCTCGATGCCCAGGGGGGCCAGCAAATATTCGAAGGCGTTGCGGGCGCCGCGGGAGCAGGTGGTGAAGACGAGCCCGTTATCGGTCAGGGTGGAGGCTGGTGGCCCGTAGGTGGTGATGTTCGTGGTGAAGCTGTCCACGACAAGTGCGGCGGTGACGCGGCGGTGGGCGGTGGCGGAGAGCAGTAGCCGGGAGTGGTCGTCGAGCCAGTTGAGGATCTCGACGTCGCTGCCGTCGGCCAGCGGCCAGTGGTGGGGGCACCTCCCGCTTGCGGGGGAAAATCGGATTGCCAGGTTCCGTTGGGTTGGTCTGCTTCGAACCGGTGGATGCTGCTTTTGGGGCGCTTCTTCGGTTCTGGGGTGATCAGGTCTGCTTTGTGCAGGATCCGGCGGATCGTGGAGGTCGACGGGGCGCGCGGGTGTTCGTGTTCGAGGTGCCAGGCGATGGTGACCGGGCCAGCGTCCAGTCCGGAGTCCGTGAGGACGCGACGCAGGGCCAGGATGCGGGCTCGCACGGGTTCGGCGGTGGCGGCACTGTTGCTGCGGGGGCGCCGACTTCGGGGCTCGATCGCGTCCCAACCGCCCTGTTCGTATCGTCGGATCAGTTCGTGGACCCATCGCCAGGACACCCGGTAGCGGCGGGCGACCTCGGCCTGCGTTTGCTGCCGCTGCGTGACGGCCAGAACAATCAGACGCGCTTTAGACATCCCTCATCGTCACGGACCACTATGAACGATGTCCCGACTCACCTATGAACGATGTCCTGAACCTACACACCTTCAGCTCCACCAATATGTGGCTCTTCACAGATGAGGGTGTAGCTGTGGTGCGACCTGGGGCGGCGCGTCGGTGTCGGGGTGAGGGTCGA
>NZ_JAVKPO010000035.1:0-2576 GCF_040980945.1 Kocuria sp. CPCC 204721
GGTCAATCTTCTTCGGCATGACGCCATCCTCTCAACTCGAAAAGATGCGGCACCAAACCTGGGACGGTTCAAGCGGCGCTAGGCGAGTCTGATTGCTGCGTCGATCTATGGGGTGAGGGCAGTGGCCGACATCGCGGTCCGAACTATCGCGGTCCGAACTATCGCGGTCCGAACCTACCGGAGTCCGAAAGTACCGCGGTCCGAAACTATCTGATGCGCATCTTCTACAATGAGGATGCGCGTATGCACATGCATACGCACACGCACACTCCTTGGACGCCGTAGCGAGCTTCCGGGCAGACGGTCGCAGACGTCGTCCCCCTGGCTCGTTTCCCCGCCCATCAAAAAATGAACGACCGCGGACTAGCTCGGATCAAGGCGACATCCCCTCAGCATCATGACGCGCTTGTGATGCAACTGAATATAGGAAGCTTAGAGATGACGCAACCAGGACAGACCACCACGACTTCGCACGAAGCGATCGATGCGTTCAAGAGAATCGTCGGCGACGAACATGTACTGACCTCTGAGCGTGCCACGATGCCATTCAGCAAAGGCTATCGATTCGGCGGAGGACCAGTCTTCACCGTGGTGCGCCCCGGCACGCTGGTCGAGATGTGGCGGGCGCTGCAGGTATCCGTCGACAACAACCTCATCGTCATCCCGCAGGCATCGAACACGGGCCTGACTGGTGGATCCGGCCCCGGCTTCCAAGACTACGATCGCCCCATTGTGATCATCTCGACTCACCGCATCGATGAGGTGCACCTCATCAACGACGCGCGCGAGGCGATCTCGCTCGCGGGCACCCCGCTGACACACCTGACCGACGCGCTCGCCAAGCACCAGCGCGAGCCGCACTCGGTGATCGGGTCGACATCAATCGGCGCCTCGGTCATCGGCGGCATCGCGAACAACTCGGGCGGCAGCCAGATTCGCAAGGGTCCGGCATTCACGCGCGAAGCGATCTTCGCCCGCGTCAACGACGACGGCAAGGTCGAGCTGGTCAATCACCTGGGCATCTCGCTCGGAGACGACCCTGAGGTCGCACTCGACCGTCTACAGCGCGGCGAGTGGTCTCCCGAGGATGTCACCCCAGCTCCCGAAGACTCGAACGAGACCGAGTACGCCGAGCACTTGCGCAAGATCGTGCCTTCGCCTGCTCGCTACAATGCGAACCCCGAGTACCTGTTCGAGGCATCCGGCTCGGCCGGCAAGCTGATGGTGTTCGCGGTGCGCACCCGCACCTTCCCTCGCGAAGTGCACCCGACCGTGTTTTACATCGGCACGAACAACACGCACGAGCTCGAAGAGATCCGTCGGTTGTTCCTCGAAGCCGACATGCCGCTGCCTATCTCTGGTGAGTACATGGGCCGCAGTGCCTTCGACTTGGCCGAGAAGTACGGCAAAGACACCTTCGTCTTCCTGAAGTTCATGAGTCCAGCGCTGCAGACGCGCATGTTCTCGTTCAAGACGTGGGCCAACGGCTTGTTCTCGAAGATTCCCGGCATTGGTCCGACCTTCGCCGACACGGTATCGCAAGCCATGTTCAGCGTGCTGCCCAACCAGCTGCCCAAGCGCATGATGGAGTACCGCAACCGTTTCGAGCATCACCTGCTGCTCACCGTCAGCGAGTCGCAGAAGGCCGCGAGCGAGAAGATGCTCAAGGAGTTCTTCGAAGAGCCCGAGCACACTGGTGAGTTCTTCATCTGCACGTCTGATGAAGAAAAGAGCGCGTCGCTCAACCGGTTCGGCGCGGCCAGTGCCGCCACTCGCTACGCCGCGTTGAAGCGCCGGCACATCGCAGGGCTCATCCCCATCGATGTGGCCCTGCGTCGCGACGATTGGAACTGGCTCGAGGTGCTGCCGGAGGAGATCGACGACCAGCTTGAGGTCAAGGCGTATTACGGGCACTTCTTCTGCCATGTGATGCACCAGGACTATGTCGCCAAGCAGGGCGTGGATCCCGAGGCGCTGCACGACCGCATCCAGCACCTGCTGGAGGAGCGCGGCGCGAAGCTGCCCGCCGAGCACAACTACGGTCGCATCTACAAGCTGCCGGAGTCCATGGAAGAGCACTTCAAGGAGCTCGATCCGACGAATACGTTCAACGCCGGTATCGGCGGCACGTCGCCGCACAAGGACTGGGCCTAAGTCCCCAAGGTAGCGCGACGCCGTGAGAGCCTGAGGGATGTCTTATCCATCTCGGGTGGACCTAGGGCTCGACTCCCTAGGTCCACCGGGACGGATGAGTCGAGACATCGGTCAGAGGCTGGGCAGGCCATAGAATCGCGTGGCGGCGAGGGCCGCGCCCGGTCCGAGAACGGGTCATCGCCTCACGCCGTCAGCTGACCCGCGACGGCCGGCACACCGGCGAAATCCTCGCCACCGGCCACATCGACGAGCCCGGAGGCTATTGCTGAAACACATTGCCTGAACATATTGGGCTCTTCACAATTCGGGGTGTAGGTGTGGTCTGAATCTGCCGGTCTCCAGGAGCGATCTGGCGATGTAGTTGGTGAGGTTGCGGAAGCCGAGGGCCAGGCCACGCAGGTGCTCGAGGCGACCGTTCACGG
>NZ_JAVKPO010000036.1:0-2101 GCF_040980945.1 Kocuria sp. CPCC 204721
TGCGAGGTGACGACCTTCAGTGAGGTCCACGAGCTGGCGGCACCGCGGGCCAAGCTCACCACCCGCGCGATCGCCTGGGCGGTGGGCCAGCTGCGCTGCCACGACATCGCGGTCTCGGCCCTGGCCCAGATGCTCGGAGTCGCCTGGAACACCGTCTGGGACGCCATCACTCCAGTCATCGAGGCCCAGCTGGCCGCGGAGGATCGGCTGGCCGGGGTGGACGCCCTGGGCGTGGACGAGCACGTCTGGCGCCACGTGGGCCCACCCGGCACTGGGCTGGTCACCGGGATCGTGGACCACTCCCGCGGCGAGGACGGCCGGCCCCGGGCACGACTGCTGGATCTGGTGCCCGGGCGCACGGGGGCGGCCTACGGCGACTGGCTCATCGAGCAGGGGCCGACCTTCACGAGCGGGATCCGCACGGCGACGCTGGATCCGTTCCACGGCTACGCCAACGCCATCCGCGACGAGCTCCCGGAGGCGATCACCGTTCTCGACGCGTTCCACGTCGTGAAACTCGGTGGGCAGGCCCTCGACGAGGTGCGTCGCCGGGTGCAGCAGGACACCCTGGGTCACCGCGGGAGAACCGGGGACCCGCTCTACGGAATCCGCCGCACCCTACAGATCGGCGCCGAGCACCTGACCGAGAGGCAGGTCCGCCGACTCAACGCGAAGCTCGAGGCCGGGGACCCGCACCACGAGGTCACCCTTGCCTGGCACTGCTACCAGAAGCTGCGCGCGGTCTACCACGCCCGCCCCGAGCAAGGACGCCGGCTGGTCGCCGAGATTCTCGGTGCCTTCCCGTCCTGTCCCATTCCGGAGATCGCCCGGCTCGGACGGACCTTACGCCGGTGGAAGGCCGCGATCCTGGCCTACTTCGATACCGCAGGAGCCTCGAACGGGCCCACGGAAGCGGTCAATGGCGTCATCGAGACCATGCGTCGCGTCGCCCGCGGCTTCCGCAACTTCGACAACTACCGGTTACGGGCTCTGCTCGCCGCAGGCGGTCATCGCCCCTGGCGGAGAACCGCTACCCACACTCAGCTGTGAAGGCCCGGATATCGCATTGTCCAGCGCTTTCACTGCCAGACGCGCCTTCATTCGGTCGCTGATTGAGTAGCCCACGATACGGCCGGAGAACACGTCTTTGATGGCGCAGAGGTAGAGCTTTCCCTCGTCGGCCCGGTGCTCGGTGATGTCGGTCAGCCACAGCTCGTTGACGTCATCGGCGGTGAAGTCCCGCTTGAGGAGGTCGTCGTGGATCGGCGGCCCCGGGCGTTTCCCGTTCTTGCCGCGCTTCTTCCCGAACACGGAGAACCACTGGTTGTCCCGGCAGATCCTCCACGCGGTCCGCTCGCACATCTCTTCACCGGCCTCGCCGGCTTCGCCGAGGAGGAACCGGTAGCCGAACTCGGGGTCATCGCGGTGGGCATCCAGTAGCGCGTTGGCGCGATAGGCCTGGATCAGCTCGGCCTGGGTGAGCTGGTGTTTGAGCCAGCGGTAGTAGGGCTGGCGGGAGAGCTTTGAGGACCCGCAGGGACACCGCGACGGGGATCCCGTCAGCGGCGAGCTCGCTCACGAGCGGTGGGGGCACCTCCCGCTTGCGGGGGAAGAACCTTTTCCCGGCAGGTTCGCCTGAGACAGGTAGGCGGCCGCGCGGCGCAGGACCTCGTTCTCCTGCTCCAACAGTCGGTTCCGGCGGCGGAGCTCGCGCAGCTCCGTGGAGTCTTCACGGGTCTTCCCGGGACGGTTGCCGTCGTCGATGTCTGCTTGGCGGATCCATTTGCGCAGCGTCATCTCGGGGACGCCGAAGTCCTTGGCGATCTGAGCGAGGGTGACGCCCGCTTCGCGGGCGCGCGCGACACGCACGACGTCGTCGCGGAACTCTTGAGGATAGGGCTTGGGCACGGTGATCATCCTTCCAGGCCGACCCGCGTCGGCCAGCCAGGTTCGGTGTCACCTATCCGTGCAGCAGTCCCAACCATCCGACACGGCCTTTGACCTCCCCGCTGCCCTCAGCTGAAGCGCCCTGAGTTTGTTGGAGGCTCCTGACCTTGGAAACGAGGATGGAGTTATGCCGAAGGAACTGGCGAATGGGAAG
>NZ_JAVKPO010000037.1:0-1751 GCF_040980945.1 Kocuria sp. CPCC 204721
AGCAATCACCACATTTTGAGTGGGTTGACGAATAATCTTCAGGACGCTGATGTTCAGGAGACGCAGGAGTGGATCGAGTCGTTTGACGCGTTGATCCAGGCGCAGGGTACCGCGCGGGCGCAGTACGTGATGCGGGCGTTGTTGCAGCACGCGGGCACGCATTCGGTGGGTGTGCCGATGGTGACGACGTCGGATTATGTGAACACGATCCCGGTGGATCAAGAACCCGAGTTCCCCGGTGATGAGGAGATCGAGCGCCGTTACCGGGCTTTCCTGCGCTGGAACGCGGCGGTGATGGTCCACCGCGCTCAACGCCCGGAAGTCTCCGTTGGCGGGCATATCTCCTCTTACGCGGGGGTGGCGACGTTGTATGAGGTGGGGTTGAACCACTTCTTCCGCGGACCTGGTCATCCCGGGGGCGGGGATCAGGTGTTCTTCCAGGGTCATTCCTCCCCCGGTAACTACGCCCGCGCTTACCTCGAGGGCCGGCTCACGGAGGAGCAGTTGGATGGGTTCCGGCAGGAGAAGACCCACGCCCCCAACGGGTTGCCCTCGTACCCGCATCCGCGGTGTTTACCGGATTTCTGGCAGTTCCCCACCGTGTCGATGGGGATCGGGCCGATGAACGCGATCTACCAGGCCCAGTTCAACCGGTACCTGCACAACCGCGGTATCAAGGACACCTCGGACCAGCACGTGTGGGCGTTTTTGGGCGACGGGGAGATGGATGAACCCGAATCCCGTGGTGTGCTGCAGTTAGCGGCGAATGAGAAGTTGGACAACCTCACCTTCGTGATCAACTGCAACTTGCAACGCTTGGATGGTCCGGTACGCGGGAACGGGAAGATCATCCAGGAGCTGGAAGCGTTCTTCCGCGGTGCGGGGTGGAATGTGATCAAGGTCGTGTGGGGCCGGGAATGGGACGCCCTGCTGGAGGCGGATCACACCGGGGAGCTGGTGCGGATCATGAACGAGACCCTGGACGGGGACTACCAGACCTTCAAAGCCGAATCCGGTGGGTTCGTCCGTGACCACTTCTTCGCCCGCTCCGCAGCCACTAAAGAGCTGGTGGCCGATTACACGGATGAGCAGATCTGGAACCTCAAGCGCGGCGCTCATGACTACCGCAAGGTGTACGCGGCGTACAAGGCGGCGGTGGAACACACCGGCCAGCCCACGGTGATCCTGGCCCAAGGCGTCAAGGGCTACGGGTTGGGTCCGCACTTCGAGGCCCGTAACGCCACCCACCAGATGAAAAAGCTCACCCTCGAAGACCTCAAGGCCTTCCGGGATCACTTACGGATCCCGATCAGTGATGAGCAACTGGACTCGGATCTCTACAACGCCCCCTACTACCACCCCGGACCCGACTCCCCCGAAATCAAGTATTTGTTGGAACGCCGTCAGGAGTTGGGGGGGTTCCTCCCGGATCGCCCCCACACCCAGCAGGCGCTCACCTTGCCCTCGGACAAAGCCTTCGCTTCGGGGAAGAAGGGCTCGGGCAAACAACTGGCGGCCACGACCATGGCGTTCGTGCGGATCCTCAAGGACCTGATGCGGGAGAAGGACTTCGGGCACCGCATCGTACCCATCGTCCCGGACGAGGCCAGAACGTTTGGGATGGACTCCTTCTTCCCGACCGCGAAGATCTATAACCCCAACGGGCAGAACTACCTCTCCGTGGACCGCGAACTGATGCTCGCGTACAAGGAATCCGCCCAGGGTGTGATCCTGCACCCGGGGATCAACGA
>NZ_JAVKPO010000038.1:0-1668 GCF_040980945.1 Kocuria sp. CPCC 204721
CCGGGGGAGGTGGCGGTGAGGGACCCGCCGTGGGCTTCGACCAGTGCTTTGGAGATGGTCAGGCCGATCCCGGAGCCGCCGTGGTCGCGGTCGCGGGCGGTGTCCCCGCGGTAGAAGCGTTCGAAGACGTGGGACAGGTGTTCGGCGCTGATGCCATCACCGGTGTCGGCCACGTGGATGGCGATCTGCCCGGGACCCTGCCGGGCCGCCCTCAGGATCACCTTTCCGCCCAGCGGGGTGTGGCGCAGGGCGTTGGTGAGCAGGTTGCCCAGTACCTGGCCCATCCGTTGCCGGTCCACGTCCACGGTCCCGGCCGACTCGTCGATGTCGAGCTCCAGGGCTACGCCCTTGGCGGCGTAGCCCTCCCGGTGGGCCTCCACGGCACTCCGGAGGAGCTCACCGACGGGCTGCTCGGTGCGGTCCAGGTCGATCCGGCCTTCCTCGGCGCGGGAGACGTCGTTGATGTCGTCCACCAGCCGGGTCAGTCGGGCCAGTTGCTCGCTCATGAGCTCACTGGTGGTCTCATCCCAGTGGGTGACCCCGTCCTGGAGGGCCTCGCAGTAGACGGTGAGCACCGCGATGGGGGTGCGCATCTCATGGGCCAGGTCTGAGAGCATTCGCCGGCGGGTGTCCTCGGTGCTCCGCAGACGGGCGGCCATGGTGTTGAACGAGGAGGCAAGGGCCTCGACCTCCGCCCCGGCGCCCATCGCCGGGACCCGGGTGTCGTAGCGGCCGTGGGCCATGCCCTGGGCCGCCTCGGTCAATCGTTCCAACGGCCCCCGGATACGACGGGAGCACCAGGCGCTGACCACCAGGGCGCAGACCAGGGCGGTGCCCAGGGCCACGCCCAGGGTGATGAGGTTGGTGTCGCGGTAGGCCTGCTCCACGTGCAGCAATTCCGGGGAGTTCTCCGGGTGCCCGGCCATGATCAGGTGCTCGTGGAAGATCGCCGGGCCGGCCAGGGAGGCCACCACGACCGCGGCGAGCAGGCTGGCGGCCACCACCAGCAGCTGGGCGAGCAGGAACCGGGAGACCAGCCCCCGGGGGCGTCGGGTCATCGGGCCCCCATCCGGTAGCCGACCCCGCGCACCGTGTCGATATGGGCGGTCGGTTCCTCGCCCAGCTTACGGCGCAGGTGGCCGATGTGCACGTCCACGATCCGCTCGTCGCCCACCCAAGCCGGGTCCCACACGATGTCGATGAGCTGACGACGGGAGAACGCCTGGTGTGGGCGGGCCGACAGGGCCGCCAGCAGGTCGAACTCGGTGCGGGTGAGCGCCACCGGATCGCCGCCCACCCGCACCTCGTGGGCGGTCAGGTCGATGACGAGGTCCCCGAACACCCGCGCCGGTTCGGCCGGGGCCACGGTGGGGCGGGGCCGGCGCAGCACCGCGGCCACCCGGGCGACGAGCTCGCGCACGCTGAAGGGCTTGGTGATGTAGTCATCGGCCCCGGCGGCCAGCCCGGCCAGCTTGTCCTCCTCGTCCCCGCGGGCGGTGAGCATCAGCACGTAGCACTCCGAGAAGGCCCGCAGCCGCCGGCACACCTCGACCCCGTCCAGCCCCGGCAGCCCCAGATCCAGGACCACGACGTCCGGGTGCTCCGTGCGGGCGGTCTCGAGGGCGGCGGGGCCGGTGTGCGCCTGGGCGACGGCGTAGCCGGCGCGGG
>NZ_JAVKPO010000039.1:0-1646 GCF_040980945.1 Kocuria sp. CPCC 204721
GGCTCTGTCGCACTTTCGGTGGTGCGATGTGTTGACGGTTGGTTCGTGCTTCCGGGCTTTCTCATGATGGGGCATGGTTGATGCGAAAATGCTGGTCGAGATGGTGTTCTCGGGGCTGTCGGCGTTGGTGATCGAGGGGATCGAGGACACTGGCGAAATGCTCGTGGTTCGCGCGTCGACACGTGGCGGAGCGGTGGAGTGCCCGTCGTGCGGGACGCTGACTCGGACGGTCCATGCCTTCCATGAGCGGATGCCGGCGGACGTGCCGGTCGATGGGCGTCGCGTGCTGATCCGGGTGCGGGTACGCCGGATGCGGTGCCGGTCATCTGGCTGTGCGCGGCAGACCTTCCGGGAGCAGGTCCCGGGGTTGCTGGAGCGCTATCAGCGGCGCACGGTCCGGTTGACCGGACAGCTGCACTGCGTCGTTCGCGAGCTTGCCGGCCGTGCGTCGGCCCGATTGCTGCCGGTCATGGGGATCACCGCGGGACGGGACACCGCACTGCGGACGCTGCTGGGCATCGCGCTGCCCGAGCGGGCGGTGCCCAGTGCGCTGGGGATTGACGACTTCGCGCTGCGCCGCAGCTGCAGCTACGCCACCGTCCTCATTGACGCCGACACCGGCACCCGGATCGACGTGATTCCCGGACGCGGAACCCAGACCGTCGCGGACTGGCTGCGCACGCACCCTGGGGTGCGGATCGTGTGCCGTGACGGCTCAACGGCCTACGCCCAGGCCGTGCGGGAGGCGCTGCCCGGCGCCGTCCAGGTCGCCGACCGGTGGCACCTCTGGCATGGCCTGGCCGAGACCGTGGTCAAGGAGGTCGCCGCGCATTCGGCGTGCTGGGCCGGGGCGACCGGGCTGCAGGACGGCCCTCGGGCCCGCACCACAGCACAGCGCTGGGCCCAGGTGCACGGGCTGCTGGGAAAGGGCGTCGGACTGCTGGAGTGCTCCCGGCGGCTGGGCCTTGGGCTGAACACCGTCAAGCGGTATGCCCGCGCCGACGCACCCGAACGCCTCCAACGTGTTCCGCAGTACCGGCCTACGCTCGTGGATCCCTACCGGGAGCATCTGCGCACCCGTCGTGTCGAAGACCCCGGTGTCCCGGTCCAGCAGCTTCTGCGCGAGATCCGCGAGTTGGGCTACCAGGGCAGTGCGAACCTGCTGACCCGGTATCTCAGTCAGGGCCGTGCCGAGGACGACAGGGCCCATCTCTCACCACGCCGCGCGGCGCGCCTGCTACTGAGTGCGCCGGACAAGCTCACCGCCGGTCAGCAGGAGCGCCTTGGCCAGATCGCCCTCGCGTGCCCCGAGATCACCGCCCTGCACGGCCTGGTGGGAGCATTTGCCGCCCTCCTGAAGCCCGTTGAGGCAAATGCCGCCGGGCTCGAACAGTGGATCCATGCCGCACGTACGGCGGACCTGCCGCACGTGCACTCCTTCATCCGCGGGATCGAGCAGGACCGCGATGCCGTCGTCGCCGCGCTCACCACGCCGCGCCATAACGGCAGGACCGAGGGTGTGAACACCCGCACGAAGATGCTCAAGCGGCAGATGTACGGACGCGCAGGATTCACCCTGCTCCGCCACCGCATCCTCCTAGCCTGAGCGCCTTCTACCCCACCACCGAAAGTGCGACAGAGCCGTT